>JAYOFM010000009.1:0-50621 GCA_038117225.1 Rhodospirillales bacterium
CGAGCCGGATACGGCCGACCATGGTGTGCTCGGAACCGAATTCCGCCAGCGCCTCTTCCGCCAGGGCATGGATGCGCTCGGCGCGCTCGAGAAACGTGCGGCCGGCCGGGGTCAGGCGGACGCTGCGACGACTGCGGTCGAGCAGCTTGGTGTCGAGGTCGCGTTGCAGATCGCGCAGCCGCATCGAAATGGCGGGCTGCGTCGTATTCAATCTCGCCGCAGCGGCGCTGACGCTGCCGGTGCGCGCGACCTGAACGAAGGCTTCGATGTGCTTGAGGTTCATTGCCGCATCCTGAATTTCCGCAATCAATTATATCAGATTTTCTTATGAAAAATGATAAAGTTATATAATTTGCGTTGATATATCGTGTCTCGCCATAATGTGTCGTTCCTACGAGAAGCGGCTCGAGCCGCCATGGGCGGAATTTCACGTTCATCAAAATCACGGGAGGATTTGAATATGTCTGTCATCCGCAAGGGTGTTTGCGCGACCGTCGCCATTGGCCTGGTCGCCGGTTTTGCCGGCTTGGCCCAGGCCAAGGAACTGCGCATGTCGAACCAGTGGACGGAAACCACTGCCGGTGCCAAGGTCGACAAGTGGTGGGCTTCGGAGATCGAGAAGCGCACCAACGGCGAAGTGAAGGTCAAAATCTTCTGGGCCGGGGTGCTCGGCAAGGCCAAGGAAAACCTGGGCCTGATCCAGAAGGGCGCCATCGACCTGGCCGCCATGTCGCCGGGTTACTTCCCGGCGGAACTGCCGTTCCACGCCGCGCCGAACTCGATCCCGATGGCGATGTCGCGCCCCGAGCAGGCGACCGCGCTGATGGAGCGGCTGCTCACCGAGGTCGACGAATACGACAAGGAAGCCAAGCGCAACGGCATGAAGGCGCTGTTCTTCCACCACCTCAATCCCTACCTGTTGGTGTGCAAGGAGCAGATCAAGGGTGTTGCCGACATGAAGGGCAAGAAGGTCCGCACCTGGGGCAAGGATATGCCGCGCATGGTGCAGGCCGCCGGCGGCGTGCCGGTGACGCTGGGCCTGCCTGAACTCTATGAAGGCCTGTCGCGCGGTACCGTCGACTGCATTCCGTTCTCGGTCGACCTGATGGTCAACTACAAGATCTACGAAGTGGCCAAACACGTGCATTCGATCACCTTGTGGGAAGGCCCGACCAACGCCGTCTGGATTGCCGCCAAGGTGTGGGACGGTCTTAGCGCCAAGAACAAGAAGATCATCCAGGATCTGTCGTTCCAGGCCGCCCGTCGTGACCGCGACCAAGTCATCGCCGCCGGCGACAAGGCGATCGCCACGCTGAAGGCCAAGGGCGTCAAGTTCCACGACTTCCCGGCCGCCGAGGCCAAAAAGTGGAAAGCCGCCAACCCCGACTTCTTTGGTGACTTCATCAAGGACATGGAAGCCAAGGGACGTGGCGACGATGCCCGGAAGACCATCGCCATCTGGCGTGAAGTCGTAAAGTAAGCTGACGACGGATACCGGAATTCGCCCGAACCGTATCGAGGCATCTCGATCGGTTCGGGCGGGCCGGTCCCGCGTTTTCGTGGGACGCATCGATGACCAGTGAGACCACATCCGACGCGGCCGCAAAACCGCCGTTCGCCGTTGCGCGCTGGCTGCTGCGCGTCAACCTCGCGTGCGGCCTGCTGTCCGGCATCGCCCTGTTGATGATGATGGTGATGGGCGCCGCCGATGTCATCGGCACTAACCTGGATTTAGTCGGCATCCAAAGCCGACCCATCCCCGCCGCCTTTGAATTCATGGCGACGATGATGGTGGTGACGGTGTTCCTCGCCACGTCACTCGGCCAGGCGCGACGCAACCACATCCGAGTCGAGGTTCTGGTCAACAGACTGCCACCGGCGGGGCGGAAATTCTTTGAACTGCTGCAACACCTGCTGAGCGCCGGCATGTGGGGCTTGATCGCCTGGTACGGATGGAAAGCTGGCGTGCACAGTGTGTCCGTTGGCGAATACGCGCCGGGGCTGATCAAATTTCCAGTTTGGCCGGCGCGACTGATTCTTGGCTTCGGCGCCACCCTGATGACCGTGCAATGCCTGTTCGATCTGCTGGCGGTGCTCAATCAGCGCTTCGACGCCACCGACATGGAACACCACACCGACATGCCGGTCAGCTGATGCACCGTCCGGCAATGAATTTGGACACCTCATGGAACCGCTGACCATCGGCTATTCGGGCGCCGGCCTGCTGTTCGTGTTCTTGGCGGCCGGTATCCCGGTCAGTATTTCCATGGGCGTCATCGGAATCGGCGGCATGCTGCTGGGTGCCGGACCGCTGTTGACCATGGGCCAGTTGCAGGTGCTGCCGTTCTGGGTGGTCAACAATTACGGTTTCGCCGTGCTGCCCATGTTCGTGTTGATGGGCGTACTGGCCGAGGCCTCGGGCGTCACGGCGCAGGTGTTCCACGCCGCCGATGTGTGGCTGCGCCGGTTCCGGGGCGGGCTATACCAGGCCGTCATCGTCGGCTCCGCCATCTTCGCGGCGATCTCGGGCTCGACCATCGTCAACGCGGTGGTGTTCACCCGCATCGCCTTCCCGCAGATGATGAAGTTCGGCTACAACAAAAGCCTGTCCATCGGTGCAATCGCAGGCGCCGGCAGCTTCGCCGCCATGATCCCGCCGTCGATCACCATGGTCATCTACGCCATCATGACCGAACAGTCGGTCGGCCAACTTCTGATCGCCGGTGTCATCCCTGGCATTTTGACGGCCATCGTTTACCTCGGCGGCATCTACGTCATGGTACGGGTTAAACCCAGCCTGGCGCCGCCCATCGATGTGCCAGTGACCTGGCCGGAACGCTGGCGTGCGGCCGGCGACGTCTGGCCGATCCTGATGCTCATGATGCTGGTACTGGGCGGCATTTATTCCGGCCTGTTCCCGCCATCGGCGGCCGGCGCCGCCGGCGCCTTCGGTGCCTTCTGCCTGGCCGTGCACAAGAAGCGCGGACTGCGCGGCGGCTGGTTGGTTCCCGCGCTCCAGGACGCGGCATCGATCAGCTGCATTATCTTCGTCATTCTGATCGGTGGATTACTGATTTCGCGCATGCTGGCGGTTGTCGGCGTGATCGATGACATGGTCGGCCAAATCACCGCCATCGCCTCGACGCCGGTGATGTTCATGATCATGGCCTCGATCCTCTACATCGTGCTGGGTTGTTTTCTCGACACCACGTCGATGATGGTCGTCACCCTGCCGTTCCTGTTCCCGGTGGTGACGGCGCTGGACATCGACCCCATCTGGTTCGGTATCGTGCTGGTCAAACTAATCGAAATATCCGTGGTCACGCCACCGGTGGGTATAAATCTGTTTGCCGTGCTGGGCGCCGTCGGCAAGCAGGCGGATTTCAGGCATGTCGCCCTCGGCGTGATCCCGTTCATCTTCCTCGACTTGATCGTGCTGGCGCTGCTGATCGTTTTTCCCGAGCTGGCGACCTGGCTGCCGCAAAAGATGATCGGGGGGTAACGGCGGTGACGGATTCCCGACCCCTGATCCTCGGCGGCGGCGTGTCCCCCTTCGGCCGACATCGGAATGGCACCCATTGGCGTGACTGGGTGCGCCAAGCCGGCGCCGACGCGCTCGCCGACGCCGAACTGGACGCCGCCGACATCGACGCCGTCGTGGTGGCTAGCGAAAGCGACTTTCTATCATTGCAGATCAATCCGGGCCCCGTGGTCCTAGGCGAATTGGGACTTGCCGGCCGGCCGGTCGTGCGGGTCGAGGGCGGCGGTGCCTCCGGCGGACTGGCCCTGCGCGAAGCCATGGCACAGATCATGGCCGGGCTGGCGCGTCGGGTTCTTGTGGTCGGTTTCGAAGCCGCCGCCGGGCACCTGGACCCCGCTGGAGTGCAACTGGTCTACGGCCTCTCCTTCGACGCCGAGGTCGACGGCATGGCGGGCGCCACCGCGGTGGCGCTGTATGCGCTGTCCATCGCCGAACACATGGCGCGCCATGGCACCACGGCGGAACAGATGGCCCATGTTTCGGTCCGAAACCGGGGCAACGCGGTCGGCAATCCGTGGGCGCACAAACCGATGACCATCACCATCGATGATGTCCTGGCATCACCGATGGTGGCGACACCGTACCGCAAGCTCGATTGCAGCCTCGCTAGTGACGGCGCCGCCGCCATCGTGCTGGCCCACCCGGATACCGCGCCGGCCTCCGACCAACCGCGCAGCAGAATCACCGGCAGCGGCGTCGGTAGCGACCACGCGCGGCTCGGCGACCGTACCGAGCGCCACGCCTTCGCCGCCAAGCGGCGCGCCGCCGACGCGGCCTATGCCATGGCCGGTATCGCCGACCCGGCCGACGACATCGAGGTCGCCGAGGTCTGCGACCCCTTCACCGGCGCGGAAGTTCAAAGCCTCGAGGCGCTCGGCCTGGCCGTCCCCGGCGATGCCGGCCCAGCTATCGCCGATGGCGCCTTCGATCACGATGGCCGATTGCCGGTCAACCTGTCCGGCGGTCTGTTGGGACAAGGTGGCGCGCCAGGCGCCACCGGCATCGCCCAGGCTGTGACCATGGATCGCCTGCTGACCGGGCGCTATCGGAATCTTGCCGACTTTCGCCGCGGCCTCATCGACGTGCATGGCGGCGTCGGTACACTGGCCTGTGTGCATGTGATGGAACGGGTCGGCCCATGAGCACCGAGAGCCGCCTCGACCTTACCCTCGGCTATGACCACGCCACCGGCGCGCTGGGCGACTACTTCGATGCCCTGGCAAACGGGCGAACGAGCGCCGCGCACTGCGACCACTGCGGGAAAACCTGGTTCCCGCCGCACATCACCTGCCCGAACGATGGCGGTGCCTGCTCAGCCGTCGATCTGGCGGGCACCGGCCGCGTGGTATCAGCGACCCGCATCCGCACCCGACTGCCGTTCACGGATACCGACCGGGATGTCATTTTTGTTCTCGTCGCCATGACCGGGGCAGACAATGCCGCCTTCGGCCGCCTGGAGAAGTTCGACGGTGACGACGCGACCGGCCTTGCGGTGCGGCTCGCCGGCGCCGACGGACCTCTCGGGCACCCGGCTCAGGCGGCGGTTTTCGAGCCGGCGGAGGACGGCACATGACCTACCGCATCGATGACGCGCGGCTCGACTCGCTCAATCTTCGGCGTGCCGATGGTGAGAATGGTTATGAAATCGTCATACCACCCAAGTCCAACATCGCGCGCAACACGGTCGAGCGCTATGCCGCCGAAACCCCAGACAATACGGCACTGATCTTCGAGGACGAGGAACACAATCTCCGCACCTGGACTTTCGCCGAACTGGATCGCGACGCCTCGCGCCTCGCCCATGGCCTGGCCGCCCTCGGCATCGGCCGCGGCGACCGGGTGGCGCTGCATACCGGCATGCGGCCGGAAACCGGCATCGTCCACATGGCGCTGTATAAGCTCGGCGCCATCGCGGTGACCCTGTCGCAGCTTTATGGCCCGGACACCCTGGCGCATATTCTCAACCACGCGGAGGCGGCGGCCATCGTCACCCAGGACGACGCCTGGGATCGTTTCCGGGGCCGTGGGGCCGAGTTTCCAACACTCAAACACCGCATCGTCGTCGGCAATACACAAGGTGATGAGATTTCCTTCGATGACCTGCTCGCGTCGGGGGGCGATAGCTTCCCCGCCGTCGATACCGGCGCCGACGACATCGCCCTGCTGATGTACACCTCCGGCTCGACCGGGTTGCCCAAGGGCATCATGCACGGCCACCGCATTCTCGAAGCCTACGTGCCCAGCCTATCGCTGGTCTTTAATTTGGATCGCGACGATCCGGATTCGGTGTTCTGGTCGCCGGCGGATTGGGCCTGGGTCGGTGGATTGCTCGATCTGTTGTTGATCGCCTGGCGCTTCGGCCGCGCCGTGGTGACCTCGGAACACCGCTTCGACGCCGAGTGGGCGTTCGCGTTCATGGCCCGACGCGGTGTCACCCATTCGTTCCTGACGCCGACGGCGTTGAAGCGCCTGGCGCAAGTCGCCGATGCGCGCACCCGCTGGCCCGACCTCAGGCTGCGGGTCGTCTGCACCGGCGGCGAGGCACTGCCCGGCGCCGTGCTGGATTGGGCGGAAAAGGATCTCGGCATCGTCTGCAACGAATTCTATGGCTTAACCGAGGTCAATCATTTGATCGGTAGCTGCAAGGCGCTCTATCCGTCCCTGCCGGGATCCATGGGCATCGCCTACCCGGGTCATGCCACCACCATCGTTGACGACTCCGGCACCCCGGTCCCCGACGGCGAGGTGGGCGAGGTGGTCACCGCTGGCGACGACGTGACCCAGTTCCTCGGCTATTGGAAAGACCCGGAACGAACCGCCGACCTGCGCTTCGGTCCGTGGCTGCGCACCGGCGACATGGCGGTACGCGATGCTGATGGCTATTTCTGGTATCGCGGCCGCACCGACGACCTGATTAAGAGCTCCGGCTTCCGCATCGGTCCGTCGGAAATCGAGGATTGCCTGGTCCGTCATCCCGCCGTCGCCGAGGCCGCCGTTGTCGCCAGCCCGGACGAAGATCGAGGCTCTATCGTCAAGGCGTTCATCCGTCTCGCCACGGGGCAAACGCCGTCCGATGACCTAACGGCCGAAATTCAGGCTCATGTGAAGGAAAACCTCGCCGCCTACAAATACCCGCGCGAGGTGGAATACGTGGACGCCTTCGACATGACCTCAAGCGGCAAGATCAACCGCCGCCTGCTCCGCGAACAGGAAGTGGCAAGGAAGGGCGGACGCTAGAAGATCACGCGGCGGCGAACTGGTCGTATGCCTCCAGCGCCTGTGCGGCGTAGACCATAGACGGGCCGCCACCCATGTATATGGCCATGCCCAGCATCTCCAGCATCTCGTCCCGCGTGGCACCTCCCTTGACCGCCGCCTTGACGTGAAAGGCGATGCAGCCGTCACAGCGAACCGCGACCCCGATCGCCGTGGCGATCAGTTCCTTGGTCTTTGAATCAAGTACCCCTGGCGAGGTGGCGGCGGTGGCGAGGGCGGAGAAACCGCCCATGGTCTCGGGGATGCCCTTTCGAAGCTCGGCAATGGCGGCGCTGAGATCTGAAGCGATCGCGGGATAGTTCTTGGACATTTCCAATTTCCTTTTCGACGCGGGTCGGCTGAAACGTCAGTCCATCGGCTGCGTGACGGTGAAGGCGCCGCGAATATCACGGGCCTCGTAGCCACGCGCCCGGTCTTCCGGGTATCGCACATCCAGGGCCGTCTCCACGGCGGGTGCGATCTTGGTGCCGTGGCAGGACAGGCACGGCTTCGCCGCTGTCGGGATGGCCTTCATGTAGCGGAACACCCGTTTGCCGTCGTCGCTCACGGCTTCGAAGAACTCCATAGATTTTGGGTCCTCGCCCGCGGCGCGGCGAGCGTCGAAGGATTTCAACACCGCCGATTCCCAGGCATCGGGCGCGTTGTTGGAATTGCGCGTCTTGAGGCTCGTGCGCGCCACCCGCCAGCCGGTGCGGTCGGAACTATCCTTGGTGATGGCGGCCGCGGACCGACCGCAGACGTCAATGGCGATCACCGGGCCGCCGGCTTTCAGCGCCGCGACCAGTTCGCCCTTGAGGCTGTCAGCGAATGCCTTGACGACGGCACGGCTTTCGGCGGCACGTGTTTCCAGATCGCCGGCCAGCGCCGCGCCGGCGGAAACGGCGAGGGTGACGACAAGAACAATCAGTTTGGTCATTCAGCGTCGTTCCTAATTGAAGACGGAAGTATTCCGGCGATGACGATCATCACGGCAGCGAGTCCGATGCCCAGGAGTTCGCCCGGCGCCGAAGCGAGGATCGCTGGATAGTTGGTTCCAGTGATGGTCCCGAGCGTCACTTTCCCGCCCATGATTTTGTCGAGCAGGCCCGTCGTCGCCACCCATTCGTAACTGGCCATATAGGCAGCGGCGCCAAGCAACCCGCCGAGGACGAAGAACAGGGCATCCTTGCGGCCGGTGGCAGCGGCGGTCAGACCTGTGCCGGGGCAGAAACCGGAAATCGCGAACCCTACGCCGAGCATCATTCCACCGATAAAAACGCCCCAATAGGCGGTCTTGACCGACATGTGGCCGGCATTGACGACGCCGACCAGGAGCCCGCCGAACAGCAGAACCGAGGCGACGCCGACAGCCAGCATGATGGTCTTCATCAGATGCAGGTCCGTCAGGTTCAGCATGCGGATGATGTAACCGGGGTTGGTCGCGCCGATCCGGTCGAGGACAAAGCCGAACGCGCCGCCGATGACGATGGCAAGGATCATTGTCGTCATGGTTCAGGGCTCCCGTTTGAATACGAACGACGCCAGCGGAACCCCGGCGAGGAAGGCGCCAAGCGTGAAGATGTAACCGGATATGGCTGTCTGCATCATGCCGCTCATCATATGTCCCGAGGTGCAGCCACCGGCCAGACGGGCGCCGTAGAGGACGACCACGCCAGCGAGAAACGCGGCCACATAGCGTTTCCACGGATCGTCGCCGAAGTTGGCCCGCCAGACCGCCGGCATTTCGCGTTCGCCCCTCGGCACGCCGCCGCGCAGTCGCGCCGAGATTGCCGCGCCGACGGCCATGGCGATAACGAAGATCAAACCGTAATTCAGTGGATTGGCGACGGCCTTGGCGTAGGTGCCGCCGCTCTTGTTCAGATAGGCATTCGGGCTGGCATAGCCGCCTTTGGCCTTATCGTCGGAGACGACGGCCGCTGGGTTGACCATGTCCCATAGGATACCGTCAAGGATGACGAACTGGGTCGATACCCCGATCGGCTTGATCAGCAACACGGCCGAAAAGAAGAGCAACCCAAGAATTATACCGCCGGTTTTCCACGGCAATATCATGCACCGTACGCCCCATTACATATTCTATTTCTCGAATATGTAATGGGGCAGGCACGGGGGCCATGATCTGGGTCAACCGGAGCCGTCGCTCGCCAGTCTGCCGTCCCGCCAGGCCAACGCCGCCTTGAGTCCGTCACGGGCGGCGATCTCCTTGAATTGCTTGCGCGACGGCGTTTCCATGGCCTCGATCTCGATGGCGAGATCGAGATTTGCCCGCAAACCCTGGCGCAGACCCATGGCTTCATAGGCGGCGTTGATGGCGCGCTTGGTCAGGCGCACCGCGTCCGCGTCCATGGTCGCCATGCGCCGCGCCATCTCCATCGCGGCGTCCATGCCGCTACCCGCTGGCACCACCTTATTGACGAGGCCGATCTGCAACGCCCGTTCGGCTGTCACCCGGTCATCGGCGCCGAGCAACAGTTCCTTGGCGATCTTGGGACCGCACAACCAAGGCATCAGCATGGCGGTGATGACGCTACCGAATTTCAACTCCGGCTCGCCGAAGTAAGTACCTTCCTCGGCGATCGTGATGTCACAAGCCATGGAAAGCTCGCACGCGGCGGCGAGGCAGAAGCCGTGCGCCATGCAGATGGTCGGCTTGGAAAAATCCCAGAACCGCATGATGAAGGCCATATCCTCGGACAGGATGTCGCGCCAGGCCTCGGCGCCGTCGATGCCGGCGGCGGCATCATCCTTCAGATCCATGCCGGCACTGAAGGCGCGTCCGGTGCCGTGGATAATGACGACGGCGACGTCGTCGCGTGCCTCGAGATCATCCATGGTGCTGCCGACCTCGGCGATGGTCTGGCGGCTAATGGCGTTCAGACGCTCGGGCCGATTGAGGGTGATGACGGCGATCCGCTCGGCGACGGTGACGGTGATGACGGATTGTTTACTCATGAATGTCGTTTCGACCGGGTCGCGCGCCGGTTCAGCCCTGTGGCGGCCGCCGATGATTGCCGAACATGCGCCGCAGCCCGGCCACAAATAGATTGATCACAGCCGGAATGACGGATACGCCGTGATTGGCGGGCATATTGCGGGTAATCAACAATTCGGCGCAACCGCAACCTTCGCTGATGGCCACATTGCGAAGATAATAGCGCTTGAATGTCTCGCCGTCGCGGCTGCCATAGCCGATCATGGAAGATTGATGATCCATGGGCTTCAGCCTAGTGGCGGCGTCATGGCCTGTCGACAAAAACCCACCGAAACTGTTGATCGCACGGATATGCGTTTCATCATACCTGATGTCGATTTTTCGGCTATACTATAGGCGACGGCAAGGGATCAACCTGGGCGATCTCAACAAATCTGGGGAAGAGCCGTGACAACTGATACCATCAAACCGCCTCCGGACAACCGCCGGGGGTGGCCGAAGACGCCTGACGGCACCACGGACTGGGAACGGGTGTTCGAGGATCCGAATACCGGCATTATTCCGTTGATCAACAGCGCGCGCACCACCTTGGCACTGCGTGAAAGCGCCGTTGCCGTGATTTCTATGCTGTATAACCGAAAGAGCGACCTCACCGAGGCGCAGCAAATGACCAGGGAGATGGACAAGCGCATCGCCGCCGCGTCGGATGTGATCGAGGCACGGGCGGTCATCATCGGCGCGCTGCACATCATCAAGGACCGGCGCATCGCCCTCGCCAAGAAATTCGTCGCAGAAAAGAAACGTGAAGCGGCGCGGACGGCCGAATCAGAGGCGGATTCGCTGACCCCCATGCGGGAAGCTGGATTATCCGCCGGTGCTGGGCGCAAAAAACTCGTCATTGGTGCCGTCGCAGCCGTCCTGGTTGTTGTCGCCGGCGGGTCGTTCCTTTTGAGCAGCGATCCGCCCGACACGCCCGAGGTTGGTTCCGCCGACGCGGCCAAGAACGAAATAACGAAGGAAGAACCGGCGATACAACCGACGACGACCGAGCCACCCCGCTCACCCACCAAACCACCCGCCGCCGAGCCAGCACCGGAGTTGAACCCTCTCGATTTTACGGTTAAGCCGATCTACTGGACCGGAGCGGCAGCTGCGGGACGGCAAAAACATCTCTATGCGCCGACCCTGCGCGCGACCGACGACAAGGCAGTGCGCTTGATTTGCCTGCGCCTGCCGCAGGTTGTCGAGGCCGTGCAACTGAGGTTTTTGTCCGAACACCCCCCCGACCGCAAGGCGACGGCGGCGGAACTCGACACCATCGGCGGGCGGACGGCGCGGGCCATCAACGAAAAATTTGGAAAGCCCGTTATCGACGAAATTCGGTTCACCCCCGGCACCGGCCCCCGCCGAGGCGAGCCACGGCCGGTCGCGTTGACCCGCCGCTGTGGGCGTTAAGCCTGCAGAACGGTTCCAGCGCCCGTCGCCCGGGCCCGCTTGTAGATTTCCGTCGCCGTCGCCACGTCTTCCAGCGCGATCCCCAAATTGAACGCCAGGATACGCTGGTCGTCGTTCTGGCGCTTGCCGGTACCATGGACGATCAGTTCCGCGTTGTCGGCGTCGATGCGGGTGACACCGGTAAACTTGCCTTCATGCACGCCGGCATCCTCAATCTGGCCCCGGTCGTCGGTCATGACGATATCCATGGCGGCGATGCATTCGTCGGTGACGTAGGAATCGTAATCGATAGTGACGATCAGCGCCCCCGGCTTGATCCAGTCCGAAACGATGGTGGCGTTGCGCTGTTTGGTGATGGGGCCACCCGGAATGATCACGTCGGCGCCGCGGCACGCCGCTTCCGCACTTTCCGCTCCCACCACCCGAACACCGCCGAACCGGCCGTCGAATTCCTCGACATAGGCCGCCTGACGCTCGGGCACCAGGTCATAGACCCGGCATAGCTCCAAGCTTGGCACCTCATGGGCGATGATTTCCAGATGCATGCGCCCCTGCAGACCGCAGCCGAGAATGGCCAGTTCCGTTGAGCCCGCCCGCGCCTGATGGCGGGCGACCAGCGCCGAGGCGGCGGCGGTGCGGCGGCCGGTGATCCATTCGGAATTCATCACCGCCACCATCTGACCGGTCGCGTGTTCGTTGAGGATATAGAGGCCCTGGATATACGGCATGCCGCGCGAAGCGTTGGCCGGATCACCGGATTGCCACTTGCAGCCGGCATGACCAAGCGGCGGGCACGAACTGGCCATGGCGCTGTACAACCGGTCCTGATCGAAATGGAAGAAGATTTTTGGTGGATTTACGGTATTGCCGGCCGCCTTGTGACGGAACACGTCTTCCAGGATGTTGACGATTTCCGGCATGCCGAGACCGAGGCCATCCAAGTCCTTGGCGCCGAGATAGAGGATGTCATGCGGTTCGGTCATTTTCGTCTCCACTGGTCAACGGTTCTGAGTTCATGCCATTCTACTCGCCTTGGCAAGAGGCACAATCAGGAAGGGTGAGAAACATGGACGGCGGTAACATGGATACGGTCACGGTGCCGGCACGGCAAGGCCGGGCGCAACACGTGACCAAGGGCGACAGCATTATCGTCATCAACACCCACGGCACGCAATGCGTCGATACCTGGGCCTTCAACGCGGCTGATCTGGAAGAGTACATGTCCATGGAACACACCCGCGCCACCCTTGACCGTATGATGCCGGACATCGGCGGTGCCTTCCTGACCAATCAACGGCGACCCATTCTGACCATCACCGCCGATACCAGCCCCGGCGTGCACGACACTCTTAATGCCGCTTGCGACGTCCATCGCTATCATCTGCTCGGCCACGACGGATATCACGACAACTGCACCGACAATCTGAAGGCGGCCCTTGCCGAGCTCGGCCATCACGGGGTCCGTACCCCCTGTCCGTTCAACATGTTTTCCAATCGGCCATGGAGCCTCGGCAAGGAGCTGACCAAGGAACCGCCGGTATCGAAACCCGGCGACGCGATGACATTGCGCGCGGAGATGGATTGCATCGTCGTATTATCCTCATGCCCACAGGATATGAACCCGACCAACGGCGCCGACCGAATGCCCAAGGAATTGGAATACCAGGTGATCCCGGCATGAACCGCAAACGCGCCAAGGACATCGTCAGCCAGTGGGTGTTCCCGACGGCGCCCGGCAGCTACATGGGCGGCTTGGAACAGCGGCCGATCCTGGCCCAATCCGAAGGCCGCACCGTCACTGACACCGACGGCAGGACTTACCTGGATTTCCAGTCCGGCCAGATGGGCGCCGCGCTCGGCCATCAGCACCCGCGCATGATCGCCGCCATTGAGCGCACCATGAAAACGCTGATGCACGCCACCAACACCATGCTCAACGTGCCGCGCCTGCGGCTGCACGAGAAACTCGGCAAGCTGCTGCCGAATCCTCTGGCGCGGTCGCTGTTTTTGGTTTCGGGCAGCGATTCCATCGAGGCCTCAGTCGATCTGGCGCGCAAGGCGACCGGCGGCATCGACGTGCTCGGCTTTCACGCTGGATTGCACGGGTCGACGTCGTATCTGACGCGGTCCCTGTCGTTCAATTGGGAACGCCGCAAGCACAGCATCGTGGCGCCGCATACCACGGCGATCGCGACGCCGTATTGCTATCGCTGTCCGCTGAAGCTGAAATTTCCGAGCTGCGACATGCAATGCCTGACCACCAGCATGGAACTGGCCGACGCCAACTTTTCCGGCCAGCCGGCGGGGTTCATCGGCGAGCCGATCCTGTCCGCCGGCGGTGTCATCGTGCCGCCGGAGGGCTATTTCAAGCGGCTGCAGGGGGAACTTCGCAAGCGCGGCATGCTGATGATCATGGACGAGGCGCAGACCGGGTTGGGGAAAACCGGCAAGCTATTTGGTTTCCAACATGAAAAAGGCGTCAAGCCGGACATCATCGCGCTGTCGAAACACTTCGGCGGCGGCCTGCCGATTAGCGCCGTCTGCACCACCTCCAAGGTGGCAGAGGCAGCGGTCGCCAACGGCTATTTCGCCACTCGCTCGCATGCCACCGATCCGTTGCTGTGCGCCGCCGGCGAAGAAAGCCTCGACATCGTCGTCGAGGAGGACATGCCGGGCCGCGCCCGCCACATCGAAAAACGCATCAAGGGGGCGTTCCGCGCGCTGGCCAAGGAAAGTCCGTTAATCGGCGACATCCGCGGCCGCGGCGTGCTGCTCGGCATCGAACTGGTCAGCGACCGCAAGAAGAAGACACCGGCCAACGCGGCGACCAAGCGCATCTTCGATTTCGCCTTGAAGCGCGGCCTGATTTTTCAAATTCGGGGGACGCGGGGCTTGCAGAACGTCATCCGCCTGGTGCCGCCCATGACCACCACCGACGCCGAACTGGATACCGCGCTATCCATCCTCACCGATGCCATCCGCGCCGAGGGCAAGCGCGGCCGGCGATGAGGCTCAATGGCCAGCGCGTCGCGGATAACTGAGGCTTCTCAACCCAGTGTGCCGAAGCAATTTTCGTTGATCGCCATGCCCTGGTGGCGGGTGCCATCGATGTCGACGGTGAGGCGGCAGGCGCGTTGGCGCATCAGGCTGTCCATGCCGTCGGAGCGCAGCGGCGCCTCCCAGCGGCCCAACTCCTCGATAGACACCTGAACCTCCTGGCCATCGATGACGCCACGCGCGCCATTGTCCCGGTGGCAGCTTTGCCAAGGTCCGGCTTCTGCCAAGCTGCCGTCGGGGCGCAGGATTTTCATGTAATCGTACTGCGCCTCGCCGAAGGTCGCCTCGGCGGTCCACAGATTGATGCGATTGTCATCGGCGTAGCCCTGGATGAAACGATAACCCCAATAATGCGGATGCGGCGTCCAGGTGTAGCGTTTCACGTAGCCGATGCCGGCATGACTTTCGCCGTCCACATGCACCGTCATTTCCATATCGGGCTGGTGGATGACATCGGAAATGGTGTCGGGCCAACGCAATTCCGTTCGCGGCGTATACTGAAAGCGCAGGCTCGGCGTTTCCAGCATGCATTCGCCATCGGGCGCGGTGATACGGACGCCGTCACCGGTCAAATCCAGATGGCCGACCGATCCCTGGACCAGCGGGCGTTCGTCGTTCAGCACCTCGCTTAACGCGCCGCCATCCCGCCAGATCCAGGCCGAGACATGATGGAAGGTATTGGTCTTGAACACCCGCGCCGCCGCCACCAAACCGGGGCAGAAAGCGTGCACCTGATAGCTGTCGTGGTCCGTCAATCCATAGGGAGCTTGCGCCGTCACCATAGTTCTCCATCGTCGTCTATCATTCGGTCAGGATGACGAAATGGTGACGGCCGGTAAAGGCTTGGTCTACCATGGCCGACTTGAGCAGGGAAGGAGCCACCGGTGAATGAACTTTCACAATTGATCCGCGTCTATGACGATGCCCTGCCGGCGGCGCTGTGCGATGACGTGGTCGCCCGCTTCGATCAGGAAACGCCGCATCATACCGGTCCCGGCGGCGTGCCCGAGGGAACGAGGCATTCGGATCAAGAATCCCGCTGGACGGAATTGAACATCGAACGCCTGGACTCCTGGCGGGACCTGCGACCGCAACTGGTCGAAGCGACGCAGCAATACGCTCTGCAATACGCCAACGAATGTGATGCCGCCATCCCGGGGCGGGCGCATCTGGAAGACTACCGCATCAAGCGCTACGACCCCGGCCGTCAAGACCACTTTCGCCCGCATCTGGATTCCGACAGCCTGGGTAACGCCAAGCGATTCTTGGTGTTCTTCTGGTATCTGATGGATGTCGCCGAGGGCGGCGCGACGGTATTTCCCGACCTCCAAATCGAGGTCAAGCCGAAAAAGGGTCGGTTGCTGATGTTCCCGCCATTCTGGATGTATCCGCACATGGGCGTGGCGCCGGTGTCCGGCCCCAAGTACATCCTCGGCACCTATTTGACCTACGCCGTATAAGCGCGCTCGTGGAAGATCGCGGCCAACCGTTCAAGCGGCGTGCGGAAATCCTTCATCGGCCCCGTCGTCGGTAGCACGTCGCGGACATCGGCGGCGAAGGCCGTCAGGCCGGCCGTCGGCTCGACACCGCGCCGGGCCAGACCATCGCTGGCGACGAATGCACTTGCCGCCAATGCGTGATCGAGGGTCGCCGTGGCCCGCTCGGCCTTCCGCCAGGCGCGGGCCGCCGGTTGCGCCATATCATTGGCGCCGAAACCGCCGGCTTCGCCGCCCGGCAGGAACGTGCGCTGAGCATGGTGACGTGCGTCTTCCGACAGGCCAGCGTGGGTGAAACATAGCGGCGTCATGAAGCGCCGGTTGCCGGCCGTGTCTTCGTACTTCTGCGCCAACCCGGAAATACGCTCGTCGGACAGCCCGACGCTGAGCCGTTCACACAATTGACACAGGTCCGCCGCCGTCGCTGCCAGATCGTCGAGCACCGGCGCCGCGCGAGCGTTATGAAAACTGCCGTTGCTGAGTACGCGGCCCCATGGGTGGTCGCCATCGGGTGGCAAAAAGATGGGATTGTCGGTAACGGCGCTTAGCGCGGTGGCGGCTGCACTGGCGGCTTCCGTCTGGGCGCGCCGGGCGCGGCCGAGCAAGCGCGGCGCGATGCGGAACGACACCGGTGCCTGATAGGCCCGGCGGCCTTCAATCTCGGCACCATCGAGTAGAGTCCACAGCGACGTCAGCGTCGCCTGTTCATGTTCATCGCCCCACAACGGTCCCAGCACAGGATCCACATGTTCCAGCGGTGCCCGTAGCGCCTCGTAGGAGAAGGCGACGACTTGCTCCGCAATGTCGATCCGCGCGCCGAAGCCGAGCGCCGCGTCGGCCATGAAGGCGGCGGCCGCGGGTGCGCCGTTGATTAACGCCACCGCTTCCTTTTCCACTGTGCCGGCCTCGGCCGCGACGTCGGCGAACAGGAACGAATGGATCAGAATTTCGCCGGCGACGCCCTGGCCTTGCCATGGCACCTCGGGCAGCGGGCGGCCGTCGAGCATGGCCGCCACCCGTTCGACGATTTCCGGTCGCACGGCGGCATGGCCACTGACCAGCGACGCCAGCCGCGCGAAGACGATGCCGCGCGCCACGCGATCCGGCAGTGGCTCGCCGACGGCGGCCTGGATGTGATACGGCGCGCGGGCGGCATGGGCGGCCCGTTCCTCGGCGTTCAGCGGTTGGCCCGCCGTGTGGCCATAGCCGCTGGTCACGCCATAGACGGTGCTGTCCGGCTGATTGGCGAGGAAGGCCTCAAAGGCGCGCCGGGTCTCGGCCACATGGGCCAGCGCGGACTCGGCGATCATCACGGCCTCGCCGCCCCAGGCAGCCCGCCGATAAGCGTCGAGCGTAATATCCGCGGGCTGGGTGATGGTGACGGTCAAACCGGTCGGTCACCAATGCAGGTGGTGCGCTCCAGATAGCGCGGTGCGTCGCCATAATCGGCAACGGCGTAATGCATTAACGACCGATTATCCCAGATCAGCAGGTCGTGCGGTTGCCACTGCTGGCGATAGACGAACTCAGGCCGCATCGCGTGGCGATAAAGAGGCTCCAGCACGGCGCGGCTTTCGTCGGCCGTGAAGCCGTCGATGCCGAGGGTGAAGCCGGGGTTGACGAACAGGCTCTTGGCGCCGGTCTCCGCATGGGTGCGGACGATCGGATGGCGCGCCCGATTGGCACCGTCCATGTCGGTTTCGACGACGATCGGCCGCGCGTACTGGGTCGCCGCGGCGACGGCGAAATCATGCACCGCATACAGTGGCGCCAGCATCGCTTTCAAGCCGTCGGACAGAGCCTCGTATGCGAGGGTCATATTGGCGAACAGAGTATCGCCGCCGATCGGCGGAATTTCACGGGCATAGAGAATCGATGCCGCTGCCGGCCGTTCCCGGAAACTGACGTCGGAATGCCAGTAGGTGCCGGCACGGGCACGACCCAACGGCTCGCCGGTCTCGTCGAGCTTGTTGGAAACCCGATAAAGCTCCGGGTAATCGGGATGGATGTAGCGGCTCACCGTATCCTGCAACGGGCTCTCACCGGGAGCCCCAAATAACGGCCCGAAATGGCGGGCGAAGGCGATGTGCTGCTCGCTGCTCAAGTGCTGATCTCGCACCACCATGATACCGCCGTGATCCAGCCAAGCCTGGCGCAGGTCCTGGGCCAGATTGTCGCCGATGGGTTGTGACAGATCGAGACCGCGAACCTCGGCGCCGCCGGCGCCCGATAGGCGGTTAACAGTAAAATTCATGATGCCGTGTTTCCCCGCCGCTTCAGCCGTCGCCCATATGGGCAAAGTAGTTGACGATATCGGTGGCCGATACCATGCCCTTCAAGGTGCCGTCATCGACGATCGGCACGTGGCGGAAGCGGCGTTCGCTCATCACCTTGGCGACGTCGCTGACCCGGTCCTCGGACTTGCAGGTGAAGACATCTCGGGTGATGAATATTTCCACCGCGGTCTGCAGCGCCGCCGCCCCGTGTTCGGCGATGGCACTAATAACGTCGCGTTCCGAAAGCACACCGGCGAGGGTGCCATCGGCGTCGCAAACCAGAACCAGGCCGATGCGCCGCTCAGCAAGAAAATCACAGGCATGCTTGATGTTGTCGGTGGAGGAAATGTAGAGCAGTGTGCCATCACCCTGCCCCTCGCCCTTGATGTCGCGGATGCGATCTTCGGCTTTGCCCATGGCTTCGCTCGCTTCTCGGGCCAGGGCTGTTTCGTCCAACGCCGCGACCGGTTGCACATCGCCGTAAATATTGTCGAGGGCGCGTTCGGACTCGGCCAACTTGCGTTCCGCTGCCTCAACGGCTTTACGTTTGGCGTCCCGTTCCTTGGCCTGACGATAGGCCTGAAAGATCGCCACGTCCTCTGAATTTTCCGCCATTGTGGGATCCCTCGCTAGCGTGGCCGTATGCTAACGTCGTCATCGGATGCTGCAAAGTGACAACCACATGATGATGCACAAGGCTCAATATTATACTTTTTGATACATTTGCATCATGTCCTTACGGTTCAATGGACAAATTGAGCGGCGGAAAATCGGATGACCCAGGCGACAGCGAATTTTCCAACCGAGACTCGCGTCGTCATTATCGGCGGCGGCATCATGGGTTGCAGCGTCGCCTATCACCTGGCCAAGTTCGGCGTGCCCGACGTGGTCCTGGTGGAACGCAAGCAACTGACCTCGGGCACCACCTGGCATTCGGCGGCGCAGGTCCGCCAGTTGAGGTCGAGCGCCAATCTGACGCGCATTATCAAGAACTCGGTGGCGCTTTATTCGTCGCTTGAGGCGGAAACCGGTCAGGCCACCGGATGGCGCCAGACCGGCAGTCTGTCCATCGCCACCAGCGACGACCGGCTGACCCACATCAAGCGCCAGGCGGCGCTGGCCAACCTTTTCGATGTTCCGGCCGAGGTCGTCGACAGAGACATGGCCGCCGCCCTGTGGCCGCTGATGAACGCCGACGACATCATCGGCGCCGTGCACGCGCCGACCGACGGGCGGGTCAATCCGTCGGACACCTGCGCCGCCCTGATCAAGGGTGCGAAGGCCGGCGGCGTCCAGGTCTTCGAGGACACCGCCGTGACCGGGTTCGAGAAGACCGGCGACCGCATTTCCGCCGTGGTCACGGAACGCGGGCGCATCGCCTGCCAGACCGTGGTGCTGACCGCGGGCCTGTGGAGCCGCGAGGTCGCCCGCCTCGCCGACGTCAACGCGCCGCTTTATGCCTGCGAACATTTTTATCTGCTGACCAAACCCATCGCCGAGGTGACCGCGCACCTGCCGACGTTGTCCGACCATGACGGCCATCTCTATATCCGCGACGACGTGGAGGGTCTGCTGGTCGGCTGCTTCGAGCCCAATGCCAAACCGCTGCCGATGGACAAACTGCCCAAGGACTTCGCCTTCGATCTGTTGAACGAGGATTGGGACCACTTCGAACCGATGATGATGAACGCCCTGCACCGGCTGCCGTGTCTGGAGACGGCGGAAGTGCGGATGCTGCTCAACGGACCGGAGAGTTTTACCAGCGACGGCCAGTTCATGCTCGGCGAGAGCGCCGATCTCAAGGGCTTCTTCCTCGGCTGCGGCATGAATTCCATGGGCGTCGGCTCCGGCGGCGGCGCCGGGCGCGCGCTCGCCGAGTGGATTGTCGAGGGTCAGCCGACCATGGATCTGTGGCCGCTCGACCCGCGCCGCTTCGCGCCGTGGCAAAACGTCAAGGCCGCGCTGCACGAACGCATCCCCGAAGAACTCGGCCTGCATTACGCCATCAGCTATCCCGGACGCCAATACGCCAGCGTGCGCGATCTGCGCCTGACGCCATTGCACGATAGCCTGAAGGCGCGCGGTGCCCGCTTCGGCCAGCGGGTTGGCTGGGAACGGGCGGAATATTTTGTGCCGGCGGGTCAAATCATCGCCGACACCCTGAGCTTCGCCCGTCCGCCCTGGTTCGACATCGCCGCCGCCGAGCATCGGGCGGCGCGCGAAAACGTCGTCATCACCGACCAGTCTAGCTTTGCCAAGCTGCTGTTGGCCGGGCCGGACGCCGCGTCGGTGCTGGGGCGCCTCTGCGCCAACGACGTGGACGTGGAACCGGGCCGCGTCGTCTACACGCCGATGCTGAACACCCGCGGCGGCATCGAAAGCGATCTCACCCTTCTGCGCGAGGCCGAGGACCGTTACCTGATTGTCACCGGCACCGGCCAGGCAACTAAGGACGCGGATTGGATCCGCCGCCACATGCCGGAAGGCGCGCACGCCCATCTGATCGACGTCACCTCGGGGCTCGCCGTCATCGGCGTCGCCGGCCCCAACGCCCGGTCGCTTATGCAACTGGTCAGCCCCGACGATCTATCGAACGAAGGCTTCCGCTTCTACAGCCATCGCGAAATCGAAATCGGCTACGGCAAGGCGCGTGCCGCCCGGCTCAGCTACACCGGCGAACTCGGTTGGGAACTCTACGTGCCGACGGAGGTCGCCGCCCACGTCTATGGCGCCCTGCTCGACGCCGGCGCGGACCTTGGCGTCATGGACCTCGGTCTGCATGCCATGTCGAGCCTGCGTATCGAGAAGGGCTTCCGCGCCTGGGGCCACGACATCACCGCCGGCGATACTCCATTGGAAGCCGGTCTCGGTTTCACCGTCAAACTGGATGGGAATCGCGACTTCATCGGCCGCGACGCGCTGCTGAAACAGCGCGATGCCGGCCTCGGCCGCCGCCTCGTCTTTCTCACCCTCGACGACCCAGATGCCGTGCCCCTCGGCGGTGAACCGATCCTCGCCGCTGGCACCCCCGTCGGCCAGGTCACATCGGCAACCTTCGGTCACACCGTGGGGAAACCCATTTGCATCGGCTACATCGACCGTACGCCGGCGGAGATAGAGGCCATGGCAGCCATGGGTGTCGCCATCGACATTGCGCGTAGGATTTTTCCGGCCGCCCTATCGGTCAACGCGCCCTACGATCCGAAGGGTGAACGGGTGCGGATGTAACCCCGTATTGTATCCGCAGTGAGAATAGGGCAAGGAAGATCAAATCCGCTCGGTAAGAATTCGGTCGAATTCCCGCAGCCGCGCCGCGACTTTTTCATAAAGCGCATCGGCGGCCAGACCCGTGAACAGAGCCGCCGCCTCGTCGATGCTATCGACGGGCCAGACGTGGAAGCGGCCGGCGGCGATGGCGTCGGCGACCTCGTCGCGCAGCACCAGGTTGACCGCGTTCGCGGCGGGCAGGACGACGCCCTGCTTGCCGGTCAGCCGGCCGCGGTCGCGGCATGCCCGATGGAAGCCCTCGACCTTGTAGGTGGCGCCGCCGATGACCTGGGCCATGCCCTGCTGGTTGACCGAGCCGGTAATGGCAAGGTCCTGGCGCAGCGGCACGTTGGCCAGCGCCGACAGGATGACCAGCATTTCCGCCAGCGACGCCGAGTCGCCCTCGACACCGCCATAGTTCTGTTCGAACGTCACCGAACAATCGAAGGCGATCGGCATGTCCTGGGCGAAGCGGCCGGCCAGCCAGCCCTGCAGGATCATCATGCCCTTCTGCTGGATCGGCCCCGACATGGCGACGTGGCGTTCGATATTGATGACGCCGGCGCGGCCGACCGAGGCGCTGGCGGAAATGCGTGATGGCGCGCCGAAGGCATAGTCGCCGAGGTCGCGCACCACCAGCCCGTTGACCTGGCCGACCGCCTTTCCCGTCACCGCGATCATCACCTGGCCGTCGGTGATGCCTTCGTGCATGCGGTCCTCGATGCGGGAATTGCGGTGGCGCCGAGCCGCGAGCGCGCCGAGCACGCAATTGCGCGAAATAATGTCTGTCTTCGAACGCCCTTCCAGCGATACCGCCTCGCGCACCACGTCTTCCAGCAGTTCGTAGCGCGCCGTCAACCGTTCGCGATGTTCGGCCAGGCGGGCGGCGTAGCCGAGCAGGGTGGACACCGCGTCGGCCCGGATACCGCCCGGCGTCGCCACCGCCGCCATGGCGCGGATTAGCCCGGCGTAAACCTTCAGGTTGTCGCGGCCGGCCGGCATGTCGGCATCGATGTCCGCCTTGACCTTGAAGTAGGTCTTGAACTCGGCGTCGATGGAGAAGAACGCGTAGTAGGCGCGCGGATGGCCGACCACCACGACCTTGACGTCGAGCGGAATGGGGATTGGCTTCGGCGCACCGGCAATCGGCATGCCACCGCTGCGGTGCAGCTCCTCGATACCGATTTCGCGGTCGCGCAGCGCTCCCTTGAG
Source organism: Rhodospirillales bacterium (assembly GCA_038117225.1). Lineage (GTDB taxonomy): Bacteria > Pseudomonadota > Alphaproteobacteria > Rhodospirillales > Casp-alpha2 > JAYOFM01. Next base: position 22,513 of record JAYOFM010000009.1, read on the forward strand.
GAACGTCCAGGCGAAAGGATCGGCGGCCAGGGCTTCGGCCCGCAACACCAGCACGCCGCCGTTGGCCCGGTGCAGACTGCCCGAGCGGATCAGCGTGAAGTCGGTGTCCAGGCCGCCCTGCTGGCGTCGGTATTCGATACGGCCAAATAGGTTCTCGTAACTGGGGTTGGCTTCCAGCACCACCGCCGGCCGGTCGCTGTCGCGATGGTCGGCGATCAGGTTGCACGCGTACCGCCGCTCCGGCGGCTCGAACCCGGGCGGCAGATCGGGCGCCGCGGCGGGCACGCGGAAGATCATGATGTGTTCAAGAATGTCCTCGCGCAGAGCGATGAACCAGCGGCCAAGGCCCGCATGGCCGCCGAAGTCCTTGACGATACCGTCGATGACGCCGGCGACGGCCTGCTCGGCGATATCCCGGTCGACCTCGGCCAGCCATAGCTGAAATTCCGCCTGGCGCTGGCCCGCGACGCCGGCCAGTTCGGCCAGCCGGATTGTCAGCTGCTTGCGGCCCGCTTCCTGGCGCTCGGCCAACGCAGCCGCCGGCACGATCGGCACAGTGCCTTCCGGCGGTGACACCGGGGCGATGACCATATTGCCATCGGGCGCGCGGATCAGGTCGAGGCCGTGTTGCTGAGCCTCGGCGCGCATCTCGGCGAGCAGGCGCGTGACGTCGCGCTGCATCTCCTCGCCCTTGGACTGCACCTGCGCCTTGTACTCATCGCTGTCGAAGGCCTTGGCCAGGGCGTCCCGCAGCAGCGCCACCATCTGCGTTAGCCTGGCTTGCAGCCGACACCCCTGCCCCGCCGGCAACTGGTAGGGCCGAGGCTGATTGGCGGCGCGGAAGTTGTTCAAATAGACCCAGTCCGGCGGCGCCGGCCGTTCGGCCATGGCGGCGTCCAGGTAGGCCAGGGTTTGCGTCATGCGGCCGGTTCGATCCTCGCCCAGCACGAAAACATTGAAGCCATGATCAGTAATATCGAGGGCGAAATCGAGGGCCTCGCGGGCACGCCGATGGCTGGTCAGTTCGAACACCGCCTTTTCGGGTCCCTGGCGCCCATTGCCGCGTCCGGCTGGAAAGGCGGGAAAACCGACGGCGGAGGCCGTCAACGCCTTGGGAGCGATGAATTTCACCGGTCGCTTTTTCCGCGTGGTGGGTTTACGCGCCATGGTCGGATGATCATCCGTCCGATCGAACCGGTCAACCACTGCCGGTTCCGGTTACCGCGATTGTGATGGCATCGGGCGCCGGTTATTCTGGCGCCCCATGGACCTGCGCCACCTGAAGACCTCGATCGCCATCGCCGAGCACGGCTCGTTCGCCGCCGCCGCCGACGCGGTCGGGCTGACACAATCGGCGGTCAGCCTGCATGTGAAGGCGCTGGAAGAGACTCTCCATACCAAGCTGTTCGACCGCACCACGCGGCCGCCGCGTCTCAACGATGGTGGCCGAGCGCTGGTCGAGGGGTATCCGCTATTGCATGAGAAATAATCAATTAAATAACTAGAATAATTCGTTTTTTTCACGAAAAGGCACAGTGTAGGATGCGCTACGAAATTCAGAAGGCAGCCCGGAGATAGCCCCATGTTCGATCTGAGCGAAGACCAAATCCGTATCCGTGACGCCGCGCGCCGGCTTGCCGAGGATGTCATCAAGCCGCGCGCCGCCGAGATCGACCGCACCGAGGAGTACCCGTGGCACAACGTGGAGTCCCTGGTCGAGGCCGGCTTCATGGGCATGACCATCCCGACGGAATGGGGCGGCCAGGGGGCGAGCTACCTGGACGCGGTCGTCGTCGTCGAGGAAATGGCCAAGGTCTGCGGAGTCACCGCGCGCATCGTCGTCGAGGCCAACATGGGCGCCATCGGCGCCATCATGCGCTTCGGCTCGGACGAACAGAAGAAACTGGCGTCCGAACTGGTGCTGGCCGGCGACAAACCGGCCATCTGCATCACCGAACCGGGCGCGGGCAGCGCCGCCACCGACATGACCACCCGCGCCGTGAAAACCGGCGACGGCTATGTCATCAACGGCCGCAAGCATTGGATTACCGGCGGTGGGGTGTCGAAGCTTCATCTCATTTTTGCCCGGGTCATCGAAGACGGCGAGGACCAGGGCATCGGCGGCTTCATCGCCGTCCGTGGCGAGGCCGAGGGACTCAAGGTCGGCACCCGCGAACCGGCCATGGGCCTGCGCGGTATACCGGAAACCGAAATCATTCTCGACGACCTGGTGGTGCCGGCGTCGATGGCGCTAGTGCCGCCGGAAGGGCTGCGGCGCGGCTTCGCCGGACTGATGAATGCCTATAATTCGCAGCGTGTCGGCGCCGCGACGGTGGCGCTCGGCATCGCCGAAGGGGCCTATGAGAACGCCCTCGACTATGCCCAGATGCGCGAGCAGTTCGGCCGTCCCATCGCCGAGTTCCAGGGCCTGCAATGGATGCTGGCCGACATGTCGACCGGGCTCGCCGCGGCGCAGACCATGGTCTACCGCGCCGCCGCCAGCGCCGAGACGCAGCAGGGCGGCTTCCCGGAAATGCTGATCGCCGCCCAGGCCAAGATTCTGGCATCCGAAACCGCCATCAAGGTGACATCGGACGCGCTGCAGGTGTTCGGCGCCGCCGGCTATTCCCGCAACCTGCCGATGGAACGCATGTACCGCGACGCCCGCATGTTCACCATCGGCGGCGGTACCGCGCAGGTGCTGCGGAATCTGGTGGCCTCGCGCATTCTCGAACGTAAATTGCCGCAGACCCGCGACGGCTATAGCAAGCTGGCCGTTCAATAGGCCGCCTTTCACCTATCCCGCCGGGCGGCTAAGGTCGCGCCGGGTCTGTTGTCGTTCGGAGGTTCGCCCGCACCATGGTCATTCTCGGCCTTCATTTCGGCCACGATGCCGCCGTTGCCGTCGTCATCGACGGGCAATTACAAGGCTACGTGCTGCGCGAGCGCTTCAATCGGGTGAAACATGCCATTGCCCTGTCGAGCACCGATATCGACCGCGCGCTCGCCATGGCCGGAGTGGCGTTGGCCGACGTGGAGCGCGTCGCCGTGACTTCGACCCAGAACGTGGAACTGGTGACCGGGTTGATCGACGGTTTCGACCTTTCTTATGAATTGGAACCGCATGGCGACGAACCATCGCCGATGACGGATTTCATGGCCGCCGCACGGGTCGTGCCGGAACAGTTGTTGAGCCGCCAGTTGGAACATTTGTTCCGAACCGACGTCGACGAGGACACCCACCACCATCGATTCTATCGCGCCCTGTTCGCCGAGGTCGACGCGTTCAAGGCCGGCAATCTGGTGTCTGTCGGCTGCCTCGACGATTTCGGCAGCATCCCCGACTGGGCACCGGCGGGACTCGACGAAATCGCCGGGCGCCGTCTCGCCGACGTGGCGCGCGACGACGACGTGCGCCGGATGCTGCATTGCCCCGTCACCGCGACCCTCGGCGGGCGTGAGGTGCCGGGCTATTTCATCTTCCATCACGCGGCGCATGCATCGGCGAGTTTCTATAGTTCCCCGTTCGAGCGCGCGGCGGTCCTGACCCACGACGGGTTCTTTTCCGGCCAGGGCTATCAGAGCGGTCTTTATTTTCTCGGCGAGGGCAACGCCATCCGGCCATTGGCGCCTCATCATTTGGCGCTCGGCGGTCTGTATGATTTCGTCGGCGTGCATCTCGGCCTCGGCGACATCGGGCCGGCGGGCAAGCTGATGGGCCTGGCGCCCTATGGCGAACCGGCGTTCTTCCGCGATGATTTCGTCGACAACTGGGTGACGCTGAAACAGCGTTTCGGCGAGGAACCGGCGGACGCCTGGCTGCGGCACTGCGTCAACGGCGCCAACGACGGCGGCTACGACATGGCGGCGATGGCCGATCCCAACGCCATTACCCGGCCGGTCAACGCCGATATCGCCGCGTCGACGCAAAAACTGTTTGAGCAGACCCTGCTCAAGGCGACGCGGGGCCTGCACGGCCTGTGCGCCAATGCCGGCGCGGCGGTCGACGCGCTGTGCCTGACCGGTGGCACCGCGCTCAACTGCCCAGCCAACAGCCGGGTGCTGGCCGACGGCCCCTTCGAGGATGTCTTCATCGAGCCCTATTGCGATGACGGCGGCCTCGCCATCGGCGCCGCGCTTTATGTCCATCACAACGTGCTCGATGCACCGCGCACGGTATCCGCCGAACTGGTATCACCATATGTGGGTCCGATTTATGGCGACGCGGAAGTCGAAGCGGCCCTGACCGGCATCGATGGCATCGTCTCGGCACCCGAGGACGCGGCCGCCGCCGCCGCGGAAGATATAGCCGCGGACCGGGTCATCGCCTGGTTCGAGGGCGCCAGCGAGGCCGGACCGCGCGCGCTCGGCCATCGCTCAATCCTCGCCAATCCCGGCCCGGCCGCCAACTGGGGCCGCGTCAATGTCATCAAGGGGCGCGAGGCCTGGCGGCCGTTCGCGCCGGCGGTGTTGCAGGAAGACGCGGCGAAATGGTTTCGCGGCGCGCCGTCGCAGTCGCCCTATATGCTGTTCACCGCCGATGTGCTGTCGGATCAGCTGCCAGCGATCACCCACGTCGATGGATCGGCGCGAATTCAGACCGTGGACAAGGGCGCCGGCCGGTTCCGCGATGTGGTCGCCGGCGTCGGTCGCGCCACCGGGATGCCGGTGGTGCTCAATACCTCGTTCAACGGCCCCGGCGAGCCCATCGTCGAAACCCCCGCCGAGGCCCGTGCCTTCTTCGAGGCCGCCGCCATCGATTGTCTGTATGTCGAGGGTCGACGTGTCGCGCGTCCCCCATCCGTCGAGGACCGCTAAATGTCCAACGTCGCCGATATCATCGCCCGTCGCCTCTATGAAGCCGGCTGCCGCCACGCCTTCGGCATCCCCGGTGGCGAAGTTCTGACCCTGATGCGGGCGCTGCAGGAAGCCGGCGTCGCCTTCCATCTGTGCAAGCACGAAAATGCCGGCGGCTTCATGGCGGAAGGCACGCATCACGCCGACCGCGCGCCGGCGGTGCTGCTGGCGACCGTCGGCCCGGGCGTCGTCAATGCGGTCAATACCGTCGCCAATGCCTGGCAGGACCAGGTGCCGATGATCTTCATTTCCGGCTGTGTCGACGCGGCGGAAGCGGTCACCTACACCCACCAGGTATTCGACCACACCGCCGTGCTGGCGCCGGTGACCAAGGCGTCGATGACGATCACCGCCGACGCCGTCGACGCCACCATCGACAAGGCCGTCGCCATCGCCATGGACGATCCGCCGGGCCCGGTGCACATCGACGTGCCGATCGGGATCGCCAAGGCCATCGCCGCCGACAGCGGGCGTACCCGCCGCGCCAAGCCGTCGCCGGTCGCCCCCGCCCCCGGCCCCGACCTGGACGCCGCCCGCGCCGCGCTGACCAAGGCCGACCGGCCGCTAATGATCGCCGGCGTCGATATCCTGCATCACGACGCGGCGCCGGAACTCTCGGATTTCTGTCGCCGCCTCGGCGTGCCGCTGATCACCTCCTACAAGGCCAAGGGTGTGCTGCCGGAAGACGACCCACTGGCGCTAGGCGGGCATGGTCTATCACCGAAATCTTTTGCCATCGTCAAGCCACTGATCGACCAGGCCGATGTCATCATCCTTGCCGGCTATGATCCCATCGAGATGCGGGTCGACTGGCGCAATGCCTGGATTCCCGGCAACGGCGACGGCGATGGACCGGTGGTCATCGAATTGGCGTCGCACGCCAATACCCACTACGTGCATCAGGCCAGCATTAATTTCGTCTGTCACGTGGGCGCCGGCCTCAAGATTCTCGGCGACCGGATCGAGATGGGAACCGTCTGGCCCGGCGGCGAGCCGGCGGCGACACGGGCCGCATTGCGCGAGGCGTTCCCGCGCGACGAGGTTTGGGGACCGGCGGCGGTCATCGACACCGTGCGGCAAACATTTCCGCGCGACGGCGTGGTCACCGTCGATACCGGGGCACACCGCATCCTGATCAGCCAGCAGTGGGAAAGCTACGCGCCGCGCACGTTGCTTCAGTCGACCGGCCTCTGCACCATGGGGGTGGCGTTGCCGATCGCCATCGGTCACACGGTCGCCGACCCGTCGCGCCCCGTGCTCGCCTTCACCGGTGACGCCGGCATGGAAATGATTCTGGGCGAACTGGCGACGGCGCGCGATCTCGCCGTGCCGGTCATCGTTGTCGTCTTCGTCGATGAACAGTTAGCCCTGATCGAGATCAAGCAGCGCCGCGACGGACACGATAACCTGGGCGTCAACTTCGGGGGCACCAACTTCGCCGCCGTCGCCGAGGCCATGGGCGGCACCGGCGTTGTCGCGTCGAACCGTGGGGCGCTCGGCGACGCCGTGACGGCGGCGTTGGGTCGCGATGGATTCACGCTGATCGCCTGCCCCATCGGCCGCGAACCGTACGACGGCCGGTTCTAACCTTCCCAGGGGTCTAGGATCGGGACTATTGTAAAGACATTCGAGGGGAGAGAACACGTGGCCGTTGATAAGCTGGGCCTGACGTTCACCGCCTGCCTGCCGGAAACCGTCGATGCCTTCAACGAGGCCATGGACGATTACATGGTGTTCAGCGGCGAGCCCGTGGGCAAGTTGCTGACCATCGCCGAAATCGATCCGGATTTCGCCATGGGCTATTGCCTGACCGGATGTCTGCGCCTGTTCGGCGGAGTCAGCGCCGCGCATCAATCTGGAGTTGCGCGCCGCCAAGGCCCGGCGCAGCCGCGTCAGCTCGCGCGAACAGGCCCACATTGATGCCTTCGAAATGGCGACCAGCGGCGAAATTTCCCGTGCCGGTAAGATGTGGGACGCCATCCTGGCCAAATACCCGCACGACATGATGGCCGCCAAGTGCGCGCACGAGAGCTACTATCTGGTCGGCGAAGTCGACAACATGAAGAAATCGGTGCTCGACATTTTGCCGGCATGGAACGAGACAGTGCCCTACTACGGTTTCCTGCTCGGCATGGGCGCCTTCGGGTTGGAGGAGGCCGGTGACTACCGCGAGGCCGAGGAGATGGGCCGCAAGGCTCACGCCATCGAATCGCGCGATTGCTGGGCCGTGCATGCGGTCGCCCATGTGATGCAGATGGAAGGCCGCTGCCAGGAAGGCATCGCGTGGATCGATGGCACCGCCGATGACTGGTCGGGCGCGGTCTGGTTGCGCGGTCATCTGTGGTGGCATCTCTGCCTGCAACTGATCGACGATGGCCAGATCGATCGCGTGCTGAAGATATACGACGATCACATATCCGACTGCGACAAGGACATGGTGACGCGGCTGATGGACTGTACGTCATTGCTGTGGCGGCTCGAGCTGCGCGGCGTCGACGTGGGATCGCGCTGGGACGGGTTGGTGGAAATGTGGATGTATCACATGGATGAACATGCCCTCGCCTTCACCGACGCGCATTTGGCGATGACCTTGGCGACGGCGGGCGGCGAAAAGAAGCTGGCGCGATTCCTGGAAAGCCAGCACGCCTTTATCGAGGGCAACAATTCCACCAACGCCAAGATCATCGATGAGATCGGCCGCGATCTATGTCGTGGCATGATCGCCTATGGCCGGAGTGACTACGATACGGCGGCAGATTGCATCTCCCCCATTCGCGATCACATCTGGAATATCGGCGGCAGCAACGCCCAGCGTGATGTCTTCCACGAAACCCTGGCCAGCGCCTTCATAAAGGCCGGCCGTTACGAGGAAGCCCGCGCCTTCCTGGAGCCGACGGTGGAAAAATTGCCGACGACCGCTTTGCTGGAGAATTTGGGCGATGCCCTGGCCGGTCTCGGTGACGCCTCGGGGGCCGAACAGGCCCTGGCGCGGGCGCGGGAATTGCGCCAATGATAGAGTCAGCGATGGAGCCGACATGGTGTTTGGAATATTCGGGAGACGATCGAAAATGACCGACCGCATCGAAAAATCGGACGATGAATGGCGCAGCCAGCTGTCGGCGGAACAGTACAAGGTGCTGCGTCAGCACGGCACCGAACGCGCCTTCACCGGCCGCCTGCACGACTGCAAGGATCCGGGTATCTATATCTGCGCCGGCTGCGGCCAGGAGTTGTTCGATTCGGCGACCAAATTCGATTCCGGTACTGGATGGCCCAGCTTCTATGCGCCGATTTCGGAAGACGCGGTCGGCGAGCAGGAAGATCATGGCCTGTTCATGACCCGCACGGAAGTCCATTGCGCGCGCTGCGACGGCCATTTGGGGCACGTCTTCCCCGACGGCCCGCAACCCACCGGCCTGCGCTACTGCATGAATTCCGTGTCCATGAAACTGCGGCCCAGGGACGACGGCTAAGGTCCGACCGCCGACGTCAATTGGATGCCGGCACGCCGGCCATGTCGGGCAGCTTGTGGGCGATGCCCTTGTGGCAGTCGATGCAGGTTTTTTCCTTCGATGTGAGAAATTTTTCGTGCTGCTTGGCGGCGCGCTTCGACTGTTGCGTGAAATCCATGAAGTCGAAGTTGTGGCAGTTGCGGCATTCCAGTGAATCGTTGGCCTTGAAGCGCGCCCATTCGTGTTGCGCCAGTTCCAGCCGTTTATCGAGGAATTTCTCCCGCGTCGAGATGGTGCCGAAAATCTTGCCCCACACTTCCTTGGAGGCCTGGGTTTTGCGGGCGATCTTGTCGGTCCAGTTATGCGGCACGTGGCAATCCGGACAGGTGGCGCGAACGCCGGATCGATTGGTGTAATGGATGGTCGATTTCAGTTCGGCATAGACGTTGTTGCGCATCTCGTGGCAGCTGATGCAGAAGGCTTCCGTGTTGGTGATTTCCAATGCCGTGTTGAAGCCGCCCCAGAAAATGATGCCGGCAACGAAGCCGCCGATGGTGAGGAAACCGAGACTGAAGAACTTGCTCGGCGTGGTCAGCGTCGACCACAGGCGCTTGATGGTGTTCCCGAGCCGCACGGCTCATCCCCCCTTTTTGTCCTTGAGGCCCTCAATGATTCCATCCACGTCCTTGAACGTGTTGATAATCAACGGGCGAACGTCGCTCTGCGTCACGTGGCACTGATTGCAGAAGTAGCGCCGGGGCGACACCGTGGCGAGCACCTGACCATCCCGGTCCATGAAATGAGTGACGCTGATCATCGGCGCCTGGGATCGTGCAATGGCGGCGCGGGCGTGACAGGTCAGGCATTTGTTGGCATTGCGATCGACCTGATAGCCGCGAATGCTGTGCGGAATGGTCGGCGGCTGTTCCGGATAGTTGCGCGCGCGCTTGAGGTCCGTGTTGGATACCATGGCCATGGGCGGTGCCGGCGGCTCGCCGACGATGGGGCTGGCGCGCAGATTGGCGATTGGCTCCTCGGCGGTGGCCGGGTCCGCGGACACAATGACGGCAAACACCAGGAGAAGCGCGATGGCGGCGAGCGCCGGCGTTCTGAACCTGCTCAGGCAGCGACGATCTTGATGGCGCATTTTTTGTAATCCGTCTGCTTGGAAATGGGGTCGGTGGCGTCGAGCGTCACCTTGTTGATCAGTTGGCTGGCGTCGAACCAGGGTACGAAGACCAGGCCCCGGGGCGGTTTGTTGCGGCCCCGGGTTTCCACCCGGGTCTTGATCTCGCCGCGCCGCGATATCACCCGCACCTCCGTGCCACGACGCAGGTTGCGCGCCTTGGCGTCATCCGGATTCATGAACACCACGGCGTCGGGAAACGCTTGATAAAGCTCTGGCACGCGCTGGGTCATGGAACCGGAATGCCAATGTTCGAGCACCCGACCGGTACTCAGCCAAAGATCGTATTCGTCGTCGGGTTCTTCCGCCGCCGGTTCATAGGGCAGCGCGAAGGCGACCGCCTTGCCGTCCTGTTTGCCATAGAACTCGACCCCTTTGCCGGCTTTCACGTAAGGATCTTGGCCTTCCCGGTAGCGCCAGCGGGTTTCCTTGCCATCGACCACGGGCCAGCGAAGGCCGCGTTCCTTGTGATAGACATCGAATGGCGCCAAATCGTGGCCGTGGCCACGGCCGAATTCGGCATATTCCTCGAACAGACCTTTCTGCACATAAAAGCCGAAATCCTTGGACTCCTGGTTCTCGTACTCCAACGCCGCGTCGGTCAACGGATAGCGATCGACGTTGCCGTTGCGGTACAACACGTCGTAAAGCGTTTTGCCCTTGAACGCTGGATTTTTCGCCAGCACCTCCGCCGTCCATACTTCGTCGGTGGTGAAGCGCTTGGAAAACTCCATCAGTTGCCAAAGATCGGACCGCGATTCGCCCGGTGGCGCCACCATCTGGTGCCAGAACTGGGTACGCCGTTCCGCATTGCCGTAGGCCCCTTCCTTTTCCACCCACATGGCGGTCGGCAAAATCAAATCCGCGGCCTGCGCCGTTACTGTCGGATAGGGATCGGAGACGACGATGAAGTTGTCCGGATTGCGGTAACCGGGAAAGCCTTCCTCGTTCAGGTTGGCGGCCGCCTGCATGTTGTTGTTGCACTGAACCCAGTAGGCATTGATCTTGCCGTCCTTCAGCATGCGGTTGTGCTGCACCGCGTGGTACCCCGGCTTGCCGGGAATGGTGCCGGCCGGCAGCTTCCATATTTTCTCCGCGATCGCCCGGTGCTTCGGATTCTTGACCACCAGATCGGCCGGCAGGCGATGCGAGAACGTGCCCACTTCGCGCGCCGTGCCGCACGCCGACGGCTGCCCGGTCAACGAGAAAGGGCTGTTGCCGGGCTCGGAAATCTTTCCAGTCAGCAGATGAATGTTGTAGGCGAGGTTATTGCACCAGACACCGCGTGTGTGCTGGTTGAAGCCCATGGTCCACAGCGACATCACCTTGGTATTGGGATCGGCGTAGAGTTCCGCCAACGCCAACAGATTGGCTTTGGGCACGCCGGACAGCTTGGATACCTTGTCGACGTCGTAGTCGGCGACGAAGGCCGCAAATTCGTCGAAGCTCATCGGCGTGGAGCCACCGGCCTTCTTGGCGTTCTTGGCTTTCTTCTCCATTGGGTGTTCCGGGCGCAGGCCGTAACCGATATCGTCGTTGCCGCGCCGGAAATTGACGTGCTTGTCGACGAAGGCCTTGTTGACGCGGCCGGTGTCGATGATGTGCTTGGCGATGAAATTGAGGATCGCCAGATCCGTCTGCGGCTTGAACACCATGCCATTGTCGGCGAGATCGAAGCAGCGGTGTTCGAACGTCGACAGCACGGCGACCTTCACGTGCGGCGCCGAAAGCCGGCGGTCGGTCAGCCGCGTCCACAGGATGGGATGCATCTCGGCCATGTTGGAGCCCCATAGCACGAAGGCGTCGGCTTCCTCGAAATCGTCGTAACAGCCCATCGGCTCATCGATGCCGAAAGTGCGCATGAAGCCGCCAACCGCCGAGGCCATGCAGTGGCGCGCGTTGGGTTCGATGTTGTTGGAGCGGAAACCCGCCTTCATCAGCTTCGACGCGGCATAGCCTTCCCACACCGTCCACTGGCCGGAACCGAACATGCCAACGCCCGACGGTCCGTGCTTCTTCAGTGCTGCCTTGAACTTCTCCGCCATGACGTCGAAGGCCTGATCCCAACTGACGGGGGTGAAATCACCATCCTTGGCGTACTGGCCGTTCTTCATGCGTAGCATGGGTTTCGTCAGTCGGTCCTCGCCGTACATGATTTTCGACAGGAAGTAGCCCTTGACGCAGTTGAGGCCTCGATTGACCTCGGATTTGATGTCGCCGTGGGTGGCGACGACGCGGCCTTCCTTGGTCGCCACCATGACGCTACAGCCGGTGCCGCAAAAGCGGCACGCCGCCTTCGACCATTTGAGCTCCGTCGCCTGGCTGGCGGTGACCAGATTGGCCGCCGATGCCACCGACGGCAGCCCGGCGGCGGCGGCGGCCGCGGCGACGGCTTGTGCCTTGATGACCTGGCGGCGCGTCAGTTGCGGACCGCGGCTGTCGTCACTCATCGCCCAAATCCTCGTCCATGTGGTGGTAGACCAGCGCCGTGTTGATAACGCCCGGAGTCGCCTGAATGCGGTCCATGGCCTGCATTAACGCCATGTCGCTCGCGGCCTCGATGGTCAGAATAAGTTTACCGGCCTTGGTGCCGACTTCATCGCCGTGGCTTTCGATACCGGCTTGGCTGGTAACGGCGGCGGCAATCTCGGCGATGCGCTCGGGCCAAGCCTGAACCAGCACGCTCGCCGTGTGATGGACGGGCTTGCCGACCGCGCGACGCAGAAAATTCCGCCGCGTGGCACCGGTGGCCCCTGTCGTGATATCCTGGGAATCTCGCATATTTTGCATCACTTTCGTTCGTTCATGAGCGCCAATCGCCGTGCCGAAGCCGTTCAGGGTGCCCCCGGCGGGCCAATAATCAGTTGAAACATCCAAATGGAGAAACCGAAGCCGCCGACCAGCGCGACCGAAAGCGCCGGCGCCAATACCACGGTAAGGAACAGAAACACCCGAAGTTCGCGCTTTCGCGTGCCGTTGCCGTCTTGATTGGAGTCTTCGGTCGCCATGATTCTCGCCATTTCTCGTCCGGGTCATTCCGCCAACGCGGCGGGAATACCGAACCATGGCGACTGGCGCGGTAACCGTCTTTGACCTATGTCAATTAAGATCGTTTTCGAAATCTGATTTGTATCAATTAACAATAACGGCGCGATAAACCGCTATGACGCCGCGAACGCCTCCTTGTAATCAGGATGCCAGCGCGACAGCGCCGGGCGGTTCTCGATGATGTCGCCGGTCGCCCAGCGCATGCGCTTGGCGTCCATCTCCGGCGTCACCTCGTCGTCGGGGCAAATGATATAGAAATCGCCGCGTTCAAGCGCCGGCACCATGAACTCGATGACCTGGCTCGGCCACCAGGCGCCGGGCCGGTGTTCGCACCCGGCGGTGGTGGTCATGCCGGGCACCAGCAGATGCGCGGTGACGGCGCAGCCCTCGGCATTACGCAGCTCATGCTGCAGACACTCGGTATAGGCCTTCAGCGCCGCCTTGCCGACATTGTAGGGCGGCTTGCCCGGCGGATTGGTTATGCCCTGCTTGGATCCGGTATTGACCACCATGGCCGGCGTGCCGGCGGCAATCATGTCCGGCACGAACGCCGCGACGCCGTTCAGCACGCCCCAGAAATTGACCTCCAGCGAGCGCCGCCAGGCCTCGTGATCGCCCCAGGTCGATCCGGTATCGCGCACCACGGCATTGTTCATGATCAGCGCTACGTCGTCCCATGCATCGCGGACGGTGGACGCCAGTTCGCGCAAATCCTCGCTGAGCGCCACGTCGACGTCCATGGACATAACGTCGTCCGCGCCGCCGCGGGCCGCCGCCGCCACTTCCTCGTGCGCCAGCGCCAGTTCGCCGTCAGTGACATCGGCGAGGCAGACTTTCATGCCCAATGCCGCGAAATGCATGCAGGCGGCACGACCGATACCGCTGGCGGCGCCGGTGACGACGGCGACGCGGCCGGGGCTGAAAACCGGATGGGTCATGAGGCTTCTCCTTGTTGTGGCAATACCTGGCCGCGCCGGGGTAGGTTCGGGCAGAGCCGATCATCATTGTGCGACGAAAAGGAAACCCCGAGACATGACCCAAGACAAGAGCCAAGACGCCGCCGAAGCGGGACTTGTTCGCGTCGAACGCCACGGCCGCGTCGCCCATATCTTGTTTGACCGCCCCCGCGCCCGCAATGCCATGACTTGGCAGATGTATGAAGGCTTGGCGACCGCCTGTGACGAACTGTCGGCGGACGCCGGCGTCGGCGTCGTGGTGATGCGCGGTATCGGCGGCAAGGCGTTCGTCGCCGGCACGGATATCGAGCAGTTCAGCGCGTTCTCGTCCGGCGATGACGGCGTCGCCTATGAAGCCAAGGTCGAGGTCTATATCGACAAGGTGGAACGTATTCCGCAGCCGACCATCGCCGTGGTCGAGGGCTGGGCCGTCGGTGGCGGCATGGCTCTCGCCAACGCCTGCGACTTTCGCATCGCCACGCCGGGGGCACGGTTCGGCGTGCCGATCGCCCGCACCCTCGGCAACTGCCTGTCGGCGCGCAATCTGAAGCGCCTGACCGCAACCCTCGGCGTGCCGATGGTCAAGCGCATGCTGCTGCTCGCCGATTTGATGCCGGCCGAAGACCTGTTACCGCTCGGCTACCTGCTGTCAATCACGCCACCGGAGGACCTGGACGATCAGGTCAGCGAACTCTGCGATCGCCTGCTCGGCCACGCCCCGGTGACCATGCGGGTGACCAAGGAAGCGCTGCGGCGGATCGGCGACGCGCCGGAGGTCGAGGACACTGACCTGATCCACGCATGCTTCGGCAGCGGTGATTTCGCGCGCGGCGTCGCCGCCTTCGTCGCCAAACAGACGCCGGACTGGCAAGGGAGTTGATCGATGTTTCTGCGATTGAAGAATTTGCGCCTGACAATTGCCGCCATTTTCTTGGGCTTGATACTTGTCCTGGCGCCCGCCGTAAACGCCGAGCCGGAAATCGGCAAGCCGGCGCCCGACTTCACCGGCACCGACAGCGCCGGCAAGACCCATCGACTAAGCGATTACAGAGGCAAGCGCGTGGTCTTGGAATGGACCAATCACGACTGTCCATTTGTCGGTAAGCACTATCGCACCGACAACATGCAGGCGACCCAGAAGGACGCGACGGCGGACGGCACCGTCTGGCTTTCCGTCATTTCCTCGGCGCCGGGCCAACAGGGCCATGTTTCGGGCGCCGAAGCGGATCAATTGACAACCAGCCGGGGTGCCAAGCCGACGGCGGTGCTGCTCGATCCCAATGGCACCATCGGGCGGCTCTACGCCGCGGTGACGACCCCGCACATGTTCATCATCGAGGGCGACGGCACCCTCGCCTACATGGGCGCCATCGACAGCATCCGTTCGTGGGACGACGCCGACGTGCCGAAGGCGACCAATTACGTCAAACAGGCGATGCGCCAACTGCGCGCCGGCCAGCCGGTCAATCCACGCGGCACCCGGCCTTACGGCTGCAGCGTCAAATACGAGTCGTGAGGCCGCTGGTGCCTCACCCTACTCACCGAGGCGTTTGAAATATTCCGAGCCGGCCTGGGCGCGGAGATTCTCGCCAAGGTCGTGGCCGAGCGCCGCCGCGTCGCCGATGGGACCCCGGCGCTCGCCCCGCCAGACGGCGCTGCCGTCGATCTCGGCGATCAGGCCGCGCAGATGGAGCGTCTCGCCGTCGACGATGGCGAGACCGGCGATCGGTGTCCGGCACGACCCGTCGAGGGTTTCCAACAATGCTCGCTCGGCGGTGATTTCGATACGCGCGGTGGCGTCGTCGAACGCGGCCAGCAGATCATGGGTCGTGTCGTCATTGGCGCGGCAGGCGATGGCCAACGCCCCCTGGCCGACGGCGGGCAGCAGCACGTCATCGGCAAATACCTGCGTCGCCACCTCGGTCATGTCGAGACGGATGAGACCGGAGATGGCGAGCAGCGTGGCGTCGGCCTCGCCGGCGTCGAGCTTCTTCAAGCGCGTCTGCACATTGCCGCGAAAGGTAACGATCTTGAGGTCCGGCCTGCGCGCCAGCAGTTGCGCCTGGCGCCGCAATGAGGTGGTGCCGATGACCGCTCCCTGTGGCAACTCATCGAAGGAGGCGCCGTCGCGGCTGATCAGCGCATCGCGCGGATCCTCGCGCGGCAGGATCGCCGGAATGGCCATGCCCGGCAGCAGCAGGGTTTCCATGTCCTTGACGCAATGCACCGCGAGATCGATGCGGCCATCGGCGAGGGCGCTGTCGAGTTCCTTGGTGAACAGGCCTTTGCCGCCGACCTCGGCGAGCGGGCGGTCGGTGACCTTGTCGCCGGTGGTCTTGATCGCCACCACCTCGGCATCGCGACCGGTGGCGGCAAGCAGGCCCCGCACATGTTCGGCCTGCCACAGCGCCAAGGGGCTGCCTCGGGTGCCGATACGGAGAGCGGGTCGATCGGTCATGGAACCTTCATGGGCGGTAGTTTCCTCGGGCGCGCGCCCTTTGTACCATGCCCGGAGCGTTAGAAAAGAGCGAGGGAGTGGCGACGTGGCCTTTACCTATGAGCAAATGATGGACTACCCGGTTCCCGAGGTCGACCAGATGCTGACGCCGGACGACTGCATTCTCTATGCGCTCGGCGTCGGCGTCGGCGCCGACCCGATTGATGAACGGCAGTTGCGCTATGTCTATGAGGATCATCTGCGCGCCTTCCCGACCATGGTCAACGTCATGGGTTATCCCGGATTCTGGCTCAAGAGCCCGGACACCGGCTGCGATTGGCACCGGGTGCTGCACGGCGAACAGGCGATGACCATCCACCGCCCGCTGCCGACGCAAGGCCGCATTATCGGTCGTACCCGGGTCAAGGGCATTCGTGACCGGGGGCCGGAGAAAGGTGCCTCGATCTTTTCCGAACGCACCATCACCGATGCGGCTACCGGCGAAGTCATCGCCACCATCGACCAAACCACCGTGGCGCGCGGCGACGGCGGTTGCGGCGGTGACGACACGGCGCCGATCACGCCAGCGGCGATCCCGGATCGCGAACCCGATACCATTTGCGACCAGCCGATCCTGCCGCAAGCGGCGCTGCTCTATCGCCTCAATGGCGACCGCAACCCGCTGCACGCCGACCCGGCGGTGGCGGCGGCGGCGGGTTTCAAGCAGCCGATCCTGCATGGTCTCTGCACACTGGGAATCGCCGGACACGCCATCCTGGCAACGCTCTGCGATTACGACGCCGACGCCATCAAATACCTGGCGCTTCGCTTCTCCGCCCCGGTTTATCCAGGCGAGACACTGCGGACGGAAATGTGGAAGGAGGGCAACGAGGTCGCCTTCCGTGCCCTCGTGCCGGCACGCGACGCGGTGGTGCTGAACAACGGCCGCGTGGTGCTGGCGGACTAGGACGTCCGACGGACGATCAACGCGTCGAGAGCGACGACACCCTGCCCCGCCGCGCGCACCAGCACCGGGTTGAGATCGACGCTTTCCACGTCGTTCGTATGCGCGGCGGCGAATTGCGACAGCGCCGCCAGGGCTTCGGCGAGGGCATCCACGTCGGCCGGCGGCTGGCCTCGGACGCCGGCCAACAGCTTGGCGCCCCGGGTCTCGGCGATCATGGCGCGGGCCTGCTCGGCATCGATGGGGGCGCGACGGAAGCTAACGTCTTCCAGCACCTCGACGAAGATACCGCCGAGGCCGAACATGACCACCGGGCCGAACACCGGGTCACGGCTGACGCCGAGGATGCATTCGACGCCGTCGGTCAGCATCGGCGCCACCAGGACACCGTCGAGGGCGGCATCCGGCCGCGCCGCGGCAACCTGGCCCATCATGGTATGAAAGGCGGCGCGCACGGCGTCGGCGTCCGCCAACGCGAGGGCGACGCCGCCGATATCGCTCTTGTGGGCGAGGTCAGGCGAGGCGATCTTCATGGCCACCGGGAAGCCGACGGCGGTTGCTGCGGCGGCGGCACCCTCGGCATCGGTAGCAAGGCGGCTGTCGATCACCGGAATGCCGGCCGCGCCGAGAACCTCCAGCGCCTGACGTTCGCCGAGCGGGCCATGGGGAAGACTAACGCGCGACGGCGCTGTCTCGACAGGGGGTGGCGCCCGATGGCCCTCGGCGAGGCGGGTCAGGGCGGCCACCGTGCGCACGGAACGGGTTGCATCCTCGAACACCAGGATGCCCGCATCGCGGAAACGCAGGGCGACTTCCGGCGGGCCGATCATGACAACGCCCAGGACGCGGTCCGGGTAGCGCCGCTTGGCATCGGCGAAGGTATCGAGGATTAATTGGCCAACGCTTTCCGAGGCGGCGGCGAAGGTGAAGAAGGCGATGATGGAGTCATAGTCACCATCGGTCAGCATGGCATCGAGACCAAGCGACACCAGTTCCGGTTGGTTATAGAGGTTGCCGGTGATATCGACCGGATTACGCGGCGCGGCGAACGGGAAGGCATCGGTGATGCGTTTCTGCGCCGCCTCGGGCATCGGCGTCACGTAGAGACCATATTCCGCCGCCGCGTCGGCCATCTGGATACCGGCGCCGCCGGAAATGGTCATGATACCGAAACGCCGACCACGCGGCAGGGTGCCGAGCGCCGCCGCTTCGGTGACATCGAGCATTTCCTCGGCACTGCCGGCGCGAAACGCGCCGTATTGGCGCAACACCGCGTCGTAGACGGCATCCGATCCGGCCAGGGCGGCGGTGTGGGATTGCGCCGCCTGGGCACCGATTTCTGATGATCCGACCTTGATGAAGATAACCGGCCGGCCAGCGCAACGCGCCGCTTCGAGTGCCCGCAGCAGCCCCTCGCCATCGCGCACCCCTTCGGCATAGGCGGCAATGACACTGACATCCGGGGCGTCGACCATCCAGGCGATGCATTCGGCGAGTTCCACGTCGCATTCATTGCCCGTCGTGATCCAATGGCGCACCGGCATGTTGCGGCGCATGGCCTGAATCGACAGGTGGCTGCCGTAGGCGCCCGACTGGCTGGTGATGGCGATGCCGCCGGGGCTGGGAAAGCCGTCCTCGAAGGTGGCGGAAAACGTCGCGTAGAATCCGCTTTCGGAATTGTAGACGCCGAGGCAGTTGGGCCCGAGGATACGCATGCCGGTCTCGGCGGCGATCTCGCCCAGACGTGCCTGATCGGCGGCGCCCGCCGGGCCGGCTTCGGCGAAACCGGCGGAAAACAGAATGACCGCCGACACCCCCTTGGCGGCGCAGGCCTCGACGGTGGCGATCACATGCGCCGCCGGCACGGCGACAATGGCGACGTCGGGAACCTCCGGCACGTCATCGATGCTGGGATAACCCCGCAGGCCCTGGATAATGTCGCGCTTCGGATTGATCGGGTAGATGCCGCCCCGAAACCCCGCCGCCTTGGCGTAGCGCAAGGGGCGGCCACCGACCCGGGACGGGTCATCCGAGGCGCCGATGATGGCCACCGATCGCGGCGCCAACAGGGCGTCGAGCGATGAGCGGCTCCGTTCGGTCACCCGTCGACTTTCGGGCGACCGCTTGCCAAATTGTAGTCGCGCAGCACGTTGACGACGCGCAACCGATAATCCTTGAAGATACCGGCGCGGCCTTCGCCTTGTGCCTTCTTGTGCTGGCTGTTGGCGTACCAGGCATCGACCGCCGCCTCGTCACGCCAAAACGACAGCGAAACGAACTTGCCATCCTCGGTCAGGCTTTCGAAACGCTCGTTGGAAATGAAACCGTCGGCCTGCTCGACCGCCGCACGCATTTCAGCGGCAAGTTCGAAATAGCGCACGCTTTTGTCGGGGTCGACCCAGAATTCAAAGATTACCGCTACCGCCACCAGCATTTCCCTCCCACAGTCCTCGCAGGAGTCAAAGGTAGCGTCAGGAAACGGCGAATGCCAGCCGCCAGCTGTCGGAAACGACGACGAGACCGAGCACCAGGGTGGCGAGGCCGATGCCGCCCTGCAGGCCTCGATTGGCCCAGGTCAACGCCCGCGCCGACCATCCAAGCGGCACCGCGATCAGCGCCGACAGCGCCGCCATGCCGACGATCGAGCCGACGCCAAACAGCGCCACGTAACCGAAACCCAACGCCGGCGAGCCCACCGTTGACGCGGTCAGGATCAACAGCGCCGCCGATCCGGCGAGGCCATGCACGACACCGATAACCAGGGTTCTGATGGGCAAGCCCCGCGGATGTTCGTGGGCATGATCCGAGCGTTGATGATCCCGCGCCTCGCCCAGATGCGAATGGGCATGAAAGTGAACCAGGCCATCGTCATGCCGGTGGCGGTGAAAATGGATGCGCTCGCGCGCCAGGCGGTAGAGCAGATGCCCGCCCAAGCCGACCAGCATGATGCCAACCACGACCTCGAACCGCGCCGCCAGGGTATCGCCAATGGCCACGCCGAGCAGAATGACACCCCCCGCAGCCACCATCAGCGCAATCGTATGACCGATACCCCACACGGCGCCATGGATGACGATGCGCCGCCTGGACGTCTGACGCGCCGCGATGGCGGCGACGGCAGCCACATGATCAGCTTCCAGCGCATGCTGCATACCGATCAAAAGACCAAGAAGAAGGACCGAGATCATTCGTGGATATTCCTTGGGCGGTGCCGCGTCGGCACCCGAAGTTCGGAGTGTGGTCTTTCACCCTTCGCTAATCAAGTACGGCAGGCAACCTCAGGCTCATCGGCCCATGCACCAAGAATCACCGGTTGCCCAACACGCTCGCCAATACGAGGGATTCCGTTTGCGCTATCGAAGGCGTCTATGTAACGTTTTTGGTATCAGTTTTACAAATTGGGATGTCATTGCGCGTACATCCCATCAAGGGGACGACAAACAGTCCCCTGCATCGACCCGGGAGGTTAAACGCAATGTTCAAAATAAAATCCTACGTATCCGCGATCGCCATCGGTTTTGCGGTCTTGGCGTTCGGGTATAGCGGCGCGACGAATTCGGCCTACGCCGAAGACTGCCCGCGCGGCACCCTCGACAAGCAATACTGCGACCGCGATGGTAATCTAACTGCCGATCTACCGTTGGATTCCAAGGCGTGGTCTGATCCGGATACGATCATCTTTTCATACACGCCCGTGGAAGACCCCGCCGTCTACCAAAAGGTCTGGGACGGCTTCATCCAGCACATGGCCAAGGTGACGGGCAAAAAGGTCGTCTTCTTCCCGGTGCAATCATACGCCGCCCAATACGAAGCCATGCGCTCCGGCCGCCTGCATATCGCCGGCGTCAACACCGGCGGCAACCCGGTCGCCGTCAGCTGCGCGGGTTTCGTGCCGTTCGCCATGATGGCGGCTAAGGACGGCTCGTTCGGCTATGAGATGGAAATCATCGTTCCCGCAGACAGCGCCATCAAGTCGCCGGCCGACCTCAAGGGCAGGTCAATGGCGTTCACCTCGCCAACCTCCAATTCCGGCTTCAAGGCACCATCGGCGATCCTCAAGTCCGAATTTGGCCTGATTCCGGAAAAAGATTTCAAGCCGGCGTTTTCCGGCAAGCATGACAATTCGATTCTGGGCGTCGCTAACAAGGACTACGAAGCGGCCGCGATTGCGAACTCGGTGCTGAAGCGGATGATCGACCGTAAGGTTGTCGATGCGTCGAAGATCAGGACGATCTATCGTTCGCAGACCTTCCCGACAACCGGCTACGGTCATGCCTACAATCTGCACCCGGTCGTGGTGGCCAAGATCAAGCAGGCGTTCTTTACCTTCAAGTGGGAAGGCTCCGACCTGCAGAAGGAGTTCAAGAAGGAAGGCGCTTTTATTTCCATCAACCACAAGTCCGACTGGTCGGTGATCCGCAAGATCGATGCCGCCAACGGCGTCAAGTACACCTGCAAGTGATCGTCTAAGACGTTGCAACATATGGGGCCGGATCGGGCACTCTGATCCGGCCCCATCGTTATCGATGCGATTGTGGCGCACGCGGAGGGACGAAGCATGCTGAGACTCGTCGACCTGGTGATGCAGTACAAGACCGGCGACCGGGCCCTCAAGGGGGTCAACCTGGAAGTCCCGAACGGTGAAGTTATGGCGCTGATCGGGCCATCCGGCGCCGGCAAGTCGACCTTGATCCGCTGTGTCAATCGCCTGGTCGAACCGACATCCGGCCAGATTTTCCTCAACGACGACGAACTGACAACGCTCACTCCGCGTCAACTTCGCGTTGCGCGGCGGCGCATGGGCATGATCTTCCAAGAATACGCCCTGGTCGAACGGCTGTCGGTCATGGAAAACGTGCTGTCGGGCCGGCTCGGCTACGTTGGCTTCATGCGGAGCTGGTTTCGCAAGTTCCCGCAGTCCGACATCGACGAGGCGTTTCGATTGCTGGAGCGCGTCGGTCTCGACCACATGGTCGATAAACGCGCCGATGAATTGTCCGGCGGCCAACGTCAGCGCGTCGGCATCTGCCGCGCGCTGATCCAGAATCCGGAGTTGCTGCTGGTCGACGAGCCGACCGCGTCACTCGACCCCAAGACGTCGCGCCAGATCATGCGGCTGGTCTGTGAACTCTGCCTGGAGCGCGGCTTGTCCGCGATCATCAACATTCACGACGTGATGCTGGCGCAGATGTTCGCCAAACGCATCGTCGGTTTGCAGTTGGGGGAAATTGTCTATGACGGCCCGCCCGACGGCCTGACCGCCGATGTGCTGACCCAGATCTATGGCGAGGAGGACTGGGAGGCAACGATCCGGAAGGTCGACGAGGAGGAAGAAAACGGCGAATTCGTCGATGATGACGTCGATGCCACCGCCGGCTCGGAGAAACCTCGGGGCCCGGAGATCGATCGTGATCGCCTGGCCGGCATGACCTGAATTGGCGGAATGGCCATGACCACCGCAGCAGCAGCAAGCCGCACCTGGAAGAAACCGCCATTCATCAAGAGTGCCGGACTGCGCTGGACGCTTGGCCTCGGCGCGGCGCTGTATCTCGCCCTCGCCTTCGGCACCACCGATGTCAATTGGGGGCGCGTCTACGAAGGATTGCCGCGCGGCCAGAAATTCATCGCGGCGTTTTTTCCCCCCGATTTCATTTCCCGCTGGGACGCGATCTACGACGGCATATACGAAAGTTTATGGATGACCGTCACCTCAACAGTGGTCGGTATTCTGATTTCCATTCCCGTCGGCCTCGGGGCGGCGCGCAATCTGGCGCCCAAGCCGGTTTACTATTTCTGCCGTGGTATTCTCGCCACATCGCGCAGCTTTCAGGAGGTCATCCTCGCGATATTTTTCGTCAAGCTGTTCGGATTCGGGCCGTTCGCCGGTTTCGTCACCCTGTCGGTGGCGACGATCGGGTTCTACGGCAAGCTGCTGGCCGAGGACATAGAGGATATGGACCCGGTGCAAGCGGAAGCGGTCAAGGCAACGGGGGCGAGCTGGTTCCAGTGGCTCAATTATTCCGTCCAACCGCAAGTCATGCCGCGCATGATCGGCCTCGGGCTTTATCGCTTCGACATTAATTTCCGCGAATCCGCGGTGGTCGGCATCGTCGGCGGCGGCGGCATCGGGGCAACCTTGAATACCGCTTTCGACCGCTATGAATTCGATTCGGCGGCGGCGATCTTGCTGGTCATCATCGCCATCGTGATGTTTGTCGAATACACGTCGGGCTACGTTAGAAAGTGGGTACAGTAATGCCCGTCGCGACAGACAACGGCACCAAGATCTGGAACCGACGCTCGACCCGGACACAGCTGCTGATCTGGGCGGGCTGGCTGGTCACCGTCGCCGTCTTTGTCGCCTGTTGGCAGTTGATTTCCGAAAAGACCATTTGGATGTTCGTCACCGACGCACCGAAACAAGCGATGGATCTGGGGTTCCGCATGATCCCGCCGAATATCGAATATATGTCGAAGTTGTGGGGAGCGATTTGGGATACGCTCAATATCGCCACGCTGGGGACGCTGATCGCTTTGGTTTTGGCTATCCCCACGGCTTACTGCGCGGCACTCAACACGACGCCCAGCCGTAACTTCGTGCGCCCCATCGCACTGTTCATCATCGTCTCCTCGCGCTCCATAAATTCGCTGATCTGGGCATTGATGCTGGTCACCATCCTAGGTCCCGGTGTTCTTGCCGGCATTGTTGCCATCGGGCTTCGCTCCATCGGCTTTTGCGCCAAGTTGTTGTACGAGGCGATCGAGGAGATCGATGAATCCCAGATCGAGGCGATCAGGGCAACTGGCGCCAGCAAACCGCAGCAGTTGATCTATGGCATCGTGCCGCAGGTGATGCCCGCTTTCGCCGGCATCTCGGTGTTTCGCTGGGACATCAATATCCGTGAATCGACGGTGCTCGGGCTGGTCGGTGCCGGCGGCATCGGCCTGCAGCTCAATGCCTCGATCATGACCCTGGCGTGGACCCAGGTATCGATGATCCTCATCGTCATCATCGCCACGGTGATCGTCAGCGAATGGGTGTCGGCAAAAATCCGCCACGCCATTATCTGAAGCCTAACGCGCCGACAACACCGCATCCGCCACCTCGACAAATCCCGCCGTGCGCGGCGACACCGTGATCCAGGCCGGCAGCGCCGGACATCGGTCCGCCAGCTCGGACAAATTGGCCACGCCAACGGCGTTGGGAAAGTAGTCGAACATGGGCGTGTCGTTCGGCGAATCGCCGACGAAGATATAGCGTTCCTTGTCACGCTCCAGATCGACGCCGAAGATTTCCGTCATCATGCGTATGGTCATGCTGAGCTTGTTATAATCACCGAACCAGCCGTTGACGTGGATCGAACTGATGCGCGCCGTCGCGCCATGCGTCTCGAAGATAGAGACGATGCGCTCGACCGCCGCGTCGTCGAGCGGTTCCACATCCTCGGCAAAATCGATGGCGAGATCAGTCTCGCGGTACGGTTGATCGACGGACACCGCCGCTCCTCGTATCTGGGCCAGGACATCGTCACGCACCGCTATCAGTCGCTTCATGTTGGCCGCGCGCGTCGCGGCGTCATCGACGTAGAGCCGACGCATGCGACGCGCGCCCACATCGTAGCGAAACGCCAAGGCGCCGTTTTCGCCGACCACCGCGTCGACCGGCCAGGTACGGGCGATCATGTCGCACCAGCCGGCCGGCCGGCCGGTCACCGGCACGACGAAGAGGCCAGCATCGCGCAGTCGTTCCATGGCGTCGAACGCCTCTGCACCAACCCGTCCGTCCACGGTCAACGTGTCGTCGATATCAGTGAAGACACCGGTAATGGACGCGCGCGCCGTCACCGGCCAGTCGCGGATCGGCTGCATTACCGCCACGGCGCGTCCGCGATGGGTCGGGAAAACCGCGTAAACAGTTCAGCCTGCGAGGAAATTCCAAGCTTGCGATAGAGATGCTTGCGATGGACCTTTACCGTACCGGTGCTGATGCCGAGGCGCATGGCAATCGCCGTGGTCGTATAGCCGCGCAAAATCTCGCCAGCGATCTGATGCTCGCGACGGGTCAAATCTCTCGCGGGCAGCTCGCCAGCGGTGTGCCAATGACGTTGCATGGCCGTTCGAACCACGGGTTCGATGGTGTGAAGCCGGGCCAGCTCGTGGTCGCTAAACGCCTGTTGGCGCTTCGAACGGATCAACGCCAAATGCGCCATGGAGTGATCGGCCAGAGGAACCAGAAAACTGATTTCCTCCCGCAGATCGGCACCGCTCCTCTGATCACCGGCCACGGCTTTGGGTTCGGCGTCGACAAGATCGGCAATCCGAGGCCCCAGTTGGTACGCGTCGAGGTACCGCGAATGATCGGATGCCAAATCTCGCATACGGAACAATCCACCCGCCGCGCGCCGGCGCGTCGCCAGATAAAACGGATCATGCCGATAATTGCCGGCAAAATAATTTCGATGGAACTGGGCGTCAATATGAGGCGCCAGGAGGTCAGACGGTCGTTCATCGCCGCGAAACAGCATGATGGCCAGATGCTCGAACGCCACCAGCCGTTCCAGCGCCGAAATCAATGTCACCGGAAACCGGCGATCGCCGATGCTGTTAATGATTTCGGCGACGTTGCTGTGCCAGTCGTAGGACCCCAATTCGATTGCGGGCATCGGCGCTTTCCTGGTTCCCCCGGACAACCCCTGCACTACCCCCTTGGGGGTATATACAGTCCTGTCCCACGCTCAGGATACTTGGAAACGCCCCGATATGACAGAATGTGTTCGTAGACTGGCAATTTCGACCGTACGGACCGACCTGAATTCCCGCGGCATGATGACCAACGCTTTCACGCGGACACCCGAGGAGGGCAGACGATGAAGATACGACACGTAACCCTGGCAACGGCGGCGCTAGCGCTCGCCACCAAGCCGAACTGGCCAATGAGGGCATGACCATGACCTGGGTCACTCACGAGATGGACTTCGCCCGTTCGGTCGGCGATTTGATGGTTTTCGTGGACACTGGCGAGAGCGTCGAAAGCAAGTCATCGGACGAATTCTTCAAGAATCCGGAAAGCGAGCGCACCAAATTTCTCCCCAACTAGATACTGCAGCATTGAAATGAACTCGTTCGCACCGCTCGATTCTGGCTTCATCGCCGCCGCGACCCGTTTCGCCGAGGATATGGCCGACACCAGCCGCGCCATCATCTCGGCCGCCATCAGCGCCGCGCCGGACGTATCGATCAAACGCGACGGCAGTTACGTGACGACCATTGACGTCGCCGTCGAGGACAGGCTGCGGGAGATGATCGGCGAACGCTATCCGGCTCACGGCATCCTCGGTGAGGAGCGCGGCGCCGAGAACGCCGACGCGGAATTTACCTGGGTCCTCGACCCCATCGACGGCACGGCGCCGTTCGTCGCCGGTATCCCGGTTTACGGGACCCTGATCGCGCTGACCCACGGTGGACGCCCGCTGATCGGCGTCATCGACCATCCGGCCAGCGATGACCGCTGGGTCGGCATCGCCGGCGTGTCCGCCAGCTTCAACGGCCGGCCGGTTCATACCCGCGCCGGCGGCGATCTCGCCGACGCCCTGATGACCAACAGCAATCCAGATTTCTTGACCGCCGAGGAAGCCGCCCGCTTCCACCGTCTGCGCCAACGGGTCCGCTACACTCAGTACGGCGGCAGTTGCTATGCCTACGGAGTGCTCGCCTCCGGGCGCACGGACCTTGCCATTGACGCCGATCTGGACCCACACGACATCATCGCTGGCGCCGCCGTCATCAAGGGCGCCGGCGGCAAGATCACCGACTGGTCGGGCGAGCCGATCACGCTGGCCTGGCGCGGCCAGGTGCTGGCCGCCGGTGATGCCGACCTTCACGCGGCGGCGCTCGCCGTCCTCAACGAAAACGAATGAACACAAGAGCAACAGGAGCCATCCAATCATGAGTACTTTTCAGCCGTTCGTCATGGAGCGCATGCAGTCCAAGTGGGAGAACGTGGTCGAGGTCAACCTTTCCGAAAGCGGCGTTCACCCGATGACCCTCGGCGAACTGATGGCCATGAACGGCGGCAGCGTCGATGAGCTGACGGACGTGGAAATCAATTATCCTCAAGCCAACGGCGCCATCGAGCTGCGCGATACCATTTCGTCGCTCTATAATGGTGCAGATCGGGACAACGTGTTGGTCACCGTGGGCGCCGCCGAAGCCAATTACCTGACCATCCACACCCTGCTGGAACCGGGCGACGAGGCGGCAATCATGCTGCCCAACTACATGCAGGTGTGGGGCGTCGCCAAGAACCGCGACGTCGACGTGAAGGAATTTCATCTGGTCGAGGAGAACGGCTGGGCACTCGACATTGAGGAATTGAACGCCGTCGTCGGCCCCAAGACCAAGCTGATCGCGGTCTGTAATCCCAACAATCCGACGGGGCGCATCATGACCGAAGCCGAAATGGATGCCGTCGTCGCCACCGCCGAGCGGGTCGGCGCCTGGATCCTCGCCGATGAGGTCTATGCCGGCGCCGAGCGGGAGCGGGAGGAAGAGACACCGAGCTTCTACGGCCGCTATGACAAGGTCATCGCCACCGGCAGCATGAGCAAAGCCTATGGGTTGCCCGGGCTGCGCGTCGGTTGGGCGGTCGGCCCGGCGCAGACGGTGGACGATATGTGGGCGCGCCACGAATACATGACCATCGCCACGACGATGATTTCCAACAAGCTGACCAATATCGCACTATCCCCCAAGGTGCGGCCGCAGATCCGCGCCCGCACGCGGAAATGGATTCAAGACGGCTTCCCGGTACTGGAAAAGTGGATGGCCGAGCACGGCAACACCTTCCGACTCTACCCACCCGAGGCCGCCGCCATTGCCTTCGTCCGCTATAATCTTGACATCAACTCGACGGAACTGGTGGAGAAAATCCGCGACGACAAGAGCGTGCTGATCGTACCGGGTGACCACTTCGGCATCGATCACTGCCTGCGCATCAGCTACGGCGTGCCGCATCACCACCTGACCACAGGCCTCGATCGGGTACACGATACACTGATGGAATTGGGTGACTGACGGCGGAGGTTCCCATGCGCATCGCCAATCTGGGCGAGATCAAGGCGGCCCTGTCCGGTATCGACCTGATGCCGGCTATCGAAGCCGGCTTCCGGGCGTATTCCGACGGTCGCGCCAACGTTCCGCCGGTCGGCGA
>JAYOFM010000010.1:0-37063 GCA_038117225.1 Rhodospirillales bacterium
GCGACAGCAGATTGCGGAAGAACGGGCTGTCATCAACCAACAGCGCTCGTCGGCCACCGCCTTGCGCTATCTCGCGGCCGCGATTGGCTGAACCGAACCAATCCTCGAACGCCTGGGTCAGGAAGTGACCGGCGTCGATAACGTCGGTGGCCTTTCCGGCGATGACGGCGCTACCGATGAGGCCGGGGATATCCGCCGCCAGTTCAATATTTAAGCGATCCTCGACGATATCGATGATCTCGTCGACGACCAAGCCCATGGAACGGTTCTGTTCGGTAAAGACGAGCACCGGCTGGCGCCCCTCGCCGCCAAATGTGTGACCGGAGTCAAACGGAATGAGTGGCATCAGTTGACCTCGGTATTGCACCATCGCCTGGCCGTGAGTGTACTCCACATCGGCCAGCTCGATTTCCTCGAGACGAGCGATCAAGGCCAGCGGCACTGCCTTTGGCTGTTTTCCACCAGCATGGAACACCAACAGCGACGTAGTTTCCTGCTCGTTATACCCCACGGCGACTTCCTCGGAGGTTTCTTCCGCATCACTCATCTCGCCGATGGCAGCGACAATGCCATTCGGATCGAGGATCATAATGACGCTGCCATCACCAAGAATGGTGTTGCCGGAATAGGACGGAATATTACGAAGGATAGGCGATACCGGCTTAACGACGATTTCCTCGGTATCGAACACTCGGTCGACCAGGATGCCGAAAGTATTGGCGCCAACCTGGGTAACGACGATGTACGCCTCCTCGTCTTCGTCCGTACCGATCGTGACGTCTTCGTCCTCGTCCTCGTCGTTTAGTTCCAGCAGGTGTTTCAGCGACACCAACGGAAGCAGGCGGTTTCGCAGACGAAGTACCGGAGAATTAGCGATCTTTTCGATGCGGTGTTCGGAATTGGATGAGGCACGCACCAGTTCAAGGACACTCAACTGCGGTATGGCGAAGCGTTCTTCGGCACATTCGACGATCAACGCCGACACAATAGCCAGGGTCAGCGGAATTTTGATGGTGAAGGTGGTGCCGGTTCCCTCGACGGACTTTAACTCAATCGTACCGCCGATTTTTTCAATGTTCGTGCGCACCACATCCATGCCGACTCCACGGCCGGACACGTTGGTCACTTTCTCGGCGGTAGAGAACCCAGCCTTGAAGATATACTGCTGAATCTGCTGATCCGACAGCGCCTCCAGCTCGGCTTCGGTCGCGACGTTATTCTCGATAATCTTGTTGCGAATGCGATCCATGTTAAGGCCGCGGCCATCGTCGGCGATCTTGATGATGATGTGGCCGCCTTCATGATAGGCGCTCAGGACGATCTTACCGGTTTCCGGTTTGTTAGCGGCGATGCGGCCAGGCGTGTCCTCGAGTCCATGATCAGCGGAATTGCGCACCATGTGGGTCAGCGGATCCTTGATCAATTCCAGCACCTGGCGATCAAGTTCCGTTTCCGCCCCCTTCATGATCAGTTCGACCTTCTTGCCCGATTCCACGGACAGATCGCGGACGATCCGCGGCAGCTTGGCCCAGGCGTTACCGATCGGCTGCATGCGCGTCTTCATCACCCCTTCCTGCAGATCAGAGGTGATGTGGCTGAGGCGCTGTAGCGGCACCGTGAACTCATGATCGTCCATGCCGCGCACCATCTGCAGCAGGGCATTTCGTGTCAGCACCAGTTCGGATACCAGTGTCATCAAATCTTCAAGCACGTCGACGTTGACGCGGATGGATGACTGAGCGACCGAGGGTGCGTTTTCATCCTTTTTCGCAACGGGCTTCTTTTCGTCCTTCGCTGGCGCCTTCGCGGCCGCCGGGACGGGAACCGCCGCCGGGGCGGCCGGCGGCGCGGGCTCCGCCGCCTGTTCAGCGGCCTGCTCGGCGGCACGCTCGGCCTCCATTTCGGCCGCCAACTGCTCTTCCGATGCGGCCTTGATTCCGTCGGCCTGCGCCTCCGCGACCTCCTCCAGCAACTCAGCCGCGACAGGAGCGCCGAATTCGTTCTGCGATGGTGGCGGTTCGTTGGCGCCAGCTTCCGCCGCCATTTCGGCCTTCATCGCGGCCGCCAGTTCCTCGTCCGAGGCGGCGCGCGCGTCGCTCGCCTCTGCCTCGGCGACTTCGGCCAGCAATTCGGCCGCCACCGGGGCGCCAAATTCGTTGGCCGACGGCGCCGCGTCCGCGGCCGGGGCTGGCTCAGCGGCCGGTGCCGGTGCCGCCGCGGCAGCCGGTGCCTGGCCTTCGGCCATGGCGTTGAGTTGTGCCTTCAGCTCGGTATCGTCGCCTTCCGGCTCCTCGCCAGTACTTTCCAGTTCCGCCAACAGGTCGCGAATGGTGTCGATACAGCTCAAAATTAGGGTCACCGCCTCCGGCGTCACTTCAAGGACACCGTCGCGGAACTTACCGAGTACGTTTTCGCCGGCGTGGGCGACCGACTCAAGGCGCGGCAGGCCAAGGAATCCGCAAGTGCCCTTGATGGTATGCACCAAACGGAAAATGTTGCCGAGAATTGCCTCGTTCTTCGGGTCTTTTTCGAATTCCACCAATTCAACGTCGATGACCGCCAAGCTTTCGCTTGTTTCGGTAAGGAATTCGCTCAGAAGGTCGTCCATGGGTCTCTCCCAACATTCGGGCCTGCGTGTTGCCGCTCCGGCGAGCAGAAGCGCTTTCCGGATTACGCTATGGAATTACCACAAGAATCATCTGTCCGGGTATACGTGAATACCATGATACGGGTCCAGGGCAGCCGCACAACGCCAGTCGTGACTTTCGCATCATACCAATTTATTCAACTGCCAGGATCACCGCGAGGCGCACCTCGCCCGCTGCGGCATCCGTTTCTGCCTCCAAAGTACCGCCTAAGCCGTTCGCGAGGCGCTGCGCGATGTGTGCATGCACCGTGCGCGCCGTCAGCGCGCCGACCGGCGTGTCCGGACGCATCGCCTCAATGACATCATCGCGTAACGCGGCGCCAGTGCCGGTCGCGGTCAGCGCGAGACCGAGGCCATCGTCCAATGCCGCCACCACGACGACCAGTTCACCTCCACGCGGTAGGCTTTCGGCGCCGATAAGGACCATGCCCAGCAACAGTTTGGCGGCGGCCGGTGGCAGTGGCGCCGGGTTCGCCGTTTCCGGCCAGGCCAGCGAAACCTTGCCGCCATCGAGATAGCCCTCCGCCAGACGGCGTGCCTCGATGGCGCCGGTGGCGGCACCAGTGCCCCAGCCGAGACCAAAGGCGGCTCGAAAGAAGGCTAATCGACGACCGGCCTCGTCGGCGCTGCGCCTGCTCAGGGCGGCCGCGTCAGCGGCATT
The DNA here is from genome assembly GCA_038117225.1 of Rhodospirillales bacterium. Lineage (GTDB taxonomy): Bacteria > Pseudomonadota > Alphaproteobacteria > Rhodospirillales > Casp-alpha2 > JAYOFM01. Next base: position 3,309 of record JAYOFM010000010.1, read on the forward strand.
CGCGGGGTCGTCCTCCATCAATTCCAGACCGGCGTTGATGGCGCCCACCGAGCCCACCAGATCGTGGCACAGGCGCGAACACATCAATTGCCCCAGCCGAATGTCGTCATGCATCGCGGATTCCCCACCCTTCGTCATTTACCCATACTGGCATATTCCCATACCGGGTTGCCACATGCGCCAAACGTCGCTTTCACCATAGACGAAGACACGGTTAAGATAGCCGGCGTCAAGGGATTTACGAAGGCCATCAAGTAAAGAGAGACGACTTTAATAACTAATGATTCTGTGGCATACCACATGCCAACGCGTGATCCAAATCATCGCCTTGACCCGGCGCATTGGGCCAACTAGGCAAGACCCGGAGGGGCGGAAAGTCCGGGCTCCGAGGAGAGGAATTTCACCAATGTCATCTTCGTCCGCCGCCCGCAAAGGGCATCGGCGCCCATCGCCATATTTCCCGAAAGGCCGCCAACTCGACGATCAGGCCCGTGGCGAGGTCCGCGCACTGCTTGGCGAGCGGCCGCGCGACCGTGATCTGCTGATTGAACATCTCCATCTGCTGCAGGACGAATACGGCCATCTTTCAGCAGGCCATCTGGCGGCGCTAGCGGATGAAATGAAGCTGGCCATGACCGAAGTCTACGAGGTCGCAACCTTCTATCACCACTTCGATATCGTAAAGGAAGGCGAGGACGCGCCACCGGCGCTGACCGTCCGCGTCTGCGATGGCATTACGTGCGAAATGAAGGGCGCCAAGGCTTTGCTCGAAAAGCTGCCGGGCATTTTGGGCTCGGACGTCCGCGTCATGCACGCGCCCTGCGTTGGCGCCTGCGACAAGGCCCCAGTCGCGGTGGTCAAACAACATCAGATTTTCGAGGCAACGACCGACACCGTCGCCGCCGCCGTCACCGGCGGCGCCACTGCGCAGCCGGTGCCCGATTATCAGGACCTGGACGCCTATCAGGCGGACGGCGGGTATACCGTGCTGGCCGAATGTCTGGCCGGCGCCCGATCACGCGAGGACGTCAAGGGCGCGGTCGAGCAATCCGGCCTCAAGGGCCTGGGCGGCGCGGGTTTTCCAACCGCGAAGAAGTGGAGCTTTCTCGATGGCACGCCAAAGCCCCGCCTGGTCGCCATCAACGCCGACGAGGGCGAACCCGGCACTTTCAAGGACCGCTTTTGCTTCGAAACCGAACCACACCGAGTCATCGAAGGCGCGCTGATCGCGGCCTGGGCCGTCGACGCGGCGGCCGCGTATATTTACCTACGCGATGAATATCCGGCGAGCCGGGAAATTCTGCTGACCGAAATTGCCAAAGTCGAGGCCGCTGGCCTCAACGGCGAGATCGAACTGCACCTACGGCGCGGCGCCGGCGCCTATATCTGCGGCGAGGAGTCGGGCATGCTGGAAAGCATTGAGGGCAACCGCGGCCTGCCGCGAAATCGACCCCCATTTCCCGCACAAGCCGGCTTGTGGGGTCGTCCGACGCTGATCAACAACGTGGAAACCATGTATTGGGTGCCGAAGATCGTCTCCGAGGGCGGAGATTGGTACGAAGGCCAGGGCCGTCCCCACTTCTTCTCGGTGTCCGGCCGGGTTAAGCAGCCCGGCGTCAAGCTGGCCCCCGCTGGCGTCACCGTGCGCCAGTTGATCGACGACTATTGCGGCGGCATGGAAGACGGCCACGACTTTACCGCCTATCTGCCCGGTGGAGCCTCCGGCGGCGTATTGCCGGCGAAACACGACGATCTGCCATTGGATTTCGGCACGTTGACCGATTTCGGCTGCTTTATCGGCTCGTCGGCGGTGGTCATCTTCTCGCAGAATGACAACATCAAGGACATCTGCCGCAATTTGATCCGCTTCTTCGAGGACGAAAGCTGCGGCCAATGCACGCCGTGCCGCGTCGGATGCGAAAAAATGTCGGCGCTGATGCAGGGCGATAGCTGGGACGAACCGCTGATGAAGGAGTTAAGTCAGGCGATGATGGACGCGTCCATCTGCGGCCTCGGCCAAGCGGCGCCAAACCCCGTTTTAAGTGCCTTTCGATTCTTCGCGGAGGACGTTAAATGAGCGATCCGGTCAGCTTCATCCTCGACGGCGAGGAAGTTACGGCGGCCCCCGGCGAAACCATCTGGCAGATCGCCAAGGGGCGCGGCAACACGATCCCCCATCTTTGCCATCGCGACGCCCCCGGGTACCGGCCCGACGCCAACTGCCGCGCCTGCATGGTCGAGATCAAAGGCGAGCGCGTGCTGGCACCGTCATGCCGCCGCACGCCGACGCCGGGCATGGAAGTCATCACCAACAACGAACGCGCCAAGACGGCGCGCAGGATGGTCTTGGAACTGTTGCTGGCCGACCAGCCCGAAAAAGCCAAGGCGCACGATCCGCATTCGCTGCTTTGGCATTGGGTCGACGACGCCGGACTCGGCGGTAGCCGTTTCCCGGCCCGCGCCGTGCCCGAACCCGACCGCAGCCACCCCGCCATGGCGGTCAATCTTGATGCCTGTATTCACTGCAATCTGTGCGTCCGCGCCTGTCGCGAAGTCCAGGTCAACGACGTCATCGGCATGGCCCACCGGGGCGCCCATTCATCCATCGTCTTCGACATGGCCGATCCCATGGGCGACAGCACCTGCGTCGCCTGCGGCGAATGCGTGCAGGCCTGCCCAACCGGCGCGCTGATGCCGGCGACCCTGGTCGACGACGATCAAGTGTTCACCGGAAAGGCAGACAAGCAGACCAACAGCCTGTGCCCGTTTTGCGGTGTTGGGTGCCAGGTCACCTTCCACGTCAAGGACAACCGCATCGAATATGCCGAAGGTCGCGACGGTCCGGCCAACCAGAACCGGTTGTGCGTCAAGGGCCGCTTCGGTTTCGATTACGCGCACAGCCCGGAACGCCTGACGGTGCCGCTGATCCGCAAGGAGGGCGTGCCCAAGCACGGTCATGACACGGTCGATCCCCGCGACCCGTCGAGCCATTTCCGCGAAGCGACATGGGAAGAGGCACTCGATGTCGCCGCCAGCGGCCTGAAAGCCATTCGCGACCGCGAAGGCGGAAAAGGGCTTGCCGGATTCGGTTCGGCCAAGGGCTCCAACGAAGAGGCCTATCTGGTTCAAAAACTGGTGCGCCAGGGCTTTGGCACCAACAACGTGGATCACTGCACGCGGCTCTGCCATGCCAGCTCCGTCGCGGCGCTGATGGAAGGCGTCAATTCCGGCGCCGTGACGGCGCCGTTCACGGCCGCCAATGATGCCGATTGCATCATCGTCATCGGCGCGCGGCCGACGGAAAACCACCCCGTCGCCGCAACCTATCTGAAGAACGCCGCCAAGCGCGGCGCGACGCTCTACGTCATCGACCCGCGCCAGCAGGGCCTGACCCGTCACGCCACGTTGCATCTGCAGTTCAACCCAGGCCGCGACGTGGCGCTGCTGAACGCCATGCTGCATACCATCATCGAGGAGGGCCTGACCGACACGCAGTTCATTCAGGCCTATGCCGAAGGCTTCGACGCGCTGAAGGACCGCATCAAGGACTTCTCGCCGGAGAAAATGGCCGAGGTCTGCGGCATCGACGCCAACACCATCCGCACGGTGGCGCGCCGCTATGCCACGGCCGAACGCTCCATCATTTTCTGGGGCATGGGTATTTCCCAGCACGTGCACGGCACCGACAACGCGCGCTGCCTGATCGCGCTGGCCACGGTAACCGGCCAGGTCGGCCGCCCGGGCACCGGACTGCATCCCCTACGTGGCCAAAACAACGTTCAGGGCGCGTCGGACGCCGGACTTATCCCGATGGTGTTTCCCGACTACAAATCGGTCATGACCGATGATATTCGCGGCATCTACGAGGAACTCTGGGGCACCAAACTGGACGACAAGCCGGGCCTCACCGTGGTCGAGATCATGGGCGCCGTGCATGACGACATCATCAAGGGCATGTACATCATGGGCGAAAACCCGGCCATGTCCGACCCGGACGTGCAGCACGCCCGCGACGGTCTGGCCAAGCTGGAGCATCTGGTGGTGCAGGACATCTTCCTGACCGAGACCTGCGTCCACGCGGATGTCATTCTGCCGGCCTCGGCCTTCCCGGAGAAAGCCGGCACGTTCTCCAACACCAACCGGCAGGTGCAGATGGCGCGCAAGGTCATCGACATGCCCGGCGACGCGCGCCAGGACTGGTGGATCATCCAGGAAATCGCTAATCGAATCGGTCTCACGTGGACCTATACCGGCCCCGCCGACGTGTTCGCCGAGATGAAGAAGACCATGCATTCCCTCGACAACATCACCTGGGAGCGTCTGGAGCGCGAGGATGCGGTGACCTATCCCTGCGATGCGCCCGATCAGCCCGGCAACGACATCATCTTCACGAACGGTTTCCCGACCGCATCGGGCCGCGCCAAGCTGGTACCGACCGACCTGGTGCCGCCTGACGAACTTCCCGACGCCGAGTATCCGCTGGTGCTGACCACCGGGCGCATGCTGGAACACTGGCACACCGGCGCCATGACCCGGCGGGCGTCGAACCTGTCCGCCCTGGCACCGGAACCGGTTGCCAGCCTCAATCCCTATCAACTGGGCGAAATGGGCCTCGCCGCTGGTGATACGATTACGGTCTCGACCCGGCGCGGCACCCTTAACATCAAGGCCAAGGCCGACCGCGATGTCCCCGACGGCATGGTGTTCATCCCGTTCTGTTTCCACGAGGCAGCGGCCAATCTGTTGACCAATCCGCAGCTGGACCCGACTGGCAAGATCCCCGAGTTCAAATTCTGCGCCGCCAAGGTCGAAGCCGCCAAGGCACCGGCGGAAGCGGCGGAGTAGATCCGCCGTGGCCGAAGCGAAGGCCACCGAACAGCTGCACCGTGACGCCATCGTCATCGACGGTCAGGGCGTCGGCGTGCTAATGCCGGTGATGTTGACGCCGCAGCCAGACCACGACGGTGTCAGCTTCATCGACCGGGCACTTAAGGCCGGCGTGACGGCGATCAACACATCCATGGGCATCGGCGGCGTGGCCAGCGGCCGCGACGATTTCCGCGGCCTGATCGAGAGCATCCACGGGAACCTTGTGCATTTCGAACTGGAACCCGATCGCCTTGTTCACGTGGAGACGGCCGATGACATCGTCGCCGCCAAGCAGCAAGGCAAACTCGGCGTCATCTTCGGCGTGCAAGGCTTGGCGGCAAAAATCGACAACGATATCAACCTGTTGCGGGTGCTACGGAAACTCGGCCTGCGCGTCGCCCAGCTGACGCAGAACGACCGCAATAGCTTCGGCTGCGGCTGTCTGGAACCCATCGACAGCGGCCTGACGCAGCTCGGCCGCGCCTGCGTCGCCGAGATGAATCACCTCCGCATCGTCGTCGACATGGCTCACGCCGGCGAACGCACGGCCATCGAGGGCTTGGAGGCGTCGACCCGACCGGCGATCGTCTCTCACGCCAACGCCCGAGCCTTGGCCTCAAGCCCGCGCAACGCCACGAACGCGATGCTTGACGCGGTGAAGGCGTCGAACGGCGTCATCGGCATCACCGCCTATTCGCCTTTTTGCGAAACAGAACGCGGCCGGCAGCCGACCCTTGAAAGCTTCGTCGATCACATGGCCTATGTGGTGGATCGCATCGGCGTCGATCACGTGGGCATCGGCTCCGACTTCTTCGATGCCGAATCGCCGGTTCGCTTCGACGCCCACGCCCGGCATTACCCGGACGTGGTGCGCGGCTACACGCTGGAGACCATTTACTGCGAGGATTTCAAGCGCGTCGACCACCTGCCGCGGCTGACCGGAGCACTGCTCCGGCGCGGTTTCACCGAAGCCGACATCCTGAAGGTGCTGGGCGGAAACTTCCTCCGCGTGTTCCGCGAAGTCTGGGGCGGCTGATGTGTCGGCGACTCTAGCTCGCTGCCATCGCCACTAGGTCCTCGCGCCCCTTTAGCATGTCATCCAGGGTCCCGAACGCGTTCATGTAGTGGCCAGAGAAATCCGTCGCCTCGACACGCTTGAACATGTCGGCAAAGTCGATGATGCCGTCGCCCGGATACATGTGCAGTTCATACTCACCATTGTTGTCGGCGACGCGGACCTCGCCCAGGCGATCCGTCGGCATGCCGTCGAGAAAACCGGCGATGCCCGCCGGCACCAGCGTCGCGTGGTTGATGGTGAACGACCAGCCGAGCGCCGGCGAGGTGATGGCGTCGAAATAAAACAGGCATTCCTCGACCGTGTGGGCGAGGTAGTGCACCTCTGCCCGATCCGGTTCCCAGTTGAGGTTTTCCAGCAAGAGCCGCGCGCCCTTGGTTTCGGCGTAGGCCGTGATGCGCTGCAGGCGGTCGAGCCCGACCTGCATGCGCTGATCCCGGTCGCTGGTGAAATGGTAACCGGCGTGAACGACGATCCACTCGGCATTCAACATCACCGCCGCGTCCACATACGCGTTCAGGTAGGCATCCACCGCGTCATCCAGAAACGGCGACATCTCGGCGACATTGACCGCCGACAGGGTGTGCAAGCCAAGATGAATGCCCTTTTCCGCCGCCCGATCGCGGATGGCGTGGCAGCGCGCCGCGTCGAAGCTTGCGAGCGCATTAGGCGCGATATCGATCTGGCAATCGATATAGGTGACGTCATTGACCGCCGCCCACTCGACAGCGTCCTCGACGGAAAGTTTGCGCCCCACATCTATGCCGATGCGGTCCCTGAGGTTCATGGCCCTACTCCGTTGGCGTAACCGCCGTTCCAGGCGATATAGTCCCCCGACACGCGATCACCGCAAAGGAGAAATGTTCGTGAAAGCCCAAGCCATCGTCAAGCACGGCACTCCCCTGCGGGAGATCGAGAAAACGACGCCAGAACCGAACGGCGCGCAGGTTCTGCTCCGGGTCAGCCATTGCGGTGTCTGCCATTCCGACGTGCACCTCCACGATGGCTATTTCGGCCTCGGCGGGGACAGGACGCTCGACATCACCGGCGCCCACAGCCTGCCCTTCACCCTGGGCCACGAGATCGAGGGCATCGTCGCGGCGCTCGGCCCCGATGCCGACGGAGTGGCGGTCGGCGACAAGCGCGTGGTCTACCCGTGGATCGGTTGCGGCACCTGCGCCATTTGCGAACGCGGCGACGAGCATCTTTGCAATGCTCCAGTGGCGCTCGGAGTCAATGTTGATGGCGGTTACAGCGACCACGTGCTGGTGCCGCATCCGCGCTATCTGCTTGACTACGAAGGTATCACCGACGGCCTGGCGGCGACCTACATGTGCTCCGGCCTCACTGCCTACGGCGCGTTAAGGAAGGCGGCGCCTCTGGCATCTGGTGATAGCATCGCCATCGTCGGCCTCGGCGGCGTCGGCATGATGGGCTTGCAATTCGCCCGCGCCCTCTACCCGGGCGCCCGCATCATGGCCATCGATATCGATCCGGCGACTCGCACCGCAGCGCTCGGCGCCGGCGCGGCAGAAGCGTTCGACCCGGCGGATCATCGAGCCGGCAAGGCCTTATTCAAGGCGTCCGGTGGCGGCGTGGCGGCGGCGATTGATTTCGTCGGCGCTGAAACCTCGATGGCGTTCGCCAACAAGGCCGTCGCCAAGGGTGGCCGATTGATCGTCGTCGGTCTGTTCGGCGGTTCCTTCACCACGCCTATTCCCATGCTGCCGCTGCGCGCTCTGACGATTCAGGGCTCCTACGTCGGCTCGCTCGCCGAAGCGCACGAAATGATGGGCCTGGTGAAAGCCGGCAGCGTCGATGCCATTCCCATCGAGACGCGCCCCCTCGATCAGGCCGGGGCGACGCTGGATGACCTTCGTCACGGCACGGTCGTTGGCCGCGTGGTATTGACACCCTGAGAAGGAAGCCGGAGACCGCTCATTCGGCGGCGCGGTCGCGAATTTCCTGGGCGATGCGTTGCACCAGCTCACTGCCATCTTCATCATTGGTAATCGCGCGAGTGCGCCGACGAACCTCCTCTTCGATCTCCGCGTCATGGACGGGGACCTGACGCAGAAGAATGGCCACCAGGGCCTCCAACGCCAAAACGTGTGCGGCGAGGTTGTCGGTCTCCTTGATCCGCTCCGTAGCGTGACGGCCGAACGCCTCCAACTCTCCGGCGAGATCGACCAGGCGCGCTTCCACCGCCTTGATCTCGGCAAAGACACCTTCTCGCTCGAGATGGCGCACGAAGGCCTCGGCCGCGGCGACGATATCCGCGTCCGAGGCCGGGCGATCGTCCACGTCGTCGCGATCCGTCATGCCACCACCCATCCTGCATAGCCGTTAACGGTGTAAGGTTAAACGCCTGCTGGCGCCGTGTCATGGCAACGTCGGCGCAATCGCGGTTGTGCGTCTACCATCCAGTGCATTACAATTGCTGTTCAACAACTTGAGAGGCGCGACATGGATTCCCGGTATCGTTCTTTTTGGCTCGGCACCTTCGCCGCCGTCATCGTCGCAGTCATCGCGGGGGGCGTACTCAATTCATTGGACTCGTCGGCCAGTAGCGAATTCAAGACGTCAAACGTGCGGCTGGGCAACCACTGAGCCAGGCCTGCCGACACCGTACAGGTAATAAAGGGCGGCTCGATCCGAGCCGCCCTTTTGGTATTGTGAATGATAACCGCCGCAATGATGGCGCGGGATTACTCGGCAGGTTGGCCGTGTGCCCCCGCCGTCTCCTCGGCCTCGACCTCGGCGACCCAAAGATTGTGATGTTCCTTGGCCCAATTGACATCGACCTGACCAGTGCCGACAGCATCAAAGGCACCTTCCATACCAATCGAACCGATATAGATATGGCCAATGATGATGGCGATCATCACGATGGCGACGACGAAATGCCAGAGCACGGAAAGCTGGGTTTCCTGCAGCACGGACAGGGTCGTCGGTAGATCGGCGCCAAACTTGTTAAGGATCGCGAAGGTACCCGCCCAGGGGCTGATTTCGAACGGGAACATTAAAGCGATACCGGAGACCGCCAGGGAACCGCCGCCCAGGATCACCGACCAGAAAATGATCTTCTGACCGGCGTTGAAACGGCCAGCGTCCGGATGCAGCCCCTTGGTGAACAAGCCGCCGCCGACGGCCAGCCACTTGAGATCGCGCAGCTTCGGAATGTTGTAACGGACCCACAGCACGAACATCAGCACAATTCCGAGAATGAACGCGAAGGCGATATAGTTGTGCGCCAGCTTGCCATAGTAAGTTACGGCGGCGAACACATCGGCGCCGAGGATTGGTTTCATGACGTAGCGGCCATAGCTCACGTTCAGACCAGTCAATGCCAGCACAATGAAACTGGTTGCGGTAATCCAATGGGCTAGGCGTTCCAGCGCATTGAAGCGTTCAATCGTGCGCCCTTGAGGATCTGGGCCGTGCTCGATAGTGATTCGCCCGCGCAGCAGGAAGAACAGGGCGATGATGCCGATCATGCCCAGCAGCGTCCATCCACCAGCTTGTGATAGCGGCCCATTCTTGGCGGCGCGCCAAGTGTCACCGTCCGATTGCACCAGTTGAGCGGCTTTGGCATCCGGAATGGTGACGGTGCCGCGCACGCCTTTACGCACGGCACGCCACATCTCGGCGCCATCGAGGCTACCCGCGAAACCGCCCGGCACTTGACCTTTACTCTGCGCCCCGGCCGGTGAGATCCATCCGTTTTCGCTCCAGGGTGCCGCGGCAACGATCACAGCGAGCGCCAGAACCAGAGCAAGCCGCGTCAACACGCGTGTCAAACTTGATAGCATCATGTTTCCAATCCCCGCAGAAAAGTTCTCATAAATCAGCAAATTACCGTGTTAGCCGGTGACGGTTAAGAAACGTCGGCCGCGTCTTTTCGCGAGCCAGCGGCTCCATCATCGCCGACGATCAGGTTCCGCTACCGGCCTGAAGACGGCCGCGTGTCCGCAATGCCCCGAGTTTCTCCTCGGACAACGGGGTGTTTTTCTTCATCCCCTTGTATACGCCGGGTTCGTAACGCACGAACCGGTCTTGTTCGCTCTCGCGGCAGCCGCCAAGGACGACCGCGACGATAGCAACTCCGACCATTGTTCGAAGGAATGAGCGCGACGTCATGGTGTCTACTTCCTCAAATTAAAAGAATCGCTCGTAAGCTCAAATAATAACGGAAGGGGCGGCACGCCGCAAAGGAGTGCCGCCCCGAACCGTTCATCCTACATGAGGATCAGGAACCCACTTTCAGTGAATAAGCGGTGCCCCAGCCCCACGCGCCCGAGCCGAAGCCACGGGCGACAACGCGTTCGCGGTAGATGTTGCTGACCGTGTTGCCGTCACCACCCAAGAGAGCCTTGGTGGCACACATTTCGGCACACAGCGGCAGTTTGCCTTCCGCGAGGCGATTGCGACCGTACTTTTGGAACTCGGCAGAGGAGTTATCGTCCTCGGGACCGCCGGCGCAGAAGGTACACTTGTCCATCTTGCCACGGCTGCCGTAGTTGCCCGCCTGCGGGAACTGCGGCGCGCCGAACGGGCACGCGTAGAAGCAGTAACCGCAACCGATGCAGAGGTCCTTGGAGTGCAGGACCACGCCTTCCTCGGTCTGATAGATGCAGTCGACCGGGCAGACCGCGATGCACGGCGCGTCGGAGCAGTGCATGCAGGCGACCGAGATCGACCTTTCACCGGGTTTACCATCACTGATGGTGACCACCCGGCGCCGATTGACGCCCCACGGCACCTCGTGCTCATTTTTGCACGCGGTGACACAGGCGTTGCACTCGATGCAACGTTCGGCGTCGCACAGGAACTTCATTCTAGCCATGATTTGGTCTCCTTACCTTGGCCCGCTCACGCCGACTTGACGCGGCAGAGAGTGACCTTGGATTCCTGCATCTGGGTCACCGAGTCATATCCGTAGGTACCGCACATGTTGGACGCTTCACCCAACACATACGGATCAGCCCCTTCTGGGTATTTCGCGCGTAGCGATTGACCCATCCAGTGCCCACCGAAGTGGAACGGCATGAAGACAACACCACGGGCCACACGCTCGGTGACCAGGGCCTTGACCTTCACCTTTCCGCCTTCGGGCCCTTCGACCCACATCATCTGGCCGTCACGGATGCCGCTGTTATTGGCATCGACCGGATGAATTTCGGCGAACATGTCCTGCTGCAGCTCAGCCAGCCAGGAATTCGCCCGGCTTTCATCACCGCCACCTTCGTATTCCACGAGACGGCCCGACGTGAGAATGATCGGGAAGTCCTTGGAAAAGTCGTTCTTCTGAATCGACGCATACTTGGTGGGCAGACGATAGGCTTGCTTGTCCTTGTACGTCTCGTACTTGGGCAGCAAGTCACGCCGCGGCGTGTACAAAGGCTCGCGATGCAGCGGCACTGGATCCGGGAAGGTCCAGACCACCACGCGGGCCTTGGCGTTGCCGAACGGCGCGCAGCCATGCTTGATCGCGACACGCTGGATGCCGCCCGACAGGTCGGTTTTCCAGTTGGTCTTGTCGCCCGCGACCGCTTCGATGGCCTTGGTTTCCGCGTCCGTCAGGTCCTTGTCCCAGCCGAGCTTTTTCAACATGGCCATGTTGAATTCGGGGTGACCATCCTTGAGCTCGTTACCGACCGGGTAGGATCCTTCGGCGAGAAGATTCTCGCCGTTCCGCTCGACACCGAAACGGGCTCGGAAGTTGAGACCGCCCTCGGCGACGGGCTTCGACGGATCATAGAGAACCGGGGTTCCCGGATGCTTCATTTCCGGCGTTCCCCAGCACGGCCACGGCATGCCGTAGTAGTCACCGTCGACCGGGCCGCCCTTGGCCTGCAGGGTGGTCTTGTCGAAGGTCGACTGATTGGCCATGTGCGCGATCATGCGTTCCGGCGACTGGCCGGTGTAGCCAATGGTCCACATGCCACCGTTGAACTCCTTGGTGATGTCGGTGACATCCGGCTCTTCACCGTGGACCTTGATGTTCTTGAAGAACTCCTTATCGAAGCCGAACTTCTTCGCGAACTTGTACATGATGACATGGTCGGGCAACGACTCGTAGACCGGTTTGACGACCCTTTCGCGCCACTGCAGGGAGCGGTTCGACGCGGTCACCGAGCCCAGGGTCTCGAACTGGGTCGAGGCCGGCAGCACGTAGACTCCGTCCTTGCGATCCGGGATGACGGAAGCAAAGGTCGGCACCGGGTCGATGATGACCATGATGTCGAGCTTCTCCATCGCCTTCTTCATTTCCGGAAGACGCGTCTGCGAGTTGCAGGCATGCCCCCAGAAGACCATGGCCCGGAGGTTATCCGGCTGATCGATCTTCGTCTTGTCCTCAAGAACGCCATCGATCCAACGGCTGACCGGAATGCCCTTCGACTGCATCAGTTTCTCGGACGCGAAACGGCCCTTGATGTAGTCGTAATCGACGTTCCAGACCCGCGCCCAGTGCTTCCACGAGCCCTTCTTGAGGCCGTAGTAGCCCGGCAACGAGTGCGACAGGATGCAGAAATCAGTGGCACCCTGCACGTTGTCGTGGCCGCGAAAGATGTTGGCGCCGCCGCCCTGTGTGCCGATGTTGCCCAACGCCAGCATCAGCGTGCAGTAGGCACGCGTATTGTTGTTGCCGTTGGTGTGCTGGGTTCCGCCCATGCACCAGACGATGGTGCCAGGACGGTTGTTGGCCAGCGTACGCGCGACCCGGCGAAGCTGAGCTCCTGGGGTTCCGGTGACACGTTCGGTCTCTTCCGGGGTCCATTTCTTGACCTCGGCACGGACCTGATCCATGCCCCAAACACGCTGCTTGATGTACTGCTTGTCTTCCCAGCCATTCTCGAAAATGTGCCAGAGAATGCCCCAGATCAGCGCCACATCGGTGCCCGGACGGAACCGCACGTACTCGTTGGCGTGCGCGGCCGTGCGGGTAAAGCGCGGGTCACAGACGATCAAGGCGGCGTTGTTCTGCTCCTTGGCCTTGAGGATATGCTGAACGGCGACCGGGTGCGCTTCGGCGGGGTTCGAGCCGATGAGGAACATGGCACGCGAATTATGCATGTCATTGTAGCTGTTCGTCATGGCGCCGTAGCCCCAGGTGTTGGCAACACCCGCAACCGTCGTCGAGTGGCAGATACGCGCCTGATGGTCACCGTTGTTCGAGCCCCAGAAGGCATAGAACTTACGGAACAGGTACGACTGCTCGTTCGAGAACTTGGCGGAACCGAGCCAGTACACGGAATCGGGGCCGGATGTCTTGCGGATATCCAGCATCTTGTCGCCGATTTCATTGATCGCCTGATCCCAGCTGATCTTCTGCCATTTGCCACCCGAGAGTTTCATCGGGTAGCGCAGACGACGCTCGGCATGTGCGTGATGGCGCACCGAAGCCCCCTTGGCGCAGTGAGCACCAAGATTGAACGGGCTGTCGAAGCCGGGCTCCTGACCCGTCCAGACGCCGTTTTCCACTTCGCCGATGACTGTGCAGCCGACGGAGCAGTGCGTGCAGACAGATTTCTTCAGCTCCATCTTCTTCGCCGTTGCCTGCGCCTTCGCCTGCTTGACCATGCCACCAGGCAGGGCGGAAGCCAGCGCGACGCCACCGGCGGCGACGCCGGACCGCTTGAGGAATGTCCGGCGGTCCATTGAACCACCGATCACGCCTGCCAGCGCTTTCTTTAAGCGGGGGCCATTCGCAACCCCGCTGCTCTTTTTCGTGAGCATCAAGTTTCTCCTAGAACTTGGCCATTATCTGACCTTGTTGCGCTTAGAACCTGGCGAGCTCGTAGTACTTCATTACGTGCTCGGATTCACGGTACCCGGACGTCTGCCCGGAAACCGGTGCCGTTGCTTTCGCTTCGGTCCCGGAAAGGGTCGCGGCCGCCACACCGGCGGCGGCGCCGGTCAGGCCGGCCCCTTTCAAGAACTTGCGGCGAGCAAGCGATTTTGGCTGTTCGGTTCGTTTCATCGCTCTCTCCTTGCTATGTGAGTCCCAAGACAATGCCCAAAACATGGAACGGGTCCCACAGGGTTTCACTCCCACCACCAACACCGGCATTCCCGCCCGGGGCGCGGCACGGAGGCCGCCGGCTCGATTCCATCGACGCGCCTTAAAGCGCCGCCATGCGAAAGCCTTCCTCCTCAATCGCCATGAACATCTTGCCGATGGTGCCCACCGGCGCGTAGAGGTTCGAGGCTTCACAGGCTTCCAAATCTTCGAACACCCGCGTTGCCCACGGGGCTAGGTGTTCGTTGAAAAATTCCCTTTGCGTGGCAAGATCAGCGATACCGGATCCAAAGCCACCCGTGATCAGCCCATGCATCATCTCGCAAAGACTGGCAATGTGGTCCTCGGGTTCCTTGTTGCCGTCCACGACGCCAATGCCGAGCGCCTTCATGCTTTGGCGCAGCTCGGCGAGCGGCCGATCATAAACAAGTCCGGTCAAGTAGAACGACGCATACGGCGAAATTTCCCCGCCGGCGCCGAACCCATAAAACAAGACCGTGAATTCTTCCTCGGCGACGGTCCGCGATGAACGCACGGCAAGCGCGCCGAACTTCTTGAGGGCGGCGCCAAGCGGCGTGTCGTCGGCGTGTTTGTCCAACTCGCGCACGAAAGCGAGGGTGTCGTCATCCATCGGACGGGCGAGCACACGCGCCAGCAGGGCATAGAAATTAGCCCGCAACGCGTCTTCCTCGCTCACGGCGAGGGCATCGCTGTTCTGGTCGTCGATGTTGTCAGTCTGAAAGTCCTGGCTCTTGCGGCCTTCACCTTCGTCGACCGTGGATACCTCCACTCGGCATACCTCTTTTTTAATCGTTGCCGCGGCCGGTTTCCCGCCGCGGACGCTCCCGTTCTTGTCTCGGCCGTTAACGCCCTCCGCGCCCCATCGCGGCCCCTCGTAACGACACCTCCGAAGCCTTGCTAAATGCCGCGACCGCTCCCCGTGGCCGCGCCAACGTTAGGTGGCTTCTGGTAGTATACCAGTATCCGGCCAGCCGACGTCAAATGTCAACGGGAATCCCCGTGAACACCAGAAATCCAGAGTTTTGTCCTTATTTAAAAGAGGGGTTTTAGGCGCGCGCGACCGTCATTGCGGCCGTCGGAGATCAACTCACGGAGCATCCTCGGCATCATCGTCTTCCGCGTCATTAATCTGGTCCCCCGCGTCGTCCTCGGTGGCGGACGGCGCGGGGCGGCGCACGTTGACGGCGTTGTCGGGTGGTCGGACGTCCGGTTCGTGGCCCGCGGCGGCGATTTCCTTATCATCCAGGACTTCCTCGCCGTCGACCGCCACCTTCCCGTCGCTCTCCCCGCCGTCCTCCGCATCCGGCAGGGGATTGCCATCATCGTCGATATTCTCGCCGAACACACGCCGGGTCTCGATCGGCGTCATGTCCTTCAGTTCCTGCTCGCTGAGATGACCGCGCCCAACCTTATAGTTGCCGACGGCGGCATCGATGACTTTGTGAATGATGTTGAAATCGTCGTCGTAGTCGTTCAGGCCGTCGCGGAAATTGAACATCGGATTGATTGCCCATAGCTTGCGCAACGCGCGACGGCGGATAAAATCAGGCACCGCATCAGCGAGGAATGGCGTGAAATCGGATTCCCGTTGCAGGCTCTCGATGTCCGGCAACGCGTCGACGACGACCTGTTCCTCCTCACTGAGGGGACGAGAAGCCAGTTCCGGAATTTCCTCTTCATGGATGACTGGTGGTTTCTGATCGCCCTCTTGACCATCCGGAGTTGCCAATGCGTGCCCGACGCCACGGGTCAGGTCATCATCGTCGTCCTCAATTCCGGCCAGCGGCGCCATCGGCGCGATGACGGTTCGCTTCAACACGCCGCCCGGCAGGCTCAAGGCCAAGTCCGTCGCTATCCGTGAACGGTCATCTGCTTGCTCCTGCGGTGCCGCGCCGCCGCGCCGTGCCGCCGCCTGACGGCCTTCCTCGATGCGCTGCTCCTCGTCGGTATCGACGCCACCGCTGCGTTTCAGCCGCGACCAGCGCGACAGCCGCCCTTCGTCCGATTCAACCATCAAACTTGCGGCCTGGTCGATTGCCGGCCGGTCCCTGATAGAAGTCACCCTTGCGCGGGTCATAGGCCTTGCGCTTACGTTTCTTGAATTCCTGCTCCACATGATACTGCTCGCAGAAATCGTTGAGCCACGCGGCGACCACGTCCGGCATCGGCACGCCCTCGACAATCTGTTCCGAGTCCTCGGTATAACCCTCGGCCTCATAGGGACAGACGGTGGCCAGCAGTGGCATGATTTCCGGCTCGTCCACTTCCTCGCCTGGCGTCAGCACGATGTAGACATGCGGGATATGATTGGCGAGGTTCATCTTGTAGCCCTGGGTCTCGCCCTGAAAAAGCTCCAATGACAGCGTCGCGGCGTGGTAGCGGACCCAACCCTCGCCTTCCTGCAACACGGTCCACTCGTCCTCCACGTCCTTCGGCGGCGCACCGGGAATAATGCCGACCGGACGCCAGTCGTAATCGACCCAGCGGTTATCGATCTCGCGCCGTTCGATGATGACGCCGACGTTGAGGCTCGCGTAGGCCCCTTTCGCGGTCGCCATGTCACCCTTGCCGCGAACGCTCATGCCACGCCCCTCGCCGGTTCGCCGCCATCATCCAACAGCTGGATCAATCTTTCCGCCTCGGCCAGATTTTCCGGCCGGTTGACGTTGAAGAACGGATCCACCGGGTCAATGTCGAAGTCCACATGGACAATATTATAGCGTGCCGTCCAGCGGTCGATCTTGCGCAACTCTTCGTCGACCAGGGCGCGGCGCAGTTCGCCCGCCAGAGCCACGGGCCACAATCCGAAGACCGGGTGCGTGCGCCCGTCCGACATGGCGCAGGCGAGATCCGCGTTGCCGGACGTCACGGCGGCCGCCAGCCGCGCCACCAGATCGGCAGGCAGAAACGGCGCATCGGTGGCGAAGCTGGCAACCCATACGCAATTTGGCGCATCCGCCGCCGCCCACTCGAGCGCGGTCAGAATGCCGGCAAGCGGTCCGGCGAACCCGTCCACCACATCGGCAACCACCGGTAGACCATGTTCGGCAAAGCGCGCCGGGTCGCCGTTGGCGTTAAGAATCAGCGGGCCGACCTGCGGCCGCGCACGGTCGATGATGCGATCCAGAATCGGCCGGCCGCCGACGCTGGCCATCGACTTGTCGCCGCCGCCCATACGCCGCGCCAGACCGCCGGCCAGCAAAACGCCGACGATGTCGTCGTGTTTGATCTCGACCCCACTCATGCCGCGGCTTCCGCGTCGGCGACGTGCGGCCAAGCAAAACCATCGCCGAGCACGGCGACGATCCCATTGGCCCCGCGATTGACAATGTTCACGGCCCCTTGAGGCAACGCGCCGCCACGGTCATTGGCGACGACGATGCGGCGACCATCCGCGTCCGTGGCACCGTTTGCCGCCAGCCGGCGCACACGCTCGATCAGCACACCCTCGATGGCCGGCCAAATAACGGTCTCGCCGCTTTCCATCTCATGACCTTCCGCCGCCAGATACCAGCTCATGCGCCGTACCGTGCCGGCGGCAAGGCGCTGGTGGTATTCGAGGTCGAGCAAGGCGCGGAAGGGCGCCCCGCGATCATCGATCCCGTAGACAAGCGCTCCATCATCGTCATACAGGTCATAGGCAAAGGCGAGGGTCGCGGCGATGTGTTCACGCAGCCGGGTCACGAAATTTCCAGTGACACCGATATAGACCCGCACCAGGTCGCCGTGATCGTGCAGGCAGACATAGACCCCTGGCACCTGGAGATCATCCAGCAGCCGCTCGTCCATCACCTCATCGGCCGGTCGCCACGGGCCCGACCAGGTCAATTCCAACGTCGGCGCGGGCGCGCTCATTCCGCGGCGGCTCCCTTGCGGTTGACACTTGCGGGCTCGTCCTCGGCGGCGCCAGGCGCGGCGTCATAGTCGATGCGCTCCTCACCAGCCAATGCGACGAAGCGGCGCCCCCTAGCCCGCCCGACCAGGGTCATGCCGACCTGGCGCGCCAGTTCGACGCCCCACGCTGTGAAGCCCGAGCGCGAACACAAGATCGGAATCCCCATCTGCACCGTCTTGATGACCATCTCGCTGGTCAGGCGGCCGGTGGTGTAGAATATCTTGTCCTCGCCGGTAATACCGTGGCGGTACATGTACCCGGCAATCTTGTCGACGGCGTTATGGCGGCCGACATCTTCCATGTAGATCAGCGGCCGGTCCTCGACGCACAGCACGCAGCCGTGAATGGCGCCGGCTTCCAGATAAAGCGACGGCGTAGTGTTGATCGCCTTGGTCAGGGCATACAGCCACGACGTCTTGAGCACCGCATCCGGCGCCAGCGTGATCTCCTCGAATTTTTCCATGACGTCGCCGAAGACGGTGCCCTGGGCGCAGCCCGACGTCAGGGTCTTCTTCTTCAGCTTGTCCTCGTAATCGGTCTCGCGGGCGGTACGGACGACGACGGTCTCGATGTCCTCTTCGTACTCGACGGCGGTGATCTCGTCGTCATCGCGCAGCATATTCTGATTCTTCAAATAACCGATGGCGAGGTATTCGGGATAATCGCAGATGGTCATCATGGTGACGATTTCGCGGCCGTTAAGAAACAGCGTCAACGGCCGTTCCACGGTGACCGAGGTGGTCACCGGATTGCCGTCCTGGTCGATGCCCTGAACCCGCTCCGTCAAACGCGGATCGTTGGGATCGGGCGCCACCAGGAATCCGGCGCTGTCCGCAGTCGGCATCGGCGTATCGTCGTGCAATGTGCCCTCCCGGATCCGGCGCAGCGCCGGTTCGATGGTCGATCATGACGTCGACCTTGCCCGCGCCGAGATGAACTCAACATGGGGAGCGCGATCATCGAAGGCAACGGCGACGAAATCAAGCCGCACCGACACCATGGGCTCGAATATCCATTGATTATGCCTTTTTATGTTTAAAATTGTTTTTATTACTAGTAAATGCATAAATATGTAACATAACCAGGCTGAAAGACACTACGACGTGAATGCATTCTCTGAGGCACTGGCGACGGCAATAGCCCTGTTGGCCACCTTCGATGCCGCGCTCGTCGAAATCGTTGCCCTGTCGTTGCGGGTCAGCCTGTCGGCGGTGGCGCTGGCGACGTTGATCGGGCTGCCGCTGGGCGCCGCGCTGGCGCTCCACCGTTTTCCCGGTCGCGGCGGCGTGCTGGTGGCGCTCGACGCGCTGATGGGCTTGCCGCCGGTAGTGGTCGGCCTGGTCGTCTATCTGTTGTTGTCACGGGCCGGCCCCTTCGGAGTCATGGGTCTGCTGTTCTCGCCCGCCGCCATGATCATCGCGCAGACGCTTCTGGTCGTGCCGATCATCGCCGCGTTGGCGCGCCAGGTGGTCGAGGATCTGTGGACCGAGTACGAAGAGCAGATGCGATCCATGGGCGCCGGCCCCCGCCAGGCGCTGCCGGCCATGCTGTGGGACGCCCGCTTCACGCTGACCACCGCAGTGCTCGCCGGTTTCGGCCGCGCTTCGGCCGAAGTCGGCGCGGTGATGATCGTCGGCGGCAACATCGACCACGTGACTCGGGTGATGACCACCACCATCGCGCTCGAAACATCGAAGGGCGATCTGGCGCTGGCGCTGGCGCTCGGTCTCATCCTCATCGTGCTGTCGCTGAGCGTCAACGGCGCTGCCCACGCCATGCGGCGCCACGCCGCTAAGGGTTTCGCATGACCGCCACGGCGACGATCGACATTACGGGCCCGGCGCCCCCCGCCGCCACGCCGCCGTCGATCCTGCCGCTCGTCGTCGAGGATATGTCGTTCGCCATCGACGGCCGCCGCCTGATCGACGGCGTCAGCCTGACCCTGGAGGCTGGGCCGCGCACCGTCATCCTTGGCCCCAACGGTGCCGGTAAAAGTCTGTTGTTGCGGCTCTGTCATGGCCTGCTGACGCCGACGGGTGGCCGCGTGACCTGGCACGGCGCCGGTGCCGCCGACACCCGTCAACACCAAGCCATGGTCTTTCAAAAGCCGGTGCTGCTGCGCCGCTCGGCGCGCGCCAATGTGGACTACGCATTGAAGCTGAAGAAGATTGCGCGCGACCGACGCCGCGCCATCACCGACGACGTGATGGCCCGCACCGGCCTCGCCGCCGTCGCCGAAACGCCGGCGCGACTGCTGTCCGGTGGCGAACAGCAGAAGCTGGCCCTCGCCCGCGCCTGGGCGCTGAAGCCGCAGGTGCTGTTCCTCGACGAACCGACATCGCACCTCGACCCGGCGGCGACGGCGGCGGTTGAAGCCATTGTCGAGGACATGCGTGGCGACGGCACGCGTATCGTCATGACCACCCATGATCTCGGTCAGGCGCGGCGCATGGCCGATCACGTCGCATTCCTGCACAAGGGCCGGCTGCTGGAAACGACGCCCGCCGAAAGCTTCTTCGAACGCCCGAAAAGCGGCGAGGCGGCGGCGTTCCTGCGCGGCGAGTTGCGCTGGTAATACCATCGAGGAATCCTTACCCATGAAACGATTAAGCGCCCGGCGCACAATTCTGATCGTCGCCCTGATGGCCATCCTCGGGGTCGCGCCGGCAGCGGCCGACAGGCCGTACATCACCGTGGCCTCGACCACCTCGACAGCGAACTCCGGGCTGTTTGATTTCATCCTGCCCACGTTCACCCAGACCACCGGCATCGACGTCCGCGTCGTCGCCGTCGGCACCGGCAACGCGATTCGAATCGCCCGTAACGGCGACGCCGACGTGCTGTTCGTGCACCACAAGCCGTCGGAGGAAAAATTCGTTGCCGACGGCCTGGGCGTGAAGCGTTTCGACGTCATGTACAACGACTTCGTCGTGGTCGGCCCGAAACGGGATCCGGCCAAGGTCATGGGCATGAAGATCGCGCCAGCGGCGTTGAAGATGATCGCCGAGGCAAAGCAACCGTTCACCTCTCGCGGCGACGACAGCGGCACCAACAAGAAGGAACAGAGCCTGTGGAATGCGGCCGGCGTTGACGCCAAGGCGGCGTCCGGCTCCTGGTATCGGGAAACCGGTTCCGGCATGGGAGCGACGCTCAATATCGCCTCGGGCATGGGCGCCTACGCGCTGAGCGATCGCGCCACCTGGCTGAAGTTCAAGAACAAGGGCGATCTAACCATCGTCGTCGAGGGCGATCCGGCATTGTTCAATCAGTACGGCATCATCCTGGTCAACCAGACCAAGCATCCGCACGTGAAGGCCGCACTGGGCGAGAAATTCATCGACTGGGTGATCGGCCCACTGGGCCAAGCCAAGATCACCGCCTACCGGATTAAGGGCAAACAGGCGTTCTTTGCCAACGCGGCGAAGGGTGGGTCCTAACGTTGCGGGCAGGTCGCAAAAAAAATCTCGGCGATCAATCGTCAGGGTCATAGTCCTTCGGAAGTTTGTGGGCGACGCCCTTGTGGCAATCAATGCATGTTTTGCCTTCGTCGCGACCCGCCTGCATCTTCTCGGCCGCACGGCGGCTCTGTTTGGCGAAGTGCATGGCCTCAAAACTGTGACAGTTGCGGCATTCACGGGAGTCCGTCGCGGCCATTGAGGCCCACACATGCTCAGCCAGTTCCAGCCGCTTGGCCTCGAACTTCTCCGGCGTGTCGACACTGCCCATGACCTTGTGAAACAACTCATTGCTGGCCTGGACCTTGCGCCATAGCTTTGCCGTCCATTCCTTGGGCACGTGGCAGTCAGAACACGAGACACGCACGCCGGACGGGTTTGTGAAGTGGACGGACTTTTTGTATTCCTCGTACACGGTGGTTCGCATCTCGTGGCATGAAATGCAGAAACCAAGCGTATTGGTGTGCTCCATATAAGTATTGAAGCCGCCCCAAAAAATGATGCCGGCGACGCCGCCGACGACGAACAGCGGCCCCCAGCCGAAACGTATCGACGGCCGGGTGAACCAGCGCCACAGGCGATCAATCATTGTCGGACTCCAGGATGGAAAAGGCGCCTCGCCGGCCCGGGACCGACCGGGCCGGCGAGTCCCAAATAGGTTATTAATTCGGCAAGGTGGTCATGTGCGCCATGATGTCCGCGACGATCTCACGCGGCACGGCACGCAACGCCGGCATTTGTTCGCCGGGTTGACCATTGAGGATCTTGTGCATGACCTCCCAGGGATTGCCCATCTGCTTGCCGAAGGACTTCATCTCCTTGGGCAATTTACCGTCCTTGCCGTGACAGCCGGCGCAGATGGTATTGTAGTAAACCTCACCCTTGGCGGCATCGCCCTTGGGTTTTTTCGAGGCGCGATCGATCGTCCCATCCATATCGACCTGACCCTGGCTGACGAACATCGCCACGGCCTCGAGGTCGGCCTTCGCCATCTTGTCGCCATAGCCGTGTTTGGAACCGCTTAGCATGGCAACAATGTCCGCAACCGGCTTGCCGGCGGCGCCATTGATACCCTTGATTCCGGTCGCATGCTTGCCGGACTTGTAGGCCCCGTCGGTGCCGCGATAGTCCCATCCATGGCATTCCTTGCAGCGCCAGTTGGCGCCCGGCTTCTTGGCGTATTTCTTATCGGATGGGTAGAGCGCGTGCGACGCTTTCGGCGCCTCGGTCTTGGCCATCTTGTACCATTTATCGTAAATCTTTCCGCCACGGGCGATTGTCGATTCCATTTCCGCCGCCGCGACAATCGGCACGGCGATAAAGGCGCTTCCCGCCATTGACAGGGCGGCGACCATGATGGCTCTCGTCAGGCATCCGGATATCATTTTCATTTCCCTTCTCCCACCGCGATTGTTTGGCAAATAGTCGGCGGGGTCGCGGTCGTCGCCCACACGAATACCGACTACACAAACCACGGCAGCGCCGTGCCGTCGTTGATAGAGATCAATCGCGCGGGAATTCCGTTTGACCGTGGTCAAATTTTCCGAGGGCGATTTGCCGAACGACGCTTTGCAAACTGAGCCAGATCATGGCCGCGCCGCCATAGCGGGACTACGCCTGCGTCGTAAGATAACGAAGCCTTGTCCGCCAACCGCGCAAAGACCATCCCATGCCGCCAGACGCGCGCCCCCACGATAACGCCGACGAGGCGTTCGACGCGCCTTACCCCCTGCGCCGGCTGTTCCTTGGCCAGGCAATGCCGTTGTTCGTGGTGCTGCTGGTTGCCGTGTCGGCGCTGGCCGCGTGGGGCGGCAGCACGCTGATGCGCTCGATTTATCTCGAACTCGCCAGTCGCCGCGCCGCCGTCATCGACGCGGCGCTCGGCCATGAAGTCGCCGTTACGTGGAAAACTCTTGCCAGCAGCACCGACCCCCAATCGATCTACGCAACGACGGAGGGCCAGAGGCTGCTGCGTATCCTGCGCAATGAACAGCGGGAACTCGGCCTCGCGCGGCTGAAGATCTATGGCGCGGGGGGCTTGCTGCTATTCGCCACCGACGAATCCCGCATCGGCGAACGCGATCCCAGCGACGCCTACCGACGCGCCGCCGTTGACGGCGAGCGCTCGGCGGTACGCAAGGCTGGCGCCGATGGCGTCGCCCTCTATGAACTCTACGTGCCGTTCGCCGTCGCCGCGACCACGGGGACGGAACCGCAACGTCTGGTGTTCGAGCTTTACGAGCCGGTCGGCCAGCTTGATACCTTGCTGGCACGCACCGGCGGCCTCGCCATCGGGCTGCCGGCGGCGTTGCTCATCGTCCTGGCGTTAACCGTTAATCGCATGGTCGAGCACGCGCAACGCGACATCGATTGGCGCACGAAAAAACTCGGCGAATTGCGCGGGCGGCTGGAGCGCCTGCTGTCGCGTTCCGCCGCCGAGGCGGCGCGGCGGGCCATCGACGGCGGCGGGTTGGCCTCGGAGGCCATCGACTGCACGTTACTCTACAGCGATATCCGAGGCTTTACGCAGTTTTCCGAACAGCATTCGCCGGCGGAGGTGGTGGCCTTCCTCAACAGGGCAATGGCCATGCAGGTAGACGCCATCGACGACGCTGGCGGCGATGTGGACAAGATGATCGGCGACGCGGTGCTGGCGCGCTTCGATGGTGCCGACCGCGAAGCCCGCGCCGTCGCCGCCGCCACCACCATCCTGCGCGGCGCGGCCGAACAGGCGCTGCCGCGCGGTATCGGCATCGGCATTTTTTCTGGACCAGTGATTTCCGGCGCCATCGGCCCGCCCAACCGCCAGGACTTCACCGTCATCGGCGACAGCGTCAACGTCGCCGCGCGGCTGTGCTCGGCGGCGGCGGCTGGTGAGTTGGTAATGGATCACGCAACCGCGACCGCCGCCGGCATCGCCGACCCGGGCACGCCGGATTCCGTCGTCGCCAAGGGCAAGGCCGAACCGATCAGCGTCATCCGCTGGGCCGTCGCCACTTCTTGATTAACTGAATGCCACCTCTACCGCCCCCAGATCACCGAAGTCGGCGACCATGACGTCGCCGGCTTCGACCGGCTGAATGCCGGTGCAGGTGCCGGTGGAAACGATCTCCCCTGCGGCGAGGCCAATGCCGCGCACCGACAGATGATTAGCGGTCCAGACCAGCACGTTGAACGGATCACCCAGCACCTCGGCACCGGAGCCCTCGGCGATGACGGCGCCGTTGCGGGCCAGGCTGACGGCGTGTCCGGCGAAGTCGCGACCGCGCCAATCCTCATGCGGCGTACCGGACACCCACCCCTTGTTGGCGACCATGTCGCAGATCAGGCGCTCGGCGCCGATGTCGGTGAAGCCGCCGGCGAAGCGCGAACCAACCACCTCAATGGCGGGAATAACGGCGCCGACGGCGGCCAGCACCTCGTCCATGGTGTAGGGTTCATCGCGCGGCGCCAAATCACCGTCGAAGCGGAAAGCGAATTCGCTCTCAACGCTGGTGAACTGGTCCGCCGGCATGGCGACCGCACACGGACTGTCGAGGCATTCCGGCTTCCAGACCGGCGCCGTCGCCGGCTCGGCGAGACCCAGCCGTTGTTGCGCGATCTGGCTAGTCGCGCCGACCTTCCAGCCGGCCCGGGCCATGCCGCCGAGCGCCCAGGCATTCTGTTGCACGTCATAGGCCGCCGCGACGCCATTGATGTCGGCGGCGGCATCACGCGGCACCAGCCCGCCCTGCTGACGGGCGCGCCACAGCGCCGCGGCGAGAGCGCTCGCGGAGGTCATTCGCCCTCGACGATCAGCAAATTCGCGTTGGCGGCCGCGTGACGCAATGCCTTGGCCGGCGCGTACTCCGGAGAGTCATACCAGGCGCGCGCCGTTGCCACGTCGGCGAAGCGGATGACCACGGTGCGAGGATGCCAATTACCCTCGACACACTCCTGCGGCCCGCCACGGACCACGAACTCGCCGCCGTAGGGCACCAGCGTCGGCGGTACCATGGGCTTGTACTTCTCATAGGTTTCGGCGTCGTGCACGTCGACCTGAACGATGATGTATCCCGCCATGGGTCGGGTCCTCCTGTGTGGAATTGAATGGTTAGGGTTTCGGCAAGTGGCCGATCTTGACGTAAAGCAGGCAGCCTTTGGGCGAGCGCGGGTGGTGGCGCGAGCCGGCGGGCAGGCGCGCCCAGGTGCCAGTCGGATAGGTGCCGTCCTCGTCCTCCAGGGGGCCGGACAGCACGAATACCTCCTCGCCGCCCGGATGGTCGTGATCGGCGGCGATACAGCCCGGCTGGAAGCGCGCCAGATAGGTGCGCACGCCAGCAAATTCATGCAGGGTCAGGCGGTCGAGGCCGTCGAGACCGCTCGGCTGCCAGTCGAGATCGTCGCGGGTGGTGTCGACCCGTACATATTCCTGATCGGCCGGGTCCATCTGGCGCAGCTTGACCAGGATGTCACAGCCCTCGGCGCTCGACGGCGTGTGCGCCGAACCGACCGGGTTGCGCACATAGCTGCCGGCCGGATAGTCGCCGTGCTCGTCGCTGAAGGTGCCAGACAGCACGAAGAATTCCTCGCCGCCGCCGTGCTCATGGGCATCGAAATAGCTTTGCGGATCGTAACGCACGATCGAGGTCGCCCGCGCCACTTCCGCGCCATCGCGCTCCAGCATGCGCCGCCACACACCGGCCAGCGGCGAGGCGACCCATTCGAGGGTTTCGGATTCGACGACGGCGCGCTTGGTCAGATCGGCGTGGAGTTTCATTTTTTATCCTTTCGCGGCCAGCAACTCGCCATCAGCCTATCGGCCTGACCGAGGCGGCGATCGAGAAACGCGCGGGTGCGTTGCTGGTCGTCGCTGTCATCGCGGCACCAGACGGCCAGGGTGGCCAAAAACAGCGCCGTCAGGCCGACCTCCTCCACTTGCCGTCGCCGGCCGCTCGCGTCAAGCCCCGCCGCGTCGCGCAGCCACTGAATCAGCCGCGACAGGTTGAACACCATCGGTCCGTAGTGGTGCGGATGGAACAGCCACAGCTTGGTTCCGAGCATCGCCGCCGTCACGCGGCGATGGGGTGCCAGGGCGTCGAACCAGCGCAGCATCAACAGCTTGATCCGCTCCTTCGCCGCCAGATCGCGGAAGCGTCGGCCGGTCGGCGCCAGCATGGCGGTCTCGGCGCGGCGGAACCAGGCGTCGGCGATGGCGTCGGAGTCGCGGTAGTGGCGCCGCAGTTCGGCCATGGAAATGTCCAGCGACACCGACAGCGCGCGCAAACTGAGCCCATCCCATCCGGTGTCCTCGGCCATCGCCAGCGCGGCATCGAGGATGTGCTCCGCGTCGGGCAATGTTTTCGATCTGGTTTTCGCCTTGGCCATGGCAACAGTTTAACACGAACCATCGCTCGACACCGCATGCCGGCTCGGCGACACTTCACGCGACGAAAATCATCACCGCGGGGGCTGACATGCTGGAACTATTGGTCGATCCACACGCCTGGGCATCGTTCGTGACACTGGCGCTGCTGGAAATCGTGCTCGGCATCGACAACATCATCTTTCTGGCCCTGGTCGTCGGCCGGTTGCCGGAACACCGCCAACCGATGGCGCGGCGCATCGGCCTGGCGCTGGCGATGCTCATGCGCATTGGCCTTTTGCTGTCGATCACGTGGGTCATCGGCCTGACCAAGCCGCTGTTCGAGGCCTTCGGCCATGTTGTGTCGTGGCGCGATCTGGTGCTGCTCGGCGGGGGCCTGTTCCTGCTCTACAAGGCGACACACGAAATCCACGCCACAGTGGAAGGCGACGAGGAAGATACCGGCAACGCCAAGACGGCCGTGACCATCGGCTTCTCCGCCGCCATCGTGCAGATCGTCATTCTCGATATCGTATTTTCCCTGGACAGCGTCATCACCGCCGTCGGCATGGCCAACGACGTGCGCATCATGATCGCCGCCGTCATGGCCGCCGTCGCCGTCATGCTGTTCGCCGCCGGCCCGGTCGGGGACTTCGTGCAAAAACACCTGAGCGTCAAGATGCTGGCGCTGGCCTTCCTGATGCTGATCGGCGTCACCCTGGTTGCCGACGGCCTCGGCTTCCACATTCCCAAGGGCTACCTCTACTTCGCCGTCGCCTTCGCCGTCATGGTCGAAAGCCTGACCCTGATCGCGGCGGCGCGGCGGAAGCGGAAGCGGTTGGCGGCGGCGTAGCGTCGAGGGTCAGTCCTCGAAGAAGGTCGCGAACTCGCTCACCGGCGAACGTTCTGTCTCCAACGCATTGACGTCGACGGCGTCGTCGATGGTGCCGATGGCCATGCCGCAGACGACGGTTTCGCCGTCGGGGATGGGGAGGACGCGGCGGATGGGGGCGTGGACATCGGCGAAGGCGGCTTGCGGGCAGGTCGACAGGCCATGGGCGCGGGCGGCGATCATCAGGTTCTGCAAAAAGCAGCCGTAGTCGAGCCAGCTGCCGATCTCCAGGCGTTCGTCGATGCTGAAGATGATGCCGACCGGCGCATCGAAGAACTTGTAATTGCGGTCGCGGAAGTCGGCCATCTTTTCGGTCTCGCCGCGTTCGATACCGGCCAGGCCATAAAGATCCCAGCCAATCTTCCGCCGGCGCGCCTTGTAGACCGGCGGGAATTCATCCGGGTAGTACTTCCACGGGCGCGGCGCCGGTTTTTCGCCGTTGGAGACGCTGGCAATGATTTCATCGGTCAGCCGCTGCTTGGTCTCCCCCGTCGTCACGTACGCTTTCCAAGGCTGCATGTTGGTGCCCGACGGCGCGCGGCTGGCGACGGCGAGCAGATGCTCGATCATCTCGCGCGGCACCGGGTCCGGCTTGAAGCCGCGCACCGAGCGGCGGCTGGTGATCGCCTCGATCACGTATTCCGCGCCGGTGTCGTCGCCGGGGGCATTGCCGGCGGTGTGGCGTTCGGTTAGCCGCGCGTTGTCGAAATCGAGCATGCGAAGTCTCCGATGAGGGGCGTTAGATGGCGTTGAAGCGCACGTGGCCGAGGTCGCCGACGTCATAGCCGGGCATTTCACGGGCACGGGTCAGGAAGGCCTCGGTGCGAGTGAAGGCGAGCAGTGCCTGCACCGGTGGCTCGAAGTAATCGCGGCGGCGCAGCAGCAGGTCGTAGCGTTCGCTGTGCAGCGGCACGAAGTCGAGCCGATACTGGGCGGCGACGGCGCGCACGGCGATGCCGGCGTCGGCCTTGCCTTCGAGGACCGCCAGCGCCAGGTCGGTCTCGCCGCGCAGGGGTTCGGCGAGGGTATCGAGATCGCCGAGCCGGATGCCGGCCTCGGCGATCAGGTGATTGAACAGGATGCGGCTGCCGGCTTCCGGCTGGCGCAGCGCCACCCGTGCCTTCTGGGCCTTGAGATCCGCGACACCGGAAATGCCCAACGGATTGCCGGGTGCCAGCACCAATCCCTGTTCGCGCACCGCCCAGGCGATCATCACGGCGTCGAGACCGCTCGTCGCCTCGGTCACCGCGTGAGTGTTGTAATCGCCGCTGTCGGCATCCATCACGTGCAGACCGCACAGCATGGCCTCGCCGCGGCCGAAGCGCTCAAGTCCGTCCAGGCTGCCGCCCGGCAGCAACGCCAGATCGCAAGCGGATTCCCGAAGCGCCCATTCCAGCAAGGGGTCATGGCTGCCGACGACGATCGGCGGGCTCGGACGCGCCAGTTCGGCGACCATGTGCGGAAACCGGGTGCCGCGGGCGATCCAAAGATCCACCAGATGCTTCGGAAACAGCCATTTCCCGGTCACCCGGGTGCACGGAATATCACCGCCCTGCACCAGGTCGTAGACCTTGCGTTCCTTGATGCGGAGGTACGCGGCGACCTCCTTGGTGGTCATCAGGTCATTCACGCGCCGATCCCGCTCCCGATCATCCCGAACGCCTGTGTGGGCATTCGCGGACCCTGGTATACCAGGGCTTTATTTCCCGTCCATATTCTGTATGAATTGCCGCGGTTCAACGCCCTGGCAAGTGAAAACACCCGGACCAACCTATACAATTGACGGGGAAAAACGCTTGCGGCGTCGGAACGGCCGCTTGGGGAGGGCGCCGCGCGCTTATGAAACGTCTATGAAACTCAACGACAAAAAAGTGCTGGTCTGCAACTGCGAGCGCACCATGGCGCTCGACGGCGACGCCCTCGCCAAGGCGCTCGGCGCCGATGAATGCAAGGTGGCGAGCCACATCTGCCGCAGCCAGCTCAACGTGTTCGAGGCGGAAGCCGCCGATGGCGTCGAACTGCTGGTCGCCTGCACCCAAGAAGCACCGCTGTTCGTCGAGACCCTGCAGGAAATGGGCGAGAACGCGCCCGACGTCTCGTTCACCAACATCCGCGAGAAGGCTGGCTGGTCAGATGCCGGCCGTGGCGACAAGCCGAGCAAGGACATGACGGCGAAGATGGCGGCGCTGCTCGCCGAGGCGGCGATGGATATCGCGTCGACCCCGTCGGTGACCATGGAATCCTCCGGCGTCGTTCTGGTGCTCGGCAAGGACGAGGCCGCCGTCGACGCCGCCAAGCGCATCGCCGACCGGCTCGACGTCACCGTGGTGTTGAACCCGGAAACCGAGATCGCCGCGCCGGCGGTCATGGACGTGCCGGTGTTCCGTGGCCGCGTCGTCCGCGCCAGCGGACACCTGGGCGCTTTCGGCGTCGAGGTCGAGGGTTTTCAGCCGGCGGCGGCATCATCGCGCGGCAATCTGCAATTCGACGGCGTACCCGGCGGCGGCACCTCCGAATGCGATCTGATATTGGATCTGCGCGGTGGCGAGCCGCTGTTCCCGGCGCCGGAGAAACGCGACGGCTACTTCAATCCCGACCCGGGCAATCCGGCGCTGGTGATGGCCGCCCTGTTCGACCTCGCCGACATGGTCGGCGGTTTCGAGAAGCCGCGCTATATCGACTACGACGAAAAAATCTGCGCCCACGCCAGCGCCCGCATCGTCGGCTGCTCGCGCTGCCTGGACGTCTGTCCGACGTCGGCCATTCAATCGGTCGAGGACAAGGTCGCCTATGACCCGTATGTGTGCGCCGGCTGCGGTCTTTGCGCCGCCGTCTGCCCGACCGGCGCCGCGCAATACAACGTGCCGGCGGAAGACGCCGTGCCGCGTCGCCTGCGCACCCTGGTCACCACCTACCTGAAGGCCGGCGGCACGCATCCAGTGGTGCTGGTGCATGACGGCGCCTGGGGCGACGAGATGATCGGCGCCATGGCCCGCTTCGGCGGCGGTCTGCCGGCCAATGTGCTGCCCTTCACGCTCAACCAGTCAACCCAGATCGGCTTGGATTTCGTGCTCGCCGCCGTCGCCTTCGGCGCCGAGCGGGTGCTGGTCCTGGTTCCCCCCGCCAAGCACGAGGATGCCAAGGCGTTGGCCGGCGAGTTCGAATTCGCCGAAGCTGTGTTCAAGGGCCTGGGTTACGGCGCCGGCCGCGCGGCGCTGCTCGACGACACCGATCCGGAAGCGCTGGAAGCCCGGCTCAAGGATCTACAGCCCATGCCGGGCGTGCCACGGGCGGATTTCCTGCCCATGGGACGCAAGCGCGCGGTCATGCGCCTGGCGCTGGACGCGCTGCACGCGGCGGCGCCCAACAAGGTCGACGAAGTGGCGCTACCGGCGGGAGCCCCGTTCGGCGCCGTCATCGTCGATACCGAGGGCTGCACCCTCTGTCTCGCGTGCGTCGGCGCCTGCCCGACCGGGGCGCTGAACGACAACGAGGACAAGCCGCAACTCAGCTTCGCCGAGCAAGCCTGCGTGCAGTGCGGCCTGTGCCGCAACACCTGTCCGGAAAGCGTGATTACCCTGGCGCCGCGGCTCAGTTTCCTGGATGCCGCGCGCAGCCATCAGGTGGTCAAGGAGGAAGAACCCTTCCACTGCATCCGCTGCGACAAACCGTTCGCCGCCAAGTCGTCCATCGACCGCATGACGGAGAAGCTCAAGGACCACGCCATGTTCGCCGAGCCGGGCAAGCTCGATCGGCTGAAGATGTGCGACGACTGCCGCGTCATCGCCATCGCCGAAGAGGACACCAACCCGCTGGCGTCAGGCACCGTGCCGATCCCGCGCACCACCGAGGACTACCTGCGCGAACGCGAGGAACTGCGTGAGCAGGCCCGCGCCGACATGCGCGCGCGCGGCCTCGACGTCAGCAACGACGACGATCCCAAAGGGTCGGCCTGACGAACATGTGACGAAAATTCGGGAGACAACGGACCGAGCGCTCCCTATTTTGAATGAAGGGCCGCGACAAGCGACCCGTAACAAGGAACCTGGGTAGGATGATCGATCCCTTCGGACGCCATGTGTCGTATCTTCGCGTATCGGTGACGGACCGTTGCGATTTTCGCTGCGTCTATTGCATGTCCGAGGACATGACCTTCCTGCCCAAATCCGACGTGCTGACGTTGGAGGAACTGGACCGGCTGTGTTCGGCCTTCGTGCGCAAGGGCGTGCGCAAGCTGCGGCTGACCGGTGGTGAGCCATTGGTGCGGCGCAACGTCATGAGCCTGATCCGCAACCTCGGCCGCCATTTGAAATCCGGCGACCTGGACGAACTGACTCTGACCACAAACGGCAGCCAGTTGACCCGTTTCGCTGATGATCTGGTGGATGCCGGAGTGCGGCGTATCAATGTCTCGGTCGACACCCTGGACCCGGAAAAATTTCAGGCGATCACTCGCTGGGGCGATTTCCACAAGGTCATGGCCGGCATCCAGGCCGCCAAGTCGGCCGGCCTGAAAATCAAGATCAACGCCGTGGCGTTGAAGCACGTCAATGCCGGCGAGTACGACCGCATGCTGGAGTGGTGCGGTGCCGAAGGCTTCGATCTAACCCTGATCGAGACCATGCCGATGGGCGAAATCAGCGAGGACCGGGTCGATCAGTACCTGCCCCTGTCCGAGGTTCGCAGGGATCTGGAACAGCGCTGGAAATTGACCGACATCCCCTACCGCTCGGGTGGTCCGGCGCGGTACGTGGAAATCGGCGAAACCGGCCAGATGCTCGGGTTGATCACGCCGCTGACGCATAACTTCTGTGAAAGCTGCAACCGGGTCCGTTTGACCTGTACCGGCACGCTTTATATGTGTCTGGGCCAGAACGACGCCGCCGATCTGCGCGCCCCGCTACGCGCCTCGGAAGCCGACGATGCGCTGGAAGACGCCATCGACGAAGCCATCGGCCGCAAGCCGAAAGGTCATGATTTCATCATCGACCGCGACCACCGCGGCCCCGCCGTGCCCCGCCACATGTCGGTCACCGGCGGCTGAAAGCCCTGGTCATGCATATCCTCGCGCGCACGAGCGCCTTCACCCTGACGGCGCTTGCTCTGGCCACCGTGGTGGCGCCACGCAACGGGTGGTCAGCGGAGTTGACCGCCGCCCAATGCGACACTGACCGCCAGGAATTGCTCGCCGACATCGAAAAGATCAGGCAGGACGCGGTCAAGTATTACGACGAGGCCATCGCCGAGATCATCGACCCGGACGCCCGGAACCAGCTCGGCGTCGAACGCCAGCGGGTCTTCGACCACGAGGAACAGCAGCGCCAGACCGCCTATATCATCTGGCGCGAATGCATGGCGCACGTGGAAAAAGCCGCCGCGGAAAAAACCAAGACCAAGAAAGCCGAATAAAGGGAAAAAACCGGCGTCGCTGGTGGTTCACCAGGACGCCAGATTTTTATCGATCGGTTGATAAATCAATGATGGCGCCGGCACCGCCCCCCCAGCGGCACCGTTCCCCTTAGTGTCCCACCGATCAACCGACCAGATAGACAAAACTCACGAATGCGCCACATAATAGGCCCAGCGCAACAGATGCTTTCGCCAACGCGCCTACAAAATCGCTATCCATCTCACACCCTCTGGAAAATATTTGATCGTGCTCTTTCCATTCTGCGGTCAAGGCTATCGGTGTCACCTGACGGCAATCTGACAACCGTCAACATTGCCGCTACTCTGCGGATATAAAAAGCGCCACGATATGTCGATTCCCTTGGATTTCCACGCCGGAGCCATGTTTTGAGCATCGATCAACTTATCGTCTTTTCAATCTTAAGCCTGGTTTTCGGGTTTCTCGTGTGGGATCGCTGGCGCTATGATCTGGTTGCCTTCACCGCCTTGGTGATCGCCTTGATTCTCGGCGTGGTACCCGCCGCCGATGCCTTCAGCGGCTTCGGCCATCCGGCGACCGTTGTCATCGCGCTGGTGCTGGTGATCAGCCGAGGACTCACCAGTTCCGGCGCGGTCGAATTGCTGGTCTCGCGGGTCGCCGATGCCGGCCGCTCGGTTTTCGCTCATATCGGTATCATGGCCAGTGTCGCGGCGGCGTTATCCGCGGTGATGAACAATGTCGCCGCGCTGGCGCTACTGATGCCGGTCGATCTGCACGCCGCCAAGGCGGCCA
>JAYOFM010000010.1:37163-45092 GCA_038117225.1 Rhodospirillales bacterium
GGCCATCGGCCTCAAAATACGTGATCTTGATGACCTGGCCGATGAGGCCGACGTGCAATTCCTCGGCATCGTCCGCAAGGGCGAGCGCTTGGTTGGCGGCGCTCGGCGCCTCGCCATTGAGCCCAACGATGTCCTGGTCGTGCAAGGCGGACCCGATGCGTTTGAACACATTGTCGGCGCCTACGGGCTGGCCTACCAGGATGCGCCCCCGGCGGCCCGCGATCTGGAAGGCGAGGACGTTGTCCTGATGGAAGTTGTGCTCACCGACGGCGCCGCCATTATCGGACGAACCGCCAGCCGATCCCAGTTGCTGCGGCGCGGCGGCGTGCAGTTGCTCGGCATCAGCCGCCAGGGGCGGCACTTCCGCGCCCGTGTGCGCCGACTCAAGATTCGCGCCGGCGATATCCTTCTTCTGCTCGGCCCACGCGACATGCTGCCGGAGATATCCCGCCGGCTCGGCACCCTGCCGTTGGCGACGCGCGGCCTGCAATTAATCCGGCGCGAGCAGGCCGGTTTGGCCGTCGGCATCTTCGCTGCCGCCATCGCCGCCGCCAGTACCGGCGTCGTCACCCTGGCCACCGCGCTGGCTGCGGTGGCCGTGCTGTACGTGTTCTTGGGTATCGTGCCGGCACGGGAGCTCTATGACTCCATCGAATGGCCGGTTATCGTTCTGCTCGGCGCCATGATCCCAATCGGGGCCGCGATGCAGGCGAGCGGTGGCACCACCTTGATCGCAGAGGGCATGATCGCGCTCGCCGCCGGGGCCGCGCCCTGGGTCGTGCTGACGCTGCTGATCGTTATTACCATGACGCTTTCGAATGCCATCGACAACACCGCCACCGCCATCGTCGCCGCCCCCATCAGTATCGAGTTGGCGAACCGGCTTGGCGTCGCCGCCGACCCCTTCCTGATGGCCGTCGCGGTGGCCGCCTCGTGTGCCTTCATGACGCCGATCGGCCACAAGAACAACACGCTCATCATGGGCCCCGGGGGCTACCGCTTCGGCGACTACTGGCGCATGGGCCTGCCGCTGCAAATCCTCATCATCGCCGTCGCCGTGCCGATGATTTTGATCGTCTGGCCGCTTTAAGCCGGCTTCGGTCCCTTGAGCAGAATGCGATGCAGGGTCCGCGTCTCGCCGATCGGGTGGTCGAGCATGACCCGGTGCATGAGGCGGCGGTTGTCCCAGATGATGATGTCGCCGGGGCGCCAGGGATGAAAGTACTGGAATGCCGGGTTGTCGGCGTGCGCCGACAGGGCATCGAGAATGGCGTCGCTTTCGGCGCGCTCCATGCCTTCGATATGGTCGAGGCGGTTGGGATTGATGTAGATCGCGCGGCGGCCGGTTTCGTCGTGGGTGCGGACCAGCGGATGCACCACGTCCGGGGTTTCCGCCTTTTCCTGGTCGGTCAGCGCCTCGGCGCGTTTGCTGGCGCGCGGCGTGTCGTAGGCATGCACCGCCATGCGGCCGTCAACGCGGGTCTTCATGGCGGCGTCGAGGGCGTCGTAGGCCGCCGCCATGTCGGTAAACCCGGTGGCGCCACCGCGCGAGGGGATATCGATGCCGTGCAGCATGGTCGCCTTGGCCGGCCGGGCGAAATAGCTGTCGTCGGTGTGCCAGGACCCGGCGCGCACGGCGGTCGGATCGATGTCGGCCTCGTTCGGCTTGCGGGTGCTGTCGTGCACCGAAATCAGTTCGCTGTCGGGATGGTATTTTGAGCGAATCAGCTGTGGCTGCGGCGTGCCGAACACATGCGCGGCGGCGAGGAAGCTTTCAGCGTCCCGTGGCGCGCCACGCAAGCACAGCAATCCGTGGGCAAGAAACGCGGCGGTCAGCACATCGCGGGTCGCGGCGTCAAACGGTCGGTGCCAGTCGAGGCCATCGATCTCGGCACCGAAGACGGCATCGAAGGGTATCGCGGTCGGTGTGCGGCTCAAGGGTCGGGAACCTCGAGATCCATCAGCGGCACATGCTGCTGGCAACCGTAGGCATCGCTTTCGCCGATGGCGCATTGGTCGTGCGGGCGGAAGAACGTGACCTTGAGCGCCCGCGCGGCGTCGAAGTGGAACAGCGACGAAATTTGCGATTCCGGGACGCCGAAGGCGGCGGCGATGGCCTTCTCATTGAAGGCGCCGGAATCGCGGACATGTTCATAGAGGGTCTCGTCATCGAACAGCACGTCGAAGGTGAGTCGGAATGGCCCCGCGTTCTTGGAGCGGATGACAGGGGCGAGTTCGCGGAGTTTCACCATGCCGGCCATCAGCCCACGTCCTCCATTAAGATCGGGAACAGTTCCAGCGGATCGTCGACCTTCATCAGGTGGTAAGCGGAAAATACGTAGACCGGCCCGGCGCGCAGGTCCGATGGCGAGTACGGAAATGCCAGATTGCCCGCCGTATTGAAGATACCCGGGTAGGAGTAGTGCAGCAGGTCGCCCGACAGGTGGTGGCTGGCGGCGTGCGCGGTGTCCCCGTCGGCGGCGACGCAGTCGACCACCAGGCCGAGTTCGTGCGTGGTGATCTCTTGCTCCGGCTCCAGCACCCGCATGACGCCGTTGCGGCCGTAGCAGTGGAACTCGATCTTCAGCGAGTTGTCCTGGAAGTAGTCGAGGCAGTCGCGGCGCACGGCGTCCAGCACTTCGTCGATGCGCCCGATCATGGTCGGGCAGCGAATGCCGGCGATGCAGATGGCGCGATGGCCGGCGATGCGCGCGCCTTCCAGCTTCACCCAGTAGTCGGCGCCGTGCTCGATGCGCGCGCCCGAGACGCGGACGCTGCGGTCGTCGACCTGCTCGAAGCGGCAGTCGTTGAGGTCCAACGCGTGGCCCGGGCCGGCCTGGTGGAACGGGTTCTCGCGCTCATACAGCGAATGCGCGGCGATGGACTTGGTGGTGGCGCGGCGGCGCATGTTGCCGGGCTCGACCGTGAAGTGGTCGTCGGCGACGCGGCCGATCATCACGTCCATGCCGCCCGGGTCGGCGGCCAGCGCGCCGCATTCCAAAATCTTGCCCATGTGCACGGACTGGGCCTCGTCGGCGCCCTTCCAGATGGGAAAGGCGGAGATGGCGCAGTCGTCGACGGCGCGCCCGGCGATGACCACGTCGGCGCCCTGGGCCAGGGCCTGGGCGATTGGTTCGTGGCCCATCTGCGCCACCAGGGCGACGGTCTCGTCGAGCAGCTCGTCGGTGAGGTCGAACGAGGCCTCGAAGCGCTGAATTTCATCGTCCGCCAATGCCTTCTTTGCGCGCTCGATGGGGATATCCGCGTAGATAATAGCGAGCTTGAAACGCAGCCCCTTCTCGGCGGCGATCTCGCGCACGATGCCGGCCATCCAGTCAACGTGGCGGTTGGTGCCGCCGCCACCGGCGCTGCCGACAACCACCGGGATGCCGGCGCCGCAACCGGCCACCAGCATGGTCGTCAGTTCCTTCTTGATGGATAGCCGCGGCACCAGCGGCTCGCCGGAGCCCAGGTAGTGCGGCCCCGGATCGGTGGAACCGGAATCCACGGCGATCACCTGCGGCCCCATGCCCATGGCTCGGGTGAAGGCATCGCTGTCGAAGCCGTAACCAAGTGAGCCGGTCGGCGTGAGGACGGTAATCTCGGTCACGGTGCCTTCTCCGTAAGGATAAAGGTGGGAAGAGGATAGCGCGAACGTTCTTCGCCGGTGACCAGGGCCAGCGTCGCGCCCTCGGCGATGTCGGTGCGGTTGTCGCCGACGACGCGGGCCAGCAGTGACGGCCCCTCGGGCAGCGACACCTCGGCGAGCACGATGGGGACCTCGTCGAAGAAACTGGGGTGATTGGGCCGGTGCACGTGGGTGAACGACAGCACGGTGCCGAGACCGCTGGTGGTCAACCAGCCGACATTGTCTGAAAAGCACAGGGTGCAGAACGGCCGCGGATAGAAGTAGACGTGCTGGCAGTCGTCGCAGCGCTGCACCAGCAGGCTGCCCTCATCGCGCCAGGCTTCCAGGAAGCGCCGGTTGACCGGAGTGACCCTCGGCTGTGGATAATGGGCACTCATGACGCCACCTCCAGAACCGCGGCCGACGTCGACAGGCCGTGACCATAGCCGACCATGCCGTAGCCGCTGGCCAGGCCGCGCTTGGCGCCCTTGACCTGACGCGCCCCGGCCTCGCCGCGCAATTGGCAAACCGCCTCGGTGACCAGCATCAACCCGCCGGCCATACCGGCCTGACCGACCGACAGCTGACCGCCACCGGTGTTCAACGGCAACGAGCCATCATGGGTCATCGTGTGGGATTCGAGAAACGGACCAACCATCCCCTTATCGCAAAAACCCAGATCTTCCAATTGAATGGCGACCATGATCGGATAATCGTCGTAGGCATTGACGAACTGCATGTCGGCGGGACCGTATCCGGCATCGTTCCACAGACGATCGCGATAAAGCGTCCAGCCGCCTTCCAGCGGCGTGATCTCGCCGGGTGGATGATTGTGGCGCTCGTAGCCGGAAAGAACGCGCACCCCCTTGCCTTTCACCACGCGATCGAGCGGGCCGACGACGATCGCGTCGGCGCCGGCGCAGGCCATGACGCAGTCAAACAATCTGAGCGGATCGGCGATGGGTCGCGCGTTGAGATAATCGTCCATGGACATGGGTGCGCGCAGCAGCGCGTTGTCGTTGCGCATGGCGTTGGCGCGCTGATCGACACAAATGCGGCCCAACTGTTCGCGGGTGGTGCCGAAACGATTCATGTGCTTCTGCGTCACCATGGCGAACAGGCCGTTGGGGCCGCCGAAGCCGTGCGGCGTCACGTAATCGTGCAGGGCGCCGTTGAGATCATCCATCATGTCGAACAGACCCTGCACGTCGTAGGCGTCGCCGACGACGACCAGCACGGTTTCCGCCTGCCCCGCCTCGACCGCGCGGATGGCATTGAGCACCGCGGGAATGGGTCCGCCCGAGCCGGCCGTCACCATGTAGGCCCAACCGACGGAGATGCCGAACTGTTCGGCCAGGGTCACCGCGTTGTCCGGCGGCAATTCGAACGAACCAACGGCGAGCCCGTCCATGTCCCGCATGGTCAGCCCGGCACTGGCCAGCGCCCGGCGGGAGGCATCGGCGAGATACCACAGCAGCCCGCGCTCGGGCTTCTTGTCATAGACCGACTGGCCGTAACCGATAATGCCAACATCGCGCGACATGGCGGGTGTCTCCTCGCTCTAAATAATGCCGTCGGCGCGCAGTGCCGCCTGGCGTGCCTCGGACAACCCCAACAGTGTGCCATAAACGTGGCCGTTGTCGGCCCCCGCGTGCTTACCGGTCCAGCGGATGCTGCCGGGGGTGCGCGACAGCTTGGGTACCGGCGCCGGCATTTTCAGGGTGCCGAGCACCGGATCGGCGATCGCGGCGATCATTTCCCGCGCCCGAATATGGGCATCATCGAACACATCGGCCATCTCGTTGACCTTGCCGACGATGACCCGATGCCGGGCCATGGTGTCCAACACCGTCTCGGTATCGTTGGCGGCGAACCACGCGGCGACCTCGGCGTCGATGATGTCCCGATGTGCCGCCCGGTCAGCCATGGTGGTGAAGCGCGGATCGGTCTTCAAATCAGTTCGCCCCATGCCGTCGAGCAATGCCTGGAACAACTGATCCGAACCGATGGACAGCGCCACGTGGCCACCATCGGCGGTCGGGTAGACATTGCGTGGTACGTCTTCCTGCATCTGATTGCCAACCCGCTGCTTGGCCTCGCCGGTTTGGTCCCAGCGCAGCACCGCCGTCTCGATGATACGCAGCAACGGTTCATACAGCGCCGTGTCGACGATCTGTCCGCGCCCCGAGCGCCGCCGCTCTTCCAGCGCCGCCAGCGCACCGAAGGCGGAGAAAATGCCGGCCAGGTAATCGGCCATGGGAAACGGCGACACCATGGGGCCGCGATCCGCATAACCGGTGAACGAGGCCATGCCGGCGAAGCATTCAGCGATGGTGGCATAGCCGCCACCGCTGCTCAGCGGTCCCGTCTGGCCATAGCCGGACACACTGACCCACACCGGACCGCCTACCGGCGCCGTCAGTTCAGCCGCGTCGAATCCCCAGCGCTGCATGGTGCCAGGGCGGAAATTCTCGATGACGATGTCGGCGCGCTCAATCAACTGCATCGCCACATCGCGGCCGTCGGGCTTGGCGATGTCGAGGGTGATCACCCGCTTGCCACGCGCCATGGAGCGCCACAACAGTTCCTCGCCGTCCTTGAACGGCGGCCATTGGCGCAACGCATCGGGACTGCCCGGCTTTTCAGCCTTGATCACCTCGGCGCCAAAATCAGCCAGCATGGTGCCGCAGAACGGCCCCGCCAGCATGGAACCGAGTTCGACCACACGAATGCCGTCGAGCGGTCCGGCCGGGCTTTCCTTGCTCGTATCGGTCATCATCTATGTCCTCCCGCGCCAGATAGCTTATCCCCGGCACGCCCCCGCGCAACCGCCTATTCGCGACATGGGATAGCGAGGCTGCTAAGCTGTCCGCGCCGACAATCGGGAGTGTAATGTTTCATGGATCGGACAAATCACGGGGACGGCGTCATCGAAGCCGATATTCGCTATCTCGCCGACGCCAATACCAAACCGGTGTTCCATGCCCGCCCGGGCGGCGACGGCGAGACCACCTACGACGGTGACTACGCGCCACGGCGGGTCCGCATCGCCGATGGCCGTCCCGTCGCCGACAGTTTCGATCTCGACCGGCACGGCTTCGCCCTGGTCAAGCACGCGACGGCGGTCGGCGACTTCTACGACGATGACGCCATCGCCAGCATATACGAAGCCGAGGTCATCGGTCTGGTGAAACGGGTCACCGGCGCGCGCGATGTCTCGATCTTCGACCACACGCGGCGCGCCAGTACGGAGGCCGTCCGCAGCGAAAGGAAGGTTCGTGATCCGGCGTCCATCGTCCACAACGATTACACCGATCGTTCGGCGGCGCGGCGGCTGCGCGACCACCTGGGCGACGCGGCGGCGGAACCGCTGCTGGCGCGGCGTTATGCCATCATCAATGTCTGGCGCAGCATCGCCGGGCCGGTGGAAAGCATGCCGCTGGCGCTGTGCGACGCCGCCAGCGTGGCGCCGGAACACCTGATCGCGGCCGAACGCCGGGCCAAGGATCGCATCGGCGAAATCCAGCACGTGGTCTATGACCCGGCGCACCGCTGGACCTACTTTCCGAAAATGGCCGCCGGCGAGGCGATCCTGATCAAGACCTACGATTCGGAAACCGATGGCCGTGCACGGTTCACCATCCATACCGCCTTCGACGACCCGACAACGCCGGCCGACGCGCCGCCCCGCGAAAGCATGGAAACACGGACGTTCGCGTTCTTTTAGGATGTATTATTCCGGAACGCCGGGGCCATCATCCTTGGCGCGAGGATCGATCTCGGCAATGCCCGGCGACATCTTGTGCACGGCGACGAAATTCCCGCGCTCGTCTGGCGGCTGCGACGCGCGGCGGCGCATGCGGTAGTACGCGAACGCGGCGGTCAGCACATGCACGACGGCCGTATAGGCGAACAGCATGACGTGGCCGAACACGTCGATCACCGCCGAAGCGGCAATCGGGCCGACGATGGCGCCGATGCTGAAGAACAGCAGCAGGCCGCTGGCAATGTCGACGAAATCCTCGGGTCCGGCGGAATCATTGGTATGCGCGATGGCAAGCGCGTACAGCGGAAACGCGAAACCACCATAGAGGCACGACAACGCCAGCAGGGCATTGTTGGAGACGCCGCTGAACAACACCAACGCGACCCCGGTCGCGGCGCCGCCCAGACCAGCGATGATGATCACCCAGCGGCGGTCGATGCGATCCGACAATCGCCCCAGCGGCCATTGCAGGATGGCGCCGCCGATGATGGTGGCGCTCATAAAGGTGGCGATCTCCGGCACCGACAGCAGGCTG
>JAYOFM010000011.1:0-43228 GCA_038117225.1 Rhodospirillales bacterium
TTGTCGAGCGCCGGATAGAGATCATCGAACCAGGCCATGTTGCCGCCCAGCGCCTCGGCCTCGACCGAATAGACATCCCACACCATGTCGGGAACGTGGAAGCCCATTTCTTGTTGCACTTGGAGGCTGCCGCGCACGAACAGTTCCGGATTTGAAAAGAACTCGCGCCCGTTGTGGCCGCCATAGGCCATGCAGAACTCGGCCATCTGCGTGGTCACCGGAACGAAGTCGGCTTCGCCGCCGTCGATGATCTTCTTGTATTCCGTCACGCCCTTGCTGAAATCGAATTCGTACTCAGACATTGTTCGTCCTCCATGTGTTCGTGGCCAAGGCGTGCCGACGCATCGCGGCGACGCAATTCGGATGTCGGGATGCGAAAGTATTCACGCGCTTGCCAAATCCAACCTGTCGGCTTCCGAGGAAACCGGTCCAACGGGACAAAGGGCTGGGACGGGCGGGTGTCGTACCGGGCCGTCTTGGAAGAGCCCACTCTGCGCTTTGATTTTCGTGGCGGCGAGTGTCCGATAAAAACCACGATGACCGAATAGAACCGATCACGACAATAAGAGTGACAAGTTGTCGCCTCTTCGTCAAGAAGTACGCGCGTTAAAAAACATCGATGACGCATCGCGTCGAATTTCGATCGTCAATGTTTTGCAAGACGCGTTAGTATACATGCGAACACGGAAAGGAATTTTGAGCATGGCCAGAGCCTCACTTTGGAACAACGAGAATCAAAAACAATATCAGGCCGAACGCGACCGGTCGGCCCGCGAGGTCGTCGACCGGCGACGCGGCGCGCATACGGCGGCGGCACTGGACGACATCTGGGCCGCCCTGGCGGAAGACGAACGCGCGTTCATGGAATACTTAATTCTTTCCAACCGACGCACCGCGATCGCGCGCCGCGAGACCGATCTGCTGTTTCGCCTCGTCGACAAGGGCCTGCTGCAACTGCCCGTCGGCGTCAGCAAGGTGTTCATGGAAAAGGTCCACACGGCGTACGGCGTGCCGGAAGATGTTTGGCGGGCGTTCTCCGTCAGCGGCGATCGTTATGTTTCGCCAGATGCCGCGGCGTCAGCGGATCGAGTGGCCGCCCTTGAGGCGCGGTTCCATGACATCGTCGAGGCATTGATCGTCTGACCATGCCGCATCGGTCCGGCATCCGACCACCGAGTGTGGATACGGCCGCCGTCCTCCTGCTCTGCGGCCACTTCACCACCGCGCGCCACGACGCCAAGCCGCTGACCGCCGCCGAGTATCACCGTCTGTCCACCTGGCTTGG
This sequence comes from Rhodospirillales bacterium, assembly GCA_038117225.1. Classification (GTDB taxonomy): domain Bacteria; phylum Pseudomonadota; class Alphaproteobacteria; order Rhodospirillales; family Casp-alpha2; genus JAYOFM01. The sequence continues at coordinate 1,286 of JAYOFM010000011.1, forward strand.
CGCCAACCACCTGGCGCCAGGGGATCTTGTGCGGCGTGACGTCTCGCCAATTCTCCGCCGTATCAGCGGCGTCAACATCGGCGGCGATCGAATCGCGACCCTGTTGCGCCGCGGGCATGATCTGGAACGGGCGTGGGAGACCTGGACGAAAGCCGGCATCTGGGCCCTCGGCGGCGGCGACCCCGGCTTTCCCGCCAAACTGCATCAGCGCCTGAAATCAGCGACAGCGCCGGTGATCTTCGGCGCCGGCGATCCGCAACGGCTGAACCGAGGCGGCATCTGCATCGTCGGTTCACGCGATAGCAATACCGACGGTCTGGTGTTCGCCCGGCGTCTCGGCGCGCGCTGCGGTGGCGATCAACTGACGGTGATTTCCAGTGATATGCGCGGCATCGATCGGGAAGCGATTTCGGCAACGCTTGGCGCCGGCGGCGATGTCATCAGTGTCCTCTCCGACAGTCTGGTCAAGGCGGTCGCGGCCAAACGCAATCGCGAAGCGCTGTCCGACGGGCGCCTGACCCTGGTGACTCCATTTTCGCCAGAGACCCGCTTCACCGTGGCCAACGCCATGCGCGCCAATAAATACCAGTACGCCCTGTCCGACATCGCCGTGGTCATCGAGACCCGGCGCACGGGTGGCATCTGGGCCGGCGCCGAGGAGAATCGCACGGAAGGCTGGGTCCCCGGATTCGTCCGCGCCGGCGACAACATGTCACCGGGCAACCTCGCGCTACGCCATCTCGGTTATCGACCGATGACGGCGGACGACATCGACGGCCATGACAACCTCGCCAATTTCTTTCTCGGACCACAGGATCAGGTGTTGCCCTCCGCGACCGCCATGCCCGATCTCTACGGCAGCTTTTTGACAGCCCTGAGGGACCTGCTTTCCGAGACGCCGACCGACGAAAACGGAATTGCCGCACACTTCCAAATTGAGTTGGCGCAAGTACGGGTCTGGCTGGACAGGGCAACGGCGGAAGGCAGAATTCGCCATGTGGAAGACTCAACGAAACTTATGAATGCCAAACACTGATGCCACGCGCCGACATGGGGCTATGCCGTCAGGGCATGCCCGGATGATTTGATAATAATTCCAATATGACCCTATGATCCCTTCCCTCGGCTCGAGCTCCAATTCGCGCCAACGGGAAAACAGATATAGTAGGACGGGGCATGGCCACCAGTTCCGGCGACGGATCGGCCGAATTTTTCATCAAGATCGCCAGCACCGGCGATGCCTTCGGCGTGCCGCCGGAAAAATCCATTCTCAATGTGTTGCACGAAAATGGCTACGCCGTGGAGAGCTCGTGCACCAGCGGCCTCTGCGGCACCTGCCGCGTGCGCTATCTGGAAGGTGAGCCGGATCACCGGGACCTGATTCTCAGCCAATCGGAAAAGACCGAATACCTGACCACCTGCATCTCGCGTTGCAAGGGTGGCGAAATTGTCCTCGATCTGCCGCCGCCGGACGGTGACGGTGCGTTCATCGCGCCGGAGCAACCGCTGGCCGTCGTCGATCAAAGCATTTGTGTCGCCTGCCTGACCTGCGTGCGGGCCTGTACCTACGGTGCCGCCGCCATCGACAGCGACGCGGTCGGCGTCGGCGGCATCATGGGCGCCGCCCGGGTCGATGAAGACGTGTGCAGCGGCTGCGGTTTGTGCGCCGCCGCCTGTCCCACCGGCGCCATCAGCATGACCCTGTTCGCCGACAAGGATGTGATGTCGGATGTCCAGGCGGTATTCAGCCCGGATCGTTTCGCCGCCAGCGGCGCCAAGGGACGGCCGCTGGACGAGCCCTGGATCGTCACCTTCTGCTGCCCGCATTCGGCGGAATCCGTCGACGCCTATTCCGGCTATGACGGCGACGGGGCGGCGGTCGGCCTCGACGTCATCAAAATGCCGTGCACCGGCCGCATCGATAATCTGCACTTGATGCGCACCTTCGAGGACGGCGCCGATGGCGTCATCGTCTCCGGCTGCGAACCAGGGCGTTGCTACCATTCGACGGGCAACCTGAACGCGGCGAAGCGCACCGACCGGGCACGCAAATGGCTGGACGACGTGGGCATGGGCGCCGATCGCGTGCGCATGGTGCATCTGCCGCCGCGCGACGGCGCCAAGCCGTTCGCCGATGCCGCCAACGAGGTCGCCGCCGACATCCGCCGCCTCGGCCCCAATCCGTTGCGCGTGGCGCGCGGCGCGACGGCCGCCGCCGACACCGCCAACCAACCGGCACCGGAAGATGCGCTGCTCGCCGAACTGGGATTGATCTAGATGATGGGATATTTACGAGCGGGTCCGGGCCGTTGCACCCGACGACATCGCCGCCACCTAAGGAGTCTGACGCCATGATCGTCGCGGAACAAAAACCGCTCCCCGAACTGCAGAAGATGATGAAGGGCAAGAAGAAGGTCCTCGCGGTCGGCTGCGGAACCTGCGTTTCAGTCTGCTTCGCCGGCGGCCACAAGGAAACGTCGGCCCTCGCCTCGGCGCTACAAACCGCGGCGGCCGTTGACGGTCAGGAATTGGAGGTCCACGAGAGGACCGTGCAACGCCAATGCGTGCAAGAGTTCGTGGCGCCGCTCGAAGACGATCTTGAGGAATACGACGCCGTGCTCTCGATGGCCTGCGGCGTCGGCATTCAGACGCTGGCCGAGCGCTATCCCAAGACCCGAATCCTGCCGGGTCTCGACACCAACTTCATGGGCCAACCGACGGAGCCCGGTGTGTGGGAGGAACGCTGCGTCGGTTGCGGCCAATGCGTGCTGGAGTATACCGGCGGCCTCTGCCCCATCACCCGTTGCCCGAAGCAGTTGATGAACGGCCCGTGCGGCGGTTCCGAGGGCGGCATGTGCGAAGTCGACACCTCTATTCCTTGCGTCTGGAACAAAATCTGGAACAACTCGGAAAATCTCGACCTCATGGACATGTTGATGGAAGTGCAGCCACCGAAGGACTGGTCGACCAGCCGCGGCGGCAGCATGCGCCGCGTCGTCGTTCGCGACGACCTGCATCAGCCCAACGCCGATGGCCGCACCACCACCATCGAGGTCGGAGAGCCGAAACCCATTTCACCGGAGACCCAACCAGCGGCGGCGCCCGCCGATACAGGAGCCAGCGACCGCGAGGCCCAGTTCCTCAAGGACATGGGGCTGGCATGAGCGCCCTGGAAAAACCCGCCGAGAACGCCAGCGAGGGCCCGGTCTGGAAGTCGGGCAGCAACCTGGAGCGCGTATTGGCCGCCGGCCACTTTGCCGTCACCGGCGAGTTGGGCCCGCCAAAGTCCATGGACACGGATATTGTCCGCAAGAAGATCGGCATGCTGAAAGGCTTTGTCGATGGCGCCAATATTACCGACAACCAAACTGGTATCGTCCGCCTGTCCAGCATCGCCTGTGGCATCATCCTGGAACAGGAAGGCCTGGAAGCGATCATCCAGATGACCTGCCGGGATCGCAATCGGCTGGCCATGCAGAGCGACCTGATGGGCGCCGGCGTGCACGGCATCAAGAACGTGCTGTGTCTTTCCGGCGACCATCAATCCTTCGGCAACCACATCGGCGCAAAGAATGTCCACGACGTGGATTCCATGCAACTTATCCGCATGGTCCGGGATATGCGCGACGAAGGCCGATTCCAGGGCGGCGAGGACATCAAGGCCGGCGGCCCCCGGATGCTCATCGGCACGGCGGCGAGTCCGTTTTCATCGCCAGTCGCGATGCGCCCCCTACGGCTGGCCAAGAAGGTGGTGGCCGGCGCCGACTTCGCGCAGACCCAGATGATCTTCGACATGCCGCTGTTCAAGGAATACATGAAGCGGGTTGTCGACATGGGCCTGCACGAGAAGATCTCCATTCTGGCCGGCGTGGGCCCCTTGAAGAGCCCACCGATGGCCCGGTTCCTCAACGACAGTGTCCCCGGCATCATCGTGCCGGAGGAACACATCAAGCGCATCGAGGACGCCGGCCGCGGCATCGACAGCGACGACAAGAAGGCGCTTAACGACGCCTACCGTGCCGAGGGTATCAAGCTCTGCATCGAACAGATTCAGGAAATCCAAGAGATCGAAGGCGTCGCCGGTGTCCACATCATGGCCATCCTGTGGGAAGCGGCGATCGAGCCCATCGTCAAGGGCGCCGGGCTCTATCCTCGCCCGGTCATCGAAGGCTCGCCGACGCCAACCCCCGGCCCCGACGCCGCCTGAAATCGTCTCGCCGCCGCGCCGCCATGACCCGCCTGCTGCATTTCACCGATATGCATCTGCGACGTCATCAGCCTGGAACAGCCGGCAATCCGCTACGGCTGTCGCGCGACATGCCGGCGGCTCTTGACCGTCTCGCCACGCGTATCAAGGCGCTCGCTCCCGACGCGGTGGTGATGTCGGGCGATCTGCTCGACGTGCCGGACGAAGTCATCGACGGCGGCACGCCCGATGAGCGTCCGCACGAAACCTGGGTCGACGACGCGCTCAAGGACTTTCAACTGGTCAAGGATTGGTTCGACACGACCGGCATCCCCTATGTGGTGGTACCCGGCAATCACGACCATGAAGGCGCGTTCGGCCAGGTATTCGGTGATACCGTCGGCGGCCGCGATATCGCCGGTTTTCGCTTTTTCTGTTTCTGGGATGAACTGGCGGCGGACCGCCAGCCGCAGCGGACAGATGCCCGCCGCGCCCTGTTCGATGCGGCCCTGAGCGCGCCCGAACACGACTGCGCGCAAATTCACGTCCAGCATTACATGATCGATCCGCCGACCACATCCCGCGGCTGGCATTACGAATACAAGGACGCGGCGACAATGAAGGCGAAGGTGGAAGAATCCGGCCGGGTCCGCGCCGTGCTGTCTGGCCATTACCACCCGGGCAGTCTGGTTCACGGCGCCGGCGGGGTCATTCATTCGCTGCCGCCAGCGTTTTGCGAGACACCGCACCCCTTCCGGGTTTATGATTTTTTCGACACGGGCGCGCCGGCCGTCACCGATCACGCCCTCGACGCCTGACCCCTGACGAAAGCCTATTTGTGCGCGATGCCTGAAACGTCAGAAACCGAAGCCCCGCCGACTCGTTACCTGATGTATTTCGCCGACCCCATGTGTTCATGGTGTTGGGGGTTCGCGCCGGCGATTGACCATATCTTGGATGAGTTCGCCGACGCCCTGCCGCTGCGCATCGTCATGGGCGGTCTGCGGCCCGGCCATGACCAGGTCATGGACGAACAGGGCAAACAACAAAAACGAGGGGCCTGGGAACGGGTGCACGCGGCGTCGGGTCAACCGTTCAACTTCGATTTCCTCGAGCGCGAAGGCTTTATCGACAATACGGAGCCGGCCTGTCGGGCGGTCGTCGCGGCGCGCCGTATCACGCCGGAAAAAGCCTTCCCGATGATGAAGGCGATCCAGCAGGCCTACTACATCGAAAACACGGATGTGACCGACGCCGACCAACTCCGCGCCATCGCCGTCAGCGTCGGTTTCGACGGCGACGAATTTCATGCCACCTTCGATGACATGGACACCATGGACGAAACCCGCAATGATTTCTGGATCGCGCAGAAAACCGGCATCAACGGGTTCCCCACGCTGATTGCCATTAACGACGGCCATGCGCAGGCTGTCACAATCGGTTTCAGCCCGTGGCAGGACGTCGGACCGGCGCTGCGGGAATGGATCGGCCAGACGCCGGCCGCCGACTAGAGCCCGTTATTTCCCCAGGAAAGCCCGCATAGCCGCGATGGTTTCCGCCGGCCGTTCCTCGTGCGGAAAGTGACCGCAGGTCTCGACGAAGCGCAAGTCCATGTCGATGAAGACCCGATCATACCCTTCCGTATAGAACGGCGGCGAGCACACGTCGTCCTGGCCCCAGATAACCAGCGTCGCCGTCTCAACCACCTTGCCCACGTCGGCCGCCCACTGTGCCTCGTCCTCGTTCAGCGCCGCCTGGTAATGCGCGCAGCCGCCGCGGATGGCGCCCGGCCGCGAATAAGCGCGGACGTATTCCTGGATGTCCGCCTCGGTGAAGTGGAAAGACGGGTGGGACCAGTGGTCGAGAAAATGTTCGTAATAGGCCCGCACATCGTTTGAGACCAGTTTCTCTACGAGGTCGGGGTACTGCTGGAAGAAGAAATACCAGCGCTCCTGCATCTGGCTCTTGTCGGAGGTACGCAAGGCGCCGAGCGGCGGATAGCGGCCGTTGATGACGACCAGTGACGACACCCGGTCGGGTCGGTCGAGGGTCATCCGCATGGCGACGCGGGCACCGATATCGTGACCGACCAGCACCGCGCGTTCGATCCCCAGCGTATCCATGATCGCCCAGATATCGCCGGCGACGGTGGCCTTGTCGTGGTGACCCTCGGGCTTGGCCGAATCGCCGAAGCCACGAAGGTCCGGCGCGAACATGCGGTAATCGGCGGCGAACGCCTCCATCACATGGCGCCAGCAGTACGACGTCTGCGGCCAGCCGTGCAGCAGGATCATCGCGTCATCGCCGCTCCCCGCGACACGCACGTGATGGTCCAGACCATTGGCGGAAATTGTTTGTGCTTCAATCATTGTGCTCTTCCTGTCGTCCGATTTGCGGCTATGAACCGAGTCTTAGTATGACATACGGCGACACGGTGTCGAAAGTTCGGCGAACGTGGGGCACGGCCTTGACCGGCGTCCGCCACGTCTCGACACTCGACGGGATCGAATAAGGCGGCGACCATGACTCACCCAGAAATATTCCTCGTCCGCCACGGCGAAACCACGTGGAACCGCATCGGCCGTCATCAGGGCCAGTTCCAGCCGCCGGGCCAGGGCAATTCGGTTCTGACCCTCAACGGCACCCGGCAAGCGCGCGGCGTTGGGCGGCGGCTGGCACGCGAGATCACCGACTGGAACAATATCACCATCGCCTGCAGCACTTTGTTCCGCTGCCAGCAAACCGCCGTGATCATCTGCGATGAAGTCGGCGTCGACGTGGAGCGCATCGTCTATGACAACCGTCTCATGGAGCGTTGCTACGGACACTGGGAAGGGCTGACCGACGCCGAGATCATCGCCCGCTATCCAGATGAGTGCGCGGCCCGCGAAGCCGACAAGTGGAACCATGTCATTCCCGGCGGCGGCGAAAACTACCCCGCCACGGGCGCGCGCCTTGCCGCGTGGCTGGCCGAACAGGCGCCGGATCGGCCGGTTCTTGTGGTAACCCATGGCGAAGCCGGCCGCGCCTTGCGTTGGCAATGCCTGGGCCTGTCGCCCGCGGACGTGCTCACCCTGGCGGAACCACAGACCGCGGCCTTCCACCTGGTGAACGGCCAGTCCCGCCTGCTCGAGGGCGATTTTCCGACTGGCGAAAACTGAAGGAAATGGTGGGCGCGGTAGGGATTGAACCTACGACCCCTGCCGTGTGAAGGCAGTGCTCTCCCGCTGAGCTACGCGCCCCTTGTGGCCATCGGTGCGTGCCCGCCGGCCGGGAAGGGCGCCATTTAAGGGTCGCACCCTGGCACTGTCAAGAAAGCCCGGCCAGCGCGGCCTCCAGCTCATCGTAACTGGCGATGATGACGTCGGCGCCGAGGTCGGCGACCGGTCCCTTGGGGTAGCCGAAGGAGACGGCAACGGCGGGAATTCCTGCCGCCTTGGCGCATCCGATGTCGGCCGGGCTGTCGCCGATCAGCACCGCTTCGCCCGGCCCGATGGCGAGCCCATCAAGCACCGCCATGACATGACGAGGGTCCGGTTTGCGCACGCCGGGGACCGCATCGCCGCCAACCACCGATGTGAAAAAGCGAAGCAGGTCGAGGTCCGTCAGCAGCGCTTCCGTCGCCACTTGCGGCTTGTTGGTGCAGAGTCCGAGCGGCAAGCCGGCGGCGTGCAGCCGCGCCAAGGCGTCCATGGCGCCGGGGTAGGGCCGCGTCAATTGGCTAGCGTTCCGTTCGTAATCGGCGGTGAAGCGGTCGATGAACGCAGCCAGTTCAGCCGCCGGCGGCACGCCGCCGGTCGCGGCAAATGCCCGCTCGACGAGTTTGGGCACGCCGTCGCCGACCATGGTCTTGACCGCCGCCAGGCTGACCGCCGGCCGGCCGGCATGGTCCAGCAAGCGGTTCAACGCCGCCCGCAGGTCCGGCGCGCTGTCGACCAGGGTGCCGTCCAGATCGAAGACGATACCGAGAAATCGGTGCTTGGCCATTGATCCCATTGCAAGATTCCGAAACAAACTTTGACTTGGCGCTTCCCGGGCCGTATGGCAAGAAGCACGCGATGAGGACAATTCGTTGACCCGCACCCCTAAACCCGCCGGCGCCGCATGACCAGCAAAAATACCGCCGCCATCGTGTTGGCCGCCGGTCTCGGCACGCGCATGAAGTCCGATCGGCCGAAGGTGCTGCATCCGCTGGCCGGCCGGCCGATGCTGGCGCATATCCTGGAAACGGTGGACAAGGCCGGAATCGGCACGGTGGTCGTGGTCATCGGTGACGGCATGGACGCGGTCGCCGAGGTCGCCCATCCGCACGCCACGGTAATCCAGCACGAACGCCTCGGCACCGCGCACGCCGCCCTGCAGGCGAGGGCCGCACTGAATAATTTCGCCGGCGACATCGTCATTCTAAATGGTGACAATCCGCTGATTCCGACATCTGATCTCACGGCGTTGATCGCCGCCCGGCGCGCCGACACCGACCCGGCAATCGTGGTGCTCGGTTTTCGTCCTATCGATCCCGCTCCCTATGGCCGCCTAGTCATCGGCACGGACGGTGCGCTGGAACGGATCGTCGAGGCCAAGGACGCGACCCCCGAACAGCTGTCCATCGATCTGTGCTCGTCGGGCATGATGGCGGTCGATGGCGGCAAACTGTTCGATCTGCTGAGCCGTGTCGGCAACGACAACGCCAACGGCGAATTCTATCTGCCCGACATCATCGGCCTGGCGCGCGCCGATGGCGGCGCCTGCGCCGTCGTCGAAGGCGACGCGGAACGCCTGATCGGCATCAACTCGCGGGCCGAACTGGCTGTCGCCGAGGCGATCCTGCAAACCCGCTTGCGCATCGCCGCCATGACCGCCGGCGCCACGCTGATCGCGCCCGAGACCGTGCATTTCGCGCACGACACGGTACTGGGGCGCGACGTCACGGTCGGCCCCTACGTGGTGTTCGGCCCCGGCGTCGTGGTCGAGGACGGAGTCGATATCCGGCCGTTCAGCCATCTCGAGGGCGCCCGCGTGGGAACTGGCTCCCGCGTCGGTCCCTACGCCCGGCTGCGCCCGGGCGCCGATCTTGCCGCCGGCGTGCACATCGGCAATTTCGTCGAGGTCAAGAACGCGACGCTCGAGGCCGGCGCCAAGGCCAACCATCTGAGTTATATCGGCGATGCCCGGATCGGCGCCGGCGCCAACGTGGGCGCAGGCACGATCACGTGTAATTACGATGGCTTCTTCAAGTCGCACACGGACATCGGCGCCGGCGCCTTCATTGGTTCCAATTCCGCGTTGGTGGCACCGGTCAAGATCGGCGACGGCGCCATCGTCGGCGCCGGCAGCGTGGTCAGCCGCGACGTTGCCGCCGACGCGCTCGCCGTCACCCGCGCCGAGCAGCGCCAGATCGACGGCTGGGCGAAACGTCATAATGCCCAGAAGAGCGCGCAAAAGGCGGCCACAAAAAAGGCACAAACAGACGCCACACCGAAGATCGACAAGAAGGATACGCCCTGACATGTGCGGCATCATCGGCATCATCGGTCGCGAGGACGCGGCGCCCCTGCTTCTCGAAGGCCTGCGGCGGCTGGAATACCGGGGTTATGATTCAGCCGGTATCGCGACCCTGGTTAACGGCCACATCGACCGCCGTCGGGCGGAGGGCAAGCTGAACAATCTGGCGGCGCGCCTGAAAGAGCAACCGCTGGCCGGCACATCCGGCATCGGCCACACCCGCTGGGCGACCCATGGGGTTCCCAACGAAATCAACGCCCACCCGCATGCCACCGACCGGGTCGCGTTGGTGCACAACGGTATTATCGAGAATTTTCAGGAACTGCGCGCCGAGCTGGAAGAGGACGGCCGTGAACTGGCGTCGGAGACCGACACCGAGGTCATTGCCCACATGATCACGCACAATCTGGAAGCCGGCATGGCGCCGGCGCAGGCGACGCATGAAACCTTGAAACGGTTGGAGGGCGCCTTCGCGCTCGGCATTGTCTTCGCCGGCCATCATGGCCTAATGATCGGCGCGCGCCTCGGCAGCCCGCTCGCTGTCGGCTTCGGCGAGGGCGAGATGTTTCTCGGTTCCGATGCGCTGGCCCTGGCACCGCTGACCAAGCAGATCATGTACCTTGAAGACGGCGACTGGGCGGTCATCAACGACAATGGCGCCACCGTCTATGACCTGGCCGGCGACGAGGTGACCCGCCAGGTGCGCCTGACCGAACACTCGGGCGCCGCCATCGGCAAGGCCGGTTATCGGCATTTCATGCTCAAGGAAATCTATGAGCAGCCGCAGGTCATCGGCGACACCCTGCACAACTACGTCAGTCAGGCCGACCGCAAACTGACCCTGCCCGACCTCGCCATTGATCTCGCCGCCGTGTCCAAGGTGACGCTGATCGCCTGCGGCACCTCCTATTACGCCTGCATGACCGCGAAATACTGGTTGGAGCAGCTGGCCCGGGTGCCGGTCGAGGTCGATATCGCTTCCGAATTCCGCTATCGCGCCGCCGCCATGCCGGACGACGGTCTCGCGGTGTTCCTCTCGCAATCCGGCGAAACCATCGACACCCTGGCCGCCCTGCGGTATGCGCGCGGCCAGAAACAAGTGATCCTGTCCATCGTCAACGTGCCGGAAAGCGCCATATCGCGTGAATCCGACGCCGTGCTGCGCACCGTGGCGGGACCCGAAATCGGCGTGGCCTCAACCAAGGCCTTCACCACGCAGCTTACCGTTCTGGCATCGTTGACCATCGTCATGGCGCGCGCGCGCGGCCAGATTTCCGCGACGGAGGAAGCCCGTCTGGTTGGCGCGTTGACCGAGGTGCCGGCGCGCGCGGTCGAAATCCTCAATCACGACGAGCATCTGGCGGCTATCGCCCAGGATATCGCCGAGGCGCGCGACGTGCTTTATCTCGGCCGCGGCACCAGCTATCCAATCGCCCTCGAAGGGGCGCTGAAGCTGAAGGAAATTTCCTACATCCACGCCGAAGGCTATGCGGCTGGCGAAATGAAGCACGGCCCCATCGCGCTGATCGACGAACAGGTGCCGGTCATCGTCATCGCGCCGTCGGATGACTTGTTCGATAAGACCGCGTCCAACATCCAGGAAGTTGCCGCGCGCGGCGGCCGTGTCATCGCCATCACCGATCAGGCCGGTGCCAAGCGGCTCGACGGTATCGCCGAGGCCATCGTCGCCCTGCCCGCCGTCGATCCCTTCGTCGCGCCCATTCTTTATGCCATCCCGGTGCAGTTATTGGCCTATCATGTGGCCGTGCTGAAGGGCACTGATGTCGACCAGCCGCGCAATCTGGCGAAAAGCGTCACCGTGGAGTGAAATGATGCCGAAGTTTCCCATTTTTTTGATTGGCGTGGTCACGCTCTTGCTCACCGCTGTCGCGACCCCGGTGCTGGCCGATGACAAGGCGCCGGTGACCCGGTCGGCCGAGGACTGTGCCAGGGAACACCAAACCTGTCGGGCCGATTGCGAGACCAAGCACGTGGACGACGAGGCCAAGAAGGCCGCCTGCCTGTCGGTCTGTTCCGCCCGTTACGCCGCCTGCGACGCCAACGCCGCGTATCAGAAAGCGCGGCCGTGGCTGGAGGAAAAGGCCCGCCAGACCAAGAAATTCCTGGAAGACCTGATGAAGGATCTGCCCGGCACGGGCGAAGGCGGCGCGACCCCGGCACCGGAAACGCCGCCGACGCCGAAGACCCCGAAAAGCATCTGAGAGGGCGCCGCCATTCCGGATCCACGATCACTCGTCCAACGCCTCGCCGATGGCGCGACCGGGATCAACCTCGCCGACATCCCACCGCCGGCCCTGGCGGCCGCCAAGCGCAGCGTGATCGACGTCAGCGGCGTCATGCTGGCCGGCGCCGTCACCCCGTCGGCCAGGATCATTCAGGGATTGGCACGGGAAACTTATGGCGGCGGCGCCTGCACCGTCATCGGGACGAATGATCGGTTGACGGCGCCGGGAGCCGCCTTGGCCAATGGCGCCTCGGCGCATGCCCTGGATTTCGATGACAACAGCTATGCCGGCGTGGTTCATGGCTCGGCGGTGGTGTTTCCGGCCGTCCTGGCGGTGGCGCAGCGGATTGAAGCTTCCGGTGCCGAGTTACTACAAGGATTTGTCGCCGGTCTGGAGGTCGAATTCGCTCTCGGCCTGGCGCTGACCGAGGCTTTCTATGACCGGGGTTGGTGGACCACCTCGGCGCTCGGTGCCATGGGCGCCGCCGCCGGCGTGGCGCGGGTCACCGATCTTGATGCCGAGGCGACGGCGCGCGCCATTGCCATGGCCGCAGTGGGCGCCGGAGGTATTCGCGCCTCGCGGGGCACCCACGCCAAACACTATTACTGCGGCCGCGCGGCGGAAGCCGGCGTCATGGCGGCGTCCCTCGCGGCGCGCGGGTCAACGGCGCCGCTAGACGTGTTCGAGGACCGTAACGGATTCCTACGCGTGCTCAACGACGCCATCGTCGACGAAGCTCCCATTGACCGCATCGGCCAGCGTTTCGGCCTGCTCGATCCCGGCGTCGACATCAAACGCTATCCCACCTGCTACGCCAGTCACGCGGCCGCCGATGCAACCCTCGACATTATGGCCGGGCAGCACCTGACAGCCGCCGATATCCGAAGCATCGTCTGTTCGGTGCCGCCGCTGGTGGCGTCCAATCTGACCTACCCGCGTCCGACGACCAGCGTCGAGGCCCAGTTCAGCCTGGAATTCACCGTCGCCGCCGTCATGGTGTTCCGCGAGATCACGCTGGATCATTTGCGGGCGGAGGTGCTGGCCGCCGCCGACATTCAGGCGGCGATTGGCAAAGTCGAGATGCGGATCATCGACCAGCCGCCCATCGCGGCGCCGGGTGACGGCGTATGCCCGGAATGGGCGCACGTATCCCTAACGACCAATACGGGCGAGACGCTCGATTCATTTTTCGGGGCACCCATCGGCTCGGCTCTGCGGCCGATGCCGGATACCGCGCTGGAGTCCAAGTTCATGGCCTGCGCGAAGCAAGCCGACCCGCCGTGCGACGCGCAAGCGCTCCTAGAACGGTTGCGCGACATGGATCATGAAACGGACTGTCGATCCTTGTTCTAATTGCACGAACACGTGGCGACCACGCTGACGGCAGTTGCCGAGGCCAGGTTGTTGATCTAGACAGGGCCCGCATTTCGTCAGCGCGGCGTCACTAAGGCAGATCCCAATCGGATGAATGGTGCATCGATGGACGGGGGACGGGAATCCGCGGGCAACCCGATTTCCGATCGGCTGAGCGAGGGAAGAGCCCTGCATCTCCAGGGCCGCCTGGGCGAGGCCGGCGCCATTTATGCCGAGGTCCTGACCGCCGCGCCGGACCATCCCGAAGCGCTCCACCTTTCGGGCGTGCTGGCTCTCCATTCGGGAAAGCCTGAACAGGCCGTGACGCTGATCGACCGCGCCATCGCCGCCGATCCGTCTCAGGTGAACTATCACAACAATCTTGGCAACGCCCTTCTGGCGCTATCCCGCTATGAGGAAGCGGCCTCGGCTTACCAACGGGCGACCGACCTCGACCCTTCGTCGGCCGATAGTCAGTACAATCTCGCCAACGCGCTGTTACGGTTGAACCGACACCGGGAAGCCATCGCTGCGTTTCGCCGCAGTATCGAACTCGACCCCTCGGCGACGGATGCTCACTACAACCTGGGCATGGCTCTGCTCTCGAACCAGGACGCGGGCGGAGCGGCACTTCATCTGGAGCGCGCGGTCGAATTGGACCCCACGGTTGTCTATGCGCATGTCAATCTGGCAACGGCGCTAACGGCACTGGGGCGCGATGACGATGCCTTGGCGTGCCTCGACCGGGCGATCAGGTCGTGTCCGGACAACGCCGTGACCTGGACAGCGATCGGTCGATATCATCTTGACCAGGGACGGCCGCAGGACGCGCTGGGATACTTCACCAAGTCGGCGACGTTGGAGCCGGGTTCGGTCATGGCGCAGGCCAATCTTGCACTGGCGCACGAAATGGGGGGCAGCCTGGCGGGCGCTGTTCGCCATCTGGAACAGGCCATTGGCATCGACCCCAGTTTCGCCGACGGCTACGCTTGGCTGGGCGAGATTGAAAGCCGGCGCGGAAATCTCGAGGCGGCGGTGCGAGCCTTCGAGCGGGCCAGTACTCTCGATCCGAACAATCTTTTCTCGAAATGGGGTGCCTTGCTGCTGCTGCCGCCCCTGTATGACAACGAGGACGAGGTCGATTCTTGGCGACAGCATTGGGCCGAAGGACTGACCCGCTTCGATGCCGAGCTTTCTCTGGACTCGCCGGAGAATATCGCCCGCGCGCTCGACGTCATCAGTCAGCGGGGCAACTTCTATCTACCCTACCAGGGCCGCGACGACCGGAACCTTCAGACCCAGTTCGGCGCCATGGTCCGGCGCATCGCCGCGAGCGCCTATCCCCAACACACGGCGGCCCGCACCAAGCGGTATATCGCTCCCAGTGACCGCATTCGGGTCGGCTTTTATTCGGCCCACCTGCATTTCCATACCGTTTACAAACTGTTTGGCCGATGGATCACGGAGTTGGACCGGCGACGCTTCGAGACGGTTGTGTTCTACAGCGGTAAGAAATTGGATGCCGCCACCGCCGAGCTTGCCGAATGCGCGGGTTCCTACTTCCGGGATTTCCAGTGTCTCGACGATATTGTCGAATCCATCGCGGCGGCGGACCTCGATGCTCTCATCTTCACCGATATCGGCATGGATCACGCCACCAAGGTGGTGGCGGCGCTGCGCTTAGCGCCGGTGCAGTGCGTGACCTGGGGCCATCCGATGACCACGGGCCTGCCGACCATCGACTATTTCCTGACAAGCGACCTGATGGAAGTGCCGGACGGCGCCTCGCATTACAGTGAACATCTGGTGCGTCTGCCCAATCTTTCGGTCAGTTTCCGGCCGCCGGAAATTGCCGAACCGCCCCCCGCCGCCGAGATCAGGGATGGGCCTGTGTATCTCTGCGTGCAGAGCCTCTATAAGCTTCTGCCGCGCTCGGATGCCCTGTTTGCGCAGATCGCCAGTGCGGTGGAAGGCAGCCAGATCTGGTTCATCGAACACAATTCCGCGCAGGTGACGGAAAAGTTCAGGAATCGCCTTGCAAGGTGTTTTGCCACCCATGGGGTCGCGGCGGAAGGGCGCTTGGTTATGCAGCCGCAAACGGATATTCAGGGGTTCTTCCGGCTTATTCGGCGCGCCGATGTGATCCTGGACTCGCCAATCTGGTCGGGCGGCAATTCCACCCTGGAAGCGATCGCCTGCGCGAAACCCGTCGTCACGGTTCCTGGCCACCTAATGCGCGGCTGTCACACCATGGGAATACTGCGGCGGCTTGGGGTGACGGAAACGATCGCCGGCGACGACGCCGAGTATGTCGCCCTTGCTACGCGCCTCGGCCACGACGCGGCCTGGCGCGAGGAAATTTCCCAAAGGATGGCTGGCGCTCTGCCACGTGTCTACCATGATGACGTCGCGATCCGCGGCCTGGAAGATTTTCTCGAGACGGCGCTGAAACGGACTCCGGAACATTGACACCCAGCCGATCATGCAAGGATGCGATTCAGCTTAAGTGTCCCGAGGCAGTACATCGAAGGCAATGCTGATCCGCCGCTCGGTGGCTTCGAACGGAATCGTGCGGTGATACATGTACGACGGAAATAACAGCATCAGACCTTCTTCCGGGCGGAAGAACCGCGTCGCGACCTCGGCGCGGGCTTTTGGGTAGGGTTGTGGCCGACCGAATTCGATCCAACCGGCATTGCCTGTCACGGCGTTACGGACCGTGGCTGGTATTTGCACGTAGTAAACACCGGAAAGCCAGGCCGATCGATGGATATGGGGCGCCTGATGGCCCTCCCGCTCCAGAATGGTGGCCCAGGCGTTGAGCGTCCAATGGTCGGGTCGCTGGGCAAGATACGGTTGGTTCGTGTCGATCGCATGTTGATCACGATATGCCGCGACGGCGCGCTCGATTATCGCCTTGAAGGCGGCCATGGGTCCCTTCGGGTCCGCCATCAAATCGCCGGACTGATAGCCCTTGCGGGTGGTCACATCGCCCGGTTCATAGGCCAAGCTGGGGTCCCGTTGCACATGCGCCGCCAGCGCCTGATTGAAGGCTGCGATATTGGCAAAACCCATTGGCGGTGGCGGCCGATAGGCGTCGATCAGACCATCGAAATCGATCAGTGCCGCCAGCGCTTCCGCGTCGCCGGTTTCCGCCAGGGCCACCCCCTTCATGGCCAACGCGCCGGTGTGTCCCGGCATCGTCGCGAGGCAGCGGTCACAGGCCGCTCTTGCCGCCTCCCAGTCGCCCAATTCCAGGAGCGCCTTTGCCAGATTGGCGTTGGCCGCCGCGTGGCCGGGCGCCCGTTCGACGGCAATGCCAAGCGCCGCCGCCGCGTCGGCCGCGCGGCTGCGCGCAAGTTGGATATTGCCGAGATTGAACGGGGCTTCCACGTCATCGGGCAATAGTGCCGTCGCCCGCGAAAGCGCGACCACCGCGTCATCAAACTTTCCGAGGGATCGCAACACCAGACCATGATTGGCGAAGGCTTCACCGTAATCCGGTCGGGCGATGACGGCACGGGAGAGCATGCCGGACGCGGCTTCTCCATCACCCCGCGCGAAATGGGCGAGTGCGGCGAAATTCAGGGCTTCTGGGTGATCCGGATAGTGCATGAGAAAATCATCATAGGCGGCAAGCGCGTCAGCAAGCCGGCCCGCCTGATGCAGGGCTATCGCCGATTGCAACGTGGCGGGGATCTTGTCGGTATCACCCGTTTTATCATCGTTCACGATCGGTCCTCGGATTTGCGATGCCGGTCCGACGTTATAGAGGGGAAATCAAGGCACGGAAAAGCCCCGGGGAAAATTCAACCGCGGACGAAGAAAAAGCCGGAGCCCGTTTCGGGGCTCCGGCTGGAGTCTGGTACCAAGGGCCCCCGTGGGGAGCCCTTGGAATATTTTGGATCGGTTGCTTAGAACTTCACGCGGGCGCCAGCCATCACGATGGAGATGTCATCGTAGTTGGTGGTCGCGTTGTCGAGCGAGAAGTTACGGTAACCGAGGTACACTTCGCTACCGACGGCCGAGAGGCTCTGCACTACGCCGATGCCCCAGACTTTGGCGTTGTCGCCGTCGGCGTTGACATCGTCACGGTCCGAATAATCGACAAAGAATGCCGTGGTGCCGGTGCTGAACAGCTTGGCATCATAGAACAACTTGGCGTAAATGCCGTCCGGATCCTTGCGGGCGGCGGCCTTCTGCTTGCTCTTACCCCAGGACAGGGCGATACCGAGACCGGAGTCGTGCTTGGCGGAACCGGAGACCGTCATGAGGCTCTTCTGCGACGTGCTGTTGGCCGCGCTGTTGGCGTACGCAGCAGCCAGACCAACCTTAACGCCACCGAACTTGCCGGAATAGCGACCCGCGACATCCCACTGGCTGTTCGCCACGTACGACGTCGACAGCTTGAAGCCGGCGAACGACGGCGTGTCGTAACGAAGGCGGTCGTCACGGCTGAGGCCGTCGAAGTTAGAGTTGGTGTTGCCGCTGGTCTTGGCGGTGACGGCCTGGCTCGTGGCACCGGCGGTACCGGAACCCGCGAGGGAGTTGACGAAGGCAATCGACGAGGCCGTATCGGTGTTACCCGAGTAGCCAAGCAGCGTGCTGCCGGACAGGTCGACTTCGGCGGCGCCGTTGGAGGCCGTGTCGCCCTGGCCAACCCACAGACGACCGAACTGTTTGTGGTCGATGTAGAGTTCCATCTTGCGCTGGTTGAAGCCGTTGGTAGCGGAGTTGATCGCGCGATGGTTCTGAATGGTGACCTGCGCCGACGAGTTCGACTCGGCCTGCATTTCGATGTTGGTACCGAAGGTCACCGCTTCGTTGAGCTTGCCCTTGGCGATCCAGCGGATACGGGTCGAACTGGAGTCGTTGTCCACATTGGCGATGGCGGTATTGTCACCGTCATTCATGTAGAGTACGGCGCGGTTGACCTGACCGGACATGGTCAGCGAGTTCTTGTTGCCGCTCATGACGCCATCGGCGGATGCCGGGGTCGTGGTGGCCGGAACCGCAACGGCGAACAAAGCCGCGCCGGCTACGGAAGCCTTGAGGATGTCTTTAGTGTTCACAGTGATCTCTCCTTACACCGATAAAAAAACGAGGTTGGGATATCCCTCTCAAAATGATCCGCCGAACGCTCCCTGGTTTCTTCTTGCCATGTGGCACGTCCATGGGATCGAGGCGTATTCTAGGAATGATCCGGATTTATGGAAGCGAAATCACCTCGCGCTGATGCTTTCGCGCGACAATGTGTCATATTGGCAACACCCATAATGGTGACACTGGGCAACATCCCGCTTTGGCTCAACCGGCGGGCTCCAACAGGCGCGAATTAAAGGCGATGAGAACCCGCTCGCGGTCGCCTCTGTACGGCAGCGCCGAATGCTGCAGGTAGGAGGGAAACAGCACCACCTTGCCGTTTTCCGGTTCAATGTCGATAAAATCGTGGCGCCGGCCGCTACCACCCCTGAAAAAGGTCGGAATCGGGTTGTAAAAGCGATTGCAGCCGTTTCGGGTTTCGAAGTCACAATCGCCCATGTCGACATAGTAAATCCCGCACCAGAAACAGCCCGGATGGCCATGGTAATCGTGGTGGCCGCCGTCCCGCGTGATATGGATCCAGGATTCATGAATTTCGAACGCCGGCGGCGGCGTGCCCGTCTCGCCGGCCAGCATGGCAACGGCATCATCGACCGCGGCGCGGCAAAAATTGGTCAACAGGCGCACTTCCGCGATATCGGCCTCGAACAGATCGAACCGGCTTTCAAACAGGTTGCGCTTGATGTTGGCGGTGACGCCGCTTTCAACGGCGGTCTGAGCGTTGCGTTCGCGGCGCTGAAAATATTCGACCAGACCGGGCCTGATTTTCTCATGATCCGGGTTGCGGACCTCGAAAAGCGGCGTTGCCCATACCTCGTGCCGCACGCCTGTCGGTTCTTCGTTCACGTCTTCGCTCCCTTGGCCTCGCCGGTTTGATACCTGAATGATCGCAGATGCGGCGCGTCGGGGCACTCGAAAAAGAACCCGCCGCGCCCGCGTTGCCTCGGCTTCGAACGGCGTGGTAGACAGGGAATTGGTGGTCTCGGCCATCCAGTGCAACCGGCGCTCGGTGGAGACTGCCGCATGATCGTCCTCAATATGGGCATCCCACGTTCCGGCACGGTGTGGGCCTTCAACGTGTTGCGTTTGATCTTCGACGAGCACGAAGTGCCGTTTACGCCGGCCAACGCCAATTCACCGGAGGAAATCGATGCCGCGCTGGCCGCGCATGCCAGCGCCGGGACTGATGCCGCGGAGCACCTGATCGCCCATTTCCACGACATCACGCCAGCCGTCGAGCGCGCCGCCGGGCTTGCCGACAACCACGCCTTCTTCAACTATCGCGACCCCCGCGACGTGGTCTGTTCACAGATGAGACTGCATGACGCCGATTTCGACATTGCCTGTGAAATGACGGCGAACGCCTTCAGACTGTTCGACAAGGTTCTCGCCATGCCGCGTGTCATGTTGCTGCCCTATCCGCACGTGGTCGATCATCCGGCGGCACTGATCTACCAGATGGGTCTCAGCATGGGGTTTCTGATGGATCTCGGGACCGTCGAACGGATCGCCGCCGCGACCAGCCGCGATAAGCACAAGAAAGTCATGGAAGCCGTTCCACAAGGAGAAGGCGCCTCCGATGAGAAAGTGCTCAAGAGTTTTTCCGGCAAACGCTGGGTGACGATGGACAGGACCCATCTCATCAACGACCGACATATTCAATCGGGCGCCACCGGTCGCTGGCGCGATGAACTGACGCCGGCGCAGCAGGACCGGGTCAACCGGGTGTTCGCCCATCCGATCCGCATGCTCGGCTTCGATGCGCCAGATCCGGCCGGGACGTGAACCGCAAGGAACGCCGCGCCAAGCAAAAGAAGACCGGCCGCGCTCGCGGGCGGTCTGAAATGAACGCGGCGCTGAGCCCGGAACTCCAGGCCTTGCTCGACCAGGCGCTGGCGCATCATCAGGCCGGCCGCGCCCGGGACGCCGAACCGCTCTACCGCCATATTCTGATGGCGGTGCCGGAAGCGGTGTCGGTGCTCAACCTCCTCGGCGTGTTGTGCCAGCAAACCGGCCGTGGCGAGGAAGCCGTCGACCTGCTGCGGCGGGCGGCGGCGCTGCAGCCCGAGAATCCGGGCCTGTTGACCAACCTCGGCGAGGCGGAACGGGCGCTCGGGCGGCTCGGCGAGGCGGTCACCCACTATCGCGAAGCACTCATTATTGACCCGCGTTTCGTCGATGCCCACTACAACCTGGGCCTCGCCCTGCTCGCCCTCGGTGATGCCGCCGGCGCCGCCGACCACTTGGGCGAGGTTTCGCGGCTGGCGCCCGGCGCAACGGATGTCTGGTTGCCCCTGGGCAACGCCTTGCGCGGCGCCGGTGACCTTGTCGCCGCCGCGCGGGCCTACCGACGCGCCGCCGAGACGGCACCGAATGACGCGGCGGCGAGGGTCAATCTGGGTGGCATGTTGAAGGCGCTGGGCCGCATCGACGACGCCATCACGGCCTACCGGGACGCCATCGCCATCGATCCGACGATGGCCGAGGCGCATGCCAATCTGGGCATCGTATTGGAAGACCGCCACCGACTGGATGAGGCGGAGGCTGCATTCACCCGCGCGCTGGAACTCGATCCCGATTCGCCACGAATTACCACTTACCTCGCCGGCACGGTGCATCAGCAGGGCCGCGCCGACGATGCGCTCAAGCTATACGCGCGGGCGCGCGAATTGGCGCCGGAGAGTTTCGCCGCGCGCTGGGGCGATGCCTTGTGTCTGCCCATCGTCTATGAGAACGAAGGCGATATCGACCGTTGGCGTCGGCGCTGGAGCGACGGCGTCGATGCGATGGCGGAAACCTTGCGCCTGAACACCGCCGCGCAGATCGACGACGCCTTCGAGGCCGTGCTCGCCGGCACCAACTTTCTGCTGCACTACCAGGGCCGCAACGATGTCGAACCGCAGCGGCGCTACGGCGCGTTGGTAACGCGCATCGTCAACGCCCGCTTTCCCGGATACCCGACCGCTCTGCCCCGTCGCGCCGTCGCCGATGGCGAGCGCATTCGCGTCGGCCTGGTATCATCGTTCCTTTACACCCATTCCATCGCCAAGACCCATGGCCGATGGATCACCGGACTCGATGCGGCACGTTTCGAACGCTTCGCGTTTCATCTCGGCGCGACACGTGATGTCGTGACCGAGCGGCTGGCCGGCGGCGTCGACCACTTCCGTCATATGCCCGCCTTCGGTGACGAGGTTGTCGCCGCCATCGCCGCCGCCGAGTTGGACGTTCTGATCTACGCCGATATCGGCATGGATCCGATCGATCAGGTGCTGGCGGCATTGCGGCTGGCGCCATTGCAGATCAACGGCCTCGGCCATCCCGCGCCGTCCGGCCTGGACGCCATCGACGTGGCGCTGTCGAGCGATTTGATGGAGCCCGAAGACGGCGACGACCACTATACCGAACGCCTGGTGCGGCTGCCCAATCTAGCGGCATGCTACGAACTTGCTCGTATCGAGGCCGAATTCGTCGACCTCGAGATACGAGACGCGGGCGCACCGGCCCGATACCTCTGTTCGCAAAGTCTCTACAAGTTGCTGCCGCAATTCGACGGACTCTATCCGCGCATCGCCAAGCGGGTCGGGCCGTGCGCGTTCTGGTTCATCGCCCACCATGCGGACCACGTCACAGATGTTTTTCGCCAGCGCCTGCGCCGGGCGTTCGCCGCCGAGGAATTGGACGCGGACGAATATTGCGTCATCCATGAGCGCCAGGACCAAAAAGGCTTCATGGCCTTGAACCGCCGCGCCGATGTGTTGCTCGACAGCTGCATGTGGTCGGGCAACAACAGTTCGCTGGAAGGTATCGCCTGCGGCCTGCCGGTGGTCACCTGGCCGGGGCCGTTCTTTCGCTCCCGCCACACGCTCGGTCACCTGCGCATGATGGATATCGCAGACACGCTGGCACGGGACCTCGACGACTACGTGGAGATTGCCGCGCGACTCGGCACCGACGCAGATTGGCGGGCCGCGGTGACGGCGAAATTCGCCGCCAACCGCCACCGCCTTTATGACGACACGGCACCGATTGCGGCGCTCGAGAAATTCATTGAAGATTCAGTTCGCGGCTGATCAGCCGGTCACGAGGATTTGTCGACGATGCTGTCGATCAGGCGTTTGATTTCGGCGTTGTCCGGATCGCGATCGAGTGCCGCTTCCAGCGTCGCCAATGCCTCGTCCGGCCGGCCGGCGCCGAGCAGGGCGAGGCCGAGCGAGGCGCGAACGCCGACGTGGTCGGGGGACACCTCGAGACCCCGGTAATACGTGGTGATGGCGGAATCCCTATCGCCGGCCAACTGCTGCACGTTGGCTAGTTCATAGAGTATTCGGGTGTCCCTCGGCGACAGTTTCAAGGCCTTGCGGAATGTGGCGATTGCCTCGGCGTGGTCGCCGCGCGCACCCTGCAAAATGCCCAGATTGAACAGTGCCGAGACGTCCTTGGCGTTGCGATCGAGGACACGGCGGTAGCAGGCTTCCGCCCCATCGACGTCACCGGATTCCTTCAGAGCGCGACCAAGGTTGATCTGCACTTGCGCGTGCTCGGGCATGCGCGCGGCAGCATCCCGCAAATTCTCCAACGCTTCCTTGGCGCGCCCGGCCTTGGCCAGGGCACGACCAAGATACCAGGGCAGCTCATCCCGGTCGGGTGCCAGATCCCGGGCCCGTTGCAACAGAGCTAGCGCGCCGTCGATGTCACCTTCGCTCAGATTGAGGATACCCAGGTTCATCAAGGCATCGGCGGAACTTGGATCCGTATCGAGCGCCGCCTGCAACGCCGCCCGTGCCTCTATCGGGCGGCCGAGGCGCATCAACGCGGTGCCCAGGTTGTAGCGGGCGTCGCCGAACCCAGGGTCGATAGCCAGCGCGGCCTCGAAATCCGCCGCCGCCTCGGCAAATCGACCAAGCGCCAGCAAGGCGCCGCCCCGATTGTTCAGATAACGAGGATGATCGGCAGCGCGATCGATGGCCTGGCCGATCAGCGTCACCGCCTGCGCGTGGTCACCGGTTTGGTGGGCGACGACGCCGAGCATATGCAGGGCTTCCACGTCGTCGGCGTCATCGGCGAGCAGATCCGTATAGATGCGTTTCGCTTCGGCGAACCGCCCGCTCTGTTGCAGCGCGCGCGCCCGGTCGAGGGCACTGGGTTGGGAAGCGTCGTCGGTCATCGGAATAGTCGGTCCAGAAAGCGGGAATCGGCCGCACCATAGGGCAAAAAGCCGTGATTTCAAGGCAGAAGCGAGGGCTTTCGTGACGGCAGGCCGACGACTATATTACCGGCCGAACTCCCGATATTTCTGGATGTCGTCCGGCCCCGAGTCATCGCCCGGCGGCCGCCGCATTCTTTCCAAACGCGCATGCAAGGAGCCCCGCCATGCAGATCGCCGACAATAAGCTTTTCCGCCAGCAGTGTTACATCGACGGCCAATGGACCGACGCCGACAGCGGTGACACCTTCGAGGTCAAGAACCCGGCCACCGGCGCGGTTCTCGGCACCGTGCCAAAGATGGGCGCCGCCGAGACCCGCCGCGCCATCGAGGCCGCCAACGCCGCGTGGCCGGCGTGGCGCGCCAAGACATCCAAGGAACGGGCCGCCATCCTGCGCCGCTGGTACGAGCTGATGCTGGAAAACCAGAAGGACCTTGCGGTGATGATGACCGCCGAACAGGGCAAGCCGATGGCCGAGGCCATGGGCGAGGTCGCCTACGCGGCGTCGTTCATCGAGTGGTTCGCCGAAGAAGGCAAACGGATCTACGGCGACACCATTCCGCAGCACGGGCCCGACAAGCGCATCGTCGTCATCAAGGAACCGATTGGCGTCGTCGCCGCCATTACGCCGTGGAATTTCCCCGCCGCCATGATCACCCGCAAGGCCGGCCCGGCGCTCGCCGCCGGCTGCCCGATGGTCATCAAGCCGGCCTCCGAGACGCCGTTCTCGGCGCTAGCAATCGCAGAACTCGCCGAACGGGCCGGCGTGCCCAAAGGCGTGCTCAGCGTTATCACCGGGTCGGCGCGCGAAATCGGCGGCGAGATCACCTCGAACCCGATCGTGCGCAAGCTGTCGTTCACCGGCTCGACGGAGATCGGCAAGGTGTTGATGCAGCAATGCGCCGCGACGGTGAAGAAGACCTCTATGGAACTCGGCGGCAACGCCCCGTTCATCGTCTTCAATGACGCCGATATCGACGCCGCCGTGCAGGGTGCGATGATGTCGAAATACCGCAACACCGGCCAGACCTGCGTCTGCGCCAACCGGCTCTACGTGCAGAACGACGTCTACGAGGAATTC
This sequence comes from Rhodospirillales bacterium, assembly GCA_038117225.1. Classification (GTDB taxonomy): domain Bacteria; phylum Pseudomonadota; class Alphaproteobacteria; order Rhodospirillales; family Casp-alpha2; genus JAYOFM01. The sequence continues at coordinate 25,964 of JAYOFM010000011.1, forward strand.
ACCGCCAAACTGGCGCAGGCGGCATCCGCCATGATCGTCGGCGATGGCCTCGCCGGCGAAACCCAGCAAGGTCCGCTGATCAACATGGCGGCGGTGGAAAAGGTCGAGGAGCATATCGAAGACGCGCTCGACAAGGGCGCGCGCGTGGTAGTCGGCGGCAAGCGCCACGATCTCGGCGGCACCTTCTTCCAACCCACTGTACTCGCCGACGTCACCCAGGAGATGAAGGTCGCCAAGGAGGAAACATTCGGCCCGGTGGCGCCGCTGTTCCGATTCGGCGACGATGCCGAGGTCATCCGCATGGCCAACGACACCGAATTCGGTCTCGCCGCCTATTTCTATTCACGCGACATCGGTCGCGTCTGGAAGACCGCGGAAGCGCTTGAATACGGCATCGTCGGTATCAACGAGGGCATCATCTCGACCGAGGTCGCGCCGTTCGGGGGCATGAAGGAATCCGGCACCGGCCGCGAGGGATCGCACTACGGCATCGAGGAATACGTAGAGATCAAATATCTCTGCATGGGCGGGATTAATTGACGTTCGGGACAAATCATCCCGAAAATCGGGTTCTGGGACGGGGCGGCTTCGGTCGCCCCTTTTTTACATACTATCATATTTAAACAAAAGTGGCGCCGCCGTGTTGGGGAAATCCACAATACCTTCGGCCGCGCAACACGTTCAGGATCACCCGTACGGTGGGTGACTAGACGAACGATCGTGCCGCCGCCACATATCAGGTCGAAGACAGACTAGGCATGTGGCGGCGGTCGATTGGCCCAAGCAGCGGCCTTTGGAACGTTCCCACCGCCGCTTCAGCGCACGACCGGCAACAACTCAGGAGGGCCGTTAATGACGTTCCGCGCCATCCTGTTTATAGGCCTCACGCTTATTTCAATCCTCCCGGTGGCGGTATTGACCGTTTGGACGGGTTATACGGCCTTCGATCAACGCATGGCGACGGCGTCGGAAAGTCATCTGGTGCTGGCCCGCAACCTTACCGGTGCCCTGTCGCGTTACGTTCGCGATGTGGAATCGGTATTTCGCACCGTTTCCCAGAACATGCGCGACAAAGCCTCCGACGAAATGTTGAGGCCTCTGTTGCGGGATCTGCACTTCGATCATGTGGATATCATCGATGGCGGGGGACGGATACTGGCGCAACGCTGCGGCATGCGCTGCGCAGACAAGGATCGATTCGCATCCGCGATAATCGACCGTCTGGCGCCGCAAATATCGGCGGCGCGGGAGATGCCGGGCATGGTATATATGAGCGGCGTGATACCCGGCGAGTCGGGCGCGCCGACGATTTTTCTTCTACTTGGGCACCCGGACGCCACCTTCACGTTGGGCGTGTTGGCGACGGATTATATCCGCGCCATACAGCGCAGCGTGACGTTTGGCGAAAAAGGCCACGCCGCCATCGTTGATCAGCATGGCCGCGTCCTCGCCCACCCCAACGCCACATGGACAATGTCCATGAAGAACATCTCCAAGGTTTCCGCAGTCCGCAAGATGATGGCCGGAAAAACGGGTGTGGTCGAATTTTACTCGCCCGCCCTCAAAGCCGACATGATCGCGGGACATACGGTGGAGCCACGAACCGGTTGGGGTATCATGATTCCGCAACCGGTTTCCGAACTGGCGGCGGAGGCGTCGCATGCGCGCGATGCCGCCATATTGATCGGCGGCAGTGGCGTCGTCGTTGCCGTCCTGATTGCGTGGTGGTTGGCGGGTTTGCTGGCGCGGCCATTGCAGGCTCTGGTGGCAACCGCCGACGACGTCGCGGCGGGCAATCTCGATGCACGGGCACGGGCCGAGAACATCTGGCTGACGCGGGAATTGAAGGACCTCATGGCGGCTTTCAACGGCATGATCGAGAGTCTCGCCCGAAAGAACCGCGAAGCGACCGCGCTCGCCGCCGCCGCCGAAGAGGCAAACAGTGCCAAATCTGACTTCCTATCCAATGTCAGTCACGAACTTCGCACGCCATTGAACGCGGTCATGGGGTTTTCCCAACTGATAGATCAGTTGCCGGAGGGTCCCGTCGATCGTGATCGCGTGAAGGCATGGGGTCACCAAATCCTGACGTCCGGCCGCCACCTACTGCGCCTGGTCGACGATATTCTTAGTCTTTCCGAAATTGATACGGGCCGCTTAAAGCTAAACAAGACCGCCGTGGCGGTTGGCGACGTTCTGGCGGCATGCGAACAACACTGCGGCGAGCGCGCCCGGGCGGCGGAAATTAACCTCACGTTCACAGTGGCCGCCGGCGTCGACACCGTGACCGCTGACTCGGAGCGCCTCGACCAAGTGCTGCGAAGTCTGATCGAGAATGCCATAAAGTACACCGACCCTGGCGGGCAAGTTCAGGTGTTCGCCCGGCCCGGTTCGCCACGAGGCGTTAAGTTTGTCATTGAGGACAATGGTCACGGTATCGCCGCCGAGGATCAGGAACGTATCCTGGCGCCGTTCGAACAGGTCCGCCGGAACCATTTCGATGCCACCAACGAAGGCTTCGGCCTGGGATTGTCGCTGGCCCGCCATCTAGTCGAAATGCACGGAGGCACGTTGACCCTCGAAAGCACCGTCGGTACGGGCACTACTGTCTCCGTCCATCTACCTGCCTGATCTGGCGTTCGCGACGGCCGTCGTCGCCACCGTGATCACGCGCTCGTCATCGCCGCGGGCTGGCCGCGGAGGGGCGGGCGGCTTATATGTTGCGTCTGATCCATCATCAACGGCCGCCCCGCCGGGCGCGTCACATCCGGGGGGAACGCAGATCACATGGCCGAGTTTGACTATGACCTAATCACCATCGGCGCCGGTTCGGGCGGTGTCCGGGCATCGCGCTTCGCCGCCGGCCGGCACGGCAAACGCGTTGCCGTGGTCGAGAACATGCGCGTCGGCGGCACCTGCGTCATGCGCGGTTGCGTGCCGAAGAAACTGCTGGTCCTGGGCGCCCACTACGCCGATGATTTCGAGGACGCGCGCGGCTTCGGCTGGGACCCGGGCGAGCCCACCTTCGATTGGCCGCGGCTAATCGCCGCCAAGGACGCCGAACTCGACCGGTTGGAAGGCGTCTATCACCGCATCCTACGCGAAGCCGGGGTCGCGGAGCTTTGGGGCACCGGCAGGGTCATCGATGCCCATACGGTCGAGGTTTCAGGCAAGACCCACACGGCGGAGAACATCCTCATCGCCACCGGTGGCTGGCCGATGATGCCGCAAGTTCCCGGCATCGAGCACGTCATCACATCGAATGAGGCGCTCAACCTCAAGGAATTGCCGAAACGCATCGTCATCGTCGGCGGCGGCTACATCGCGGTCGAGTTCGCCGGCATTTTCAACGCCATGGGCTCCCAGGTGACGCTGATCATCCGCGCCGACAACCCGCTGCGCGGCTTCGACGACGTGATTCGCAACACCCTGCGCACGGAAATGGAAAAACGCGGCATCCGCGTCAGGTGCGAAACCCGCGTCAACTCCATTGAACCGATGGACAAGGGCGGCTATTCCCTGCGTCTCGACCAAGTGGAAATGATCGAAGCCGACCAGGTGATGTATGCCACCGGCCGCGCCCCCAACACCAAGGGAATGGGCCTGGCCGACGCCGGCGTCGAGCTCGACGACAAGGGCGCGATCATCGTCGATGCCTATTCAAAAACCACGGTCGACGGCATCTACGCCATCGGCGACGTCACCAACCGCATGAACCTGACGCCGGTGGCCATCGCCGAGGGCATGGCCCTGGTGCGCACCCTTTACGACGGCCAGCCGACGGCCATGGATTACGACAACATTCCGACCGCCGTGTTCAGCCAACCGCCCATCGGCACCGTCGGCCTGAGCGAGGCCGAGGCTCGGCGGGACCACGATGTCAGCATCTTCCAGTCGCGCTTTCGGCCCATGAAGCACACGCTTTCCGGGCGCGACGAAATGACGGTCATGAAGATCATCGTCGACAAGGCCAGTGACCGGGTGCTCGGCTGTCACATGGTCGGCCTGGACGCGCCGGAAATCATTCAAGGCATCGGCATCGCGCTCACCTGCGGCGCCACCAAGGCACAGTTCGATTCCACCATCGGCATCCACCCGACGGCGGCCGAGGAACTGGTGACCATGCGCGAACCGGTGCCCGATGACTGCGACGAATAGTTTCCCGGAGGCCCGATCATGACCGAGGCGTTCGACCCGGCATCCCATACCGTCGTGCCGCCGCGCGGTTTCGACGACCTGAGCGTCGGCGAAACCTTCGCCATGCCGTCGCGGACCATGACCGACGCCCTGTTCGCCGCCTTCCAATTGGCGTCGGGCGACAATCATCCGATTCATTACGACGTGGAATACTGCAAGCGTCATGGCCACCGAGGACTGCTGGCGCATGGATTTCAGGTGATGATCCAGACCTGCATCGGCGCCGGCCCCCTGGCCCACGCCATCGGCGACGCCCTGATCGGCTTCATCGAGGCCTCGGCGAAATGGCACGGACCGGTCCATGCCGGCGACACGGTCTATCCGGCGGTCGAAATCATTGACCTCGAACGCCAGAACACCACCGGCGTCGTTACCGTCCGCGCCACCGTGCACAATCAAAACGGCGATCTGGTGATGGACGGCGAACAGAAGTACCTGCTGCGGCTCTAGACCCTGGTAAGGGTTTTGCTGGAAAAACCGGCCCCGGCGGCTTATATCGTGGCGCTGGACGCTTCTGGGTGCCTGGATCGACGGTGATCCCAGGCAGGCGTTTGCAGAAAGGTTTCAGTGATGGTTGAAAAATGGTCGCCCGATAGCTGGCGTGGCAAACCGGCGCTGCACATTCCGGAATATCCGGACGCGGCGAAGCTTGGTGATGTGGAAGCGACGCTGCGTCGCTCGCCGCCGCTTGTTTTTGCTGGCGAGGCCCGCAATCTGAAACGTGCCCTCGGTAAGGCCGTGGCCGGCGAGGCCTTCGTCCTGCAGGGCGGCGACTGCGCCGAGAGCTTCGCCGAATTCCATGCCGACAACATCCGTGACACCTTCCGCGTGCTGCTGCAGATGGCCGTTGTGCTGACCTACGGCGCGGCCCTGCCGGTGATCAAGATGGGCCGGCTCGCCGGGCAGTTCGCCAAGCCGCGATCAAGCCCGATGGAGACCATCGGCGACGTGACGCTCGACAGCTACAAGGGCGACATGATCAACGGCATGGATTTCACGGCGGAAGAACGCGTACCCGACCCGGAACGGCTGCTGCGCGTCTATAATCAATCGGCATCGACGCTCAACCTGTTGCGCGCCTTCGCCCAGGGCGGTTATGCCGATCTGCACAAGGTGCATCAGTGGACGCTCGGCAATGTCGCCGGCAGCCCGGCGGCGGAACGCTACCAGGACCTGGCCGATCGGCTCGACGAGACCCTGGCCTTCATGGCCGCCTGCGGATTGACCAGCGAGACCACGCGGGAAATACGCGAGACCGATTTCTATACCGCGCACGAAGCCTTGCTGCTGCCCTATGAGCAGGCGCTGACCCGTGTCGATTCGACGTCCGGCGACTGGTACGACACCTCGGCGCATTTCCTGTGGATCGGTGACCGCACCCGTCAGCCGGACCACGCGCACGTGGAATTCCTGCGCGGCGTCGGCAATCCCATCGGCATGAAGTGCGGTCCGTCGCTGGAGCCGGACGAACTGATCCGGCTCATCGATATCCTCAATCCGCTGAACGAATCCGGCCGGCTGACCCTGATTTCGCGCTTCGGCGCCGACAAGGTCAACGACGGCCTGCCCCGGTTGGTGCGCCGGGTGGCGGCGGAAGGCCGCAACGTGGTGTGGATCTGCGATCCCATGCACGGCAACACCATCACCAGCGCCACCGGCTACAAGACGCGGCCCGTCGATCGCATCCTCGCCGAGGTCCGCGGCTTCTTCGACGTCCACGCCGCCGAGGGCACCCATGCCGGCGGCGTGCATTTCGAGATGACCGGCCAGAACGTCACCGAATGTACCGGCGGCGCCTTCGATATTACCGACGACGACCTGTCGGCGCGCTATCATACCCACTGTGATCCCCGGCTGAACGCGCAGCAGGCGCTGGAATTGGCGTTCCTGCTGGCGGAAACGCTGAAACAGGGGCGTCAGGAAAAACGGGCGGCCGTCGCTTCCTGACCCGGCGCCCCGGAGACCCCGTCATGGTGCTCAAGAGCGACGCCAAGTCGAAAGCCGCGCCAACCGACGGCGTCGCGGCATCGACCATCGCCGCCGTCGTGCCAAGCGCCGACGACGTCGCGCGATGGTCTGATCACTATTTCCTGAGAACCAAGGAAGCCATCGGCCGCTTCGGCGATGTCGAGGTCACCTATGCCGTGTTCATGCGCCGGCCGGTGGTATTCGCGCCAAAACTGATGCTGGACTGGCTGCGGCGGATCGCCGACGAACGGGGTGTAGCGTTCGACATTACGACGAATTTCGACGAGGGCCAGTGGGTCGGTGCCGGCGAGCCGCTGCTCTATATTACCGGCTCGCTCTATCATCTGGTCGATCTGGAGACCCTCTATCTGCAGAAGCTGGGCGCCGCCTGCGTCGCCGCCAACAATGCCTTTTCCATGTGCGTCGAATTGCCGAATACCGCCTTCATGGCCATGGACGCGCGCCACTGCGCCGGCTTGGAAATGACGGAAATGATGGCCTACGCCGCCGCCGTCGGATCGGACGCGGCGAAAGCCCAGGTCGGCGCCAAGGGCTTCGTCGGGAACGCCACCCGGGCGACCGCCCACTTCTTCGGCCGCGAGGACGGCATGGGGACCATGCCGCACGCCTTCATCGGCTATGCCGGGTCGACGTTGAAGGCGGCGGAAATGTACGTCGACACCTTCCCCGATCAGCCGATCACCGTGCTGCCCGACTTCTTCGGCCAGGAAATCACCGACACCCTGACCGTCTGCCGCCGCTTTCCGGAAATGGCCACCTCGGGCATGATTTCGGTGCGCCTGGATACCCATGGCGGACGCTATATCGAGGGCCTGGACCCGCAGCAATCCTACGCCGTGTTGGAGCGCCACGCGCCCGAGGTCATCCGCCGCTACCGCAATGATGCCGAACTGCACCACCTGACCGGCACCGGCGTGTCCGCCGCCGCCATCTTCCATATGCGCGAACATCTCGACCAGGCCGGCTTCGACGCCGTGAAGATCGTCTGTTCCTCCGGTTTCGGGTTCGAGAAATGCCGCGTCATGGCCGACGCCGGCGCCCCCATCGACGTCGTCGGCACCGGTTCATACCTGCCCGACAAATGGCGTGAAACCTACGCCACCGCCGACATCGTCGCCTACAACGGCAAACCGCTGGTCAAGACCGGACGGGAGTTTCTTATTCGGAAATAGGGCGAACGGGAGGTTTCCCGCCACCAGCGTATCCTTTCTTACCGGATTTCGCTAAGAAAGGTTTAGGCCCTATCCTTTCGTAGCGAATTTGGTTAATAAAGGTTCCTTACGTAACGGGTGACGCCCGGCGGAGGATTTCGTGCCATGGCCAAGAACAAATCCCGTATCGGCACCTACATCACGTCGACGGTCGCGGGCGAACGATGTCGCGCCTTCATTCCACCTCCCCTACCGCCTGCCCCCCGCTCGACCTAGGACCACTGTATCCAGCGATCGACCGCGCAACCCAGGCCCTCGGGCGGCTCGACGGCATCACCACGCTTCTCCCCGATCCCAACCTGTTCATCTATCTGTACGTTCGCAAAGAAGCCATTCTGTCTTCGCAGATCGAGGGAACACAGTCGTCGTTGTCCGACCTCCTGCTTTTCGAGAGTGAACATGCCCCGGGTGTGCCGCTCGATGACGTGCAGGAAGTTTCCAACTACGTGGCGGCCATGGACCATGGCCTCGAACGCATGCGCAACGGGTTCCCGATCTCTCTCCGGCTCATGCGGGATATCCACGGAATCCTGTTACGGGGCGGGCGTGGCGCCGACAAACTGCCCGGTGAATTTCGACGTTCCCAGAATTGGGTCGGCGGAACACGGCCAGGAAATGCCACCTATGTCCCGCCGCCATCCGAACACGTGATGGCATTGATGGGCGACCTCGAAACTTTTCTGCATGACGAAACGGTAGAACTTCCGGTTCTGGTCAAGGCGGCACTCGCCCATCTGCAATTCGAATCCATCCATCCGTTCCTTGATGGCAACGGTCGGTTGGGACGGTTGCTGATCACGTTTCTGTTGTGTGCGGAAGGCGCTCTTCGCGAGCCGATGCTTTACCTCAGCCTCTATCTGAAGAGCCATCGCGTGGCCTACTACGACCTCCTGCAACTGGTTCGCGAACGCGGCACGTGGGAGACATGGTTGGATTTCTTCCTCGCCGGCGTCGCCCAGACCGCCGACCAGGCGACGGACGCGGCGACCCGCATCATCGATCTGTTCCGCGACGACCGTGAACAGATAAGCACCCTCGGCCGGGCCGCGTCCTCGGCCTTGCGGGTGCATGATTTCCTGAAGGATCGGCTTTACCTGTCCATTCCGGCGGCGGCGACCGATCTTGGCCTATCATCACCGACGATCGCCAAATCCGTGGAGCACTTGACGCGGTTGGGAATCATCAACGAAGTCACGGGCCGGCGACGCGATCGTTTTTACGTCTATTCACGTTACCTGCAAATCCTCAACGAAGGGACGGAGCCCATCCCGCGCGAACCGACGGCCGCCGGCGATCAAGCCGCCCCCTGACGTTGGCGCCGGAGCCAGGAAAGCGCCCCACATCCAACGAATGCGTACGACCGCCGCCAGCGTATCCTTTCTTAACGGATTTCACTAAGAAAGTTTCAGGCCCCATCCTTTCGTAAGTCCTGATCAACCCAAGGCGGGAAGGCCCTGGCGGGCCTTTGAATGATTCACTCATAGAACACAGAGAACCCGCGAAACGCGCGAAGGAAAACGGAGCACGTTGCGCGCGGACGGCTCCTCTCCTTCTCTTCTTGGTGATCTCCGTAGCGCCTCGGCGGTCTCCGTGTTCCACACTTTGCATATGCACCATATTCGTCTGCAAATAATACAGTTCCCCTTGCGCCAGCCCCCCGACACGACCATATCCCGATAAGGTCACGACATCGGCGGCAGCGCCGAGGCCGGTCGTTCGCGCCCCGGATGGCAGCGGGCATGTGCTGTTTGACATCGTGAATTAGGATTTTCGACCGGCCGGCGCTGGTTTTTGGTTGGTTGCCGGTGAATTGTTGCTTTCGCGCCGAGGGCGACAAACGAGCGCAGTGAACAGGCCTTTTGTCCACAAATGTCCACATTTCACGCCGAAACCGGAATGTTTCGTGTAATATCAATGGGATCAGCTGTTTCAAGTGGCCTGTAACCGCGTCGAACGTGGTCAAAATTGTTCGGTAAAGTCCAAAAGAGCCCGAAAAGGTGGGCATACCCGCGCGGGTGGCAACCGGTTTCGCTGTCGGTTGTACCTGGAACGGCTGATTGGCCACACGCCGTCACGCCCGATCCGCCCGGGGCGCGAATCGGAGATTCGCACCCTGCCCCGTTGCCTTCCCCGACTGGGCTGCGTCAGTAACGAATCTTCGCGAACACTTCGTCGAAGAAGAACGCCAGAGGCTGTCCCGGATTGGCGAGTTCGTAGTAGCTGGCGCCGAGGCCGTGGGCGATGCGGCCGTGGCCGGCGGCGGCGCCGCCCTGGCCGTCGTCATCGTCGGCGAACAACGGCAGCCGCAGCACGATTTCGCGGCCGACCGCGCCCCAGCCGTCGGTGAACTCCTTGACCTCGCAGTTGGGCGCGCGTTCGCCGAGCAGGCGCATATAGCCGAGGTGCGCGCTGGCGCCGAGAGAGGGCGGTTCCACGTCGGCGGGGTATCCACCGGTGAAATCGGCGCCATGAATTTCCTGCAGGCCGGTGCCGAAGTAGCTGTAGCGGATAGCGTTGCGCTGACGGCCGAAGTCGACCAGCGCGATCATCGCCACCACCTCGGGCGGGAAATCGAACAACGCCATATCCTTGCGGCACGGTGCCGTGCGCTCGCCGCGCGCCGCGACCCAGGTCGCCAGAACATTGCGCAAGGCGGCGACCGGAAGGTTGGCCGGCGGGATGTAGATCGAGCGAAAATGCACTTCCGATTCGGGCATGCCGCGGCCCACGGTCGACTGAGTCTCGGCGTTTTTCTTCCCGTGAAAAATTTTCTTATTTGTTTTCATAATCTTATCCAGCTTTCTAGCGGACGATGGCGCCAAAGTGCAGCGGCGCGAATCGGGCCTCCGATTCGACAATATCATGGCGCAAAAAGGTTAACGAATAAGTGACGATCATCACGATATCGAAACGATATCGATGGACCACGATAGAATGTGCTCTCGTGTCTTGACGTCAGGCGTAGGCGTCGAGCGCCCGCAACACCGCAATAACCCGTTCGACGGCGGCGGCGCCATGGCGCTTGGCGACCTTCTTGCGCCCGGCGTCATCGGTGACGGCATCTCGCAGGTCCTTGAGCAGCGCGTCGAGGAAGCGTTGAAATCCGGCCTCGGTCATTTCCCAGTTGAGGGCAGCCTCGTCGCTGCTATCACCGGGCGGCGACAAATGGCCGTTGACCAGATTGATGAACCATTCGGCGCGCTTGGCGAAATCCTCGAAATGTTGGACCACGGTGACCTGGGCGTCGATGGTCACCAAGCCGGTTTCCTCGGCCGCATAGACATCTTCCCAGTCGAAATCCTCTTGGCCGTCGCGGATGCGCTCGACGATCATGCGGCAACGCTCCTGGTAGCTCTCGACCACGTCGGGACCGAGCATCATGCTGATGGCCATGAAGAAACCCGGCAGCATGCGCCGCGACACCGTCGTCGGTCCCGGCGCCGCCTTGAACAGATGGGAGAACTTCTTGACGATCAGCCGGTCGAACGGGAAATGGCGTGCCTGATCCCACGACGCCCGTTCACGCGCCTTCACATAGACCTCGAAGGATTGCTCGAACACGGTTTGCAACGCCGCCGCCTGCTAATCGAATTCGGCCTGCATGGAATCGATATCCGCGACCGACAAATGTCCGCCGTTGCGCATCGCCTCGGCCTTCAACCTTTCGACGAAGGATCCGACGACGGTTTCGGCGATCGCCTTCGACTGCTGACGCGGATTGGTCATGGCGCGCGGCCCCGACGGCTTGGCGGCGGCCTTCTTGGCGGCGGGTTTGGGCGCCGCCACCTTCGGGGCGGGCTTTGGCGCCGGCTTCGGGGTCGCCTGGGGCGCCGCGACGGGCGCGGTAACTGGTTCCGTCGGAATCGCTCTCTTGGCCGGAGGCGGCGTTTCCTGCCAATTCCGCTCGGCGCGGCTGTTGTCTTTCGGGTCTTCCTGCCATTCCCGCTCGGGGCGCTTGTTGCCCTTGGGATCGTCCTGCTATTCCCGCTCGGCGCGCGTTTTTCCCTTCGGGTCTTCCTGCCAATCGGCGGCTGGCTGTTGCGTCTTTTTCGGTGGTTCCGCCAGCCAATCCGGTATTGCCGGCTTGTTGTCGGACTCGGACGTGGTTGATGCGGGCTACAAGGTGGGGGCCGGCGTGTCCCGTTGCGGCCGCGGTTGCACGGGTTCCACCGGCTCCCGCACGACGCCGCCCTTGCCGACGCGCATCTTGCCGTCGGCGTCGCGGGTGATGATTTCGGCGCGTTGAATCTTCGGCGCTTTCGACGCCGGTTCGCCGAACATCATCACTTCCGTGTTGTCGCCAGGTTTCGCCATGGTGGCTTGATGATAAGGGCGCGGCGGTTCGAATGCCATACCCTGAAAGCACCACGGCAACCGCGTCGTTGACAGCCTGGAAACCGGGCGCCAAGGTCGCCCGCAATCGACCCATGCCGCATTCCGAGGACCGCCGTGACTGATCAACTTGCCATCGCCCTCGCACAGATCAATCCGACCGTCGGCGATGTCGATGGCAATCTGCAACTGCTGCGACAGGCGCGGACCGAGGCGGCGGCGCTCGGCGCCGACCTAGTGGTCACCGGCGAACTCGCCTTGTCGGGATATCCACCGGAAGACCTGGTTCTCAAGCCGGCCTTCCAGGACGCCATTAAGGATGCCGTCGAGACGCTGGCCGGCGAGACCGCCGATGGCGGGCCGGCGATCCTGACCGGCGCCCCCTGGCGCGGCCCCGACGGCGGACTGCACAATGCGGCGCTGCTGCTCGACGCGGGCGCCATCGCGCAGACGCGGTTGAAACACATGCTACCGAATTACGGCGTGTTTGATGAGAAACGCGTGTTTCAGGCCGGGCCAATGCCGGGACCGATGCCGTTCCGCGGCGTCCGCCTGGGCGTCATGGTGTGCGAGGATATGTGGACCGAGGACGTCGCCGAATGCCTGTCTGAATCGGCGGCGGAAATCATGATCGTCATCAACGGCTCGCCGTTCGAGGCCGACAAGGCCGACCAGCGGCTCAATCTCGCCGTCGCCCGGATCGGTGAATGCGGCCTGCCCTTCATTTACGTCAATTTGGTCGGCGGCCAGGACGAACTGGTGTTCGACGGCGGTTCGTTCGTCATCGACGAGACCTATACCCTGCGCGTCCGCCAGCCGTTCCTGCGCGAAGCGATGACGCTGACCCACTGGCGTCGCGCCGGTGACCGCTGGACTTGCGACGACGCCGAGGTGTCGCCGACCCTTGATCGGGCCGAGAACATCTATGGCGCCATGACTCTGGGCCTGCGCGACTACGTCAACAAGAGCCGTTTTCCCGGAGTCGTCATTGGCCTTTCGGGCGGCATCGATTCGGCGCTATCCGCCGCCGTCGCCGTCGATGCGCTGGGGCCGGACCGGGTGCACGCGGTGATGATGCCGTCGCCCTATACCTCCGCCGAAAGCCTGGAAGACGCCGCCGCCTGTGCCGAGATGCTCGGCATCCGCCTCGACAACATCGCCATTGGACCGGCCATGCATGCGTTCGAGGGCATGCTTGCCCCCCTGTTCGACGGCCGCGCCGCCGATGCCACGGAAGAAAACATCCAGGCACGCGCCCGCGGCCTGACCCTGATGGCGATTTCCAACAAGCTCGGATCCATGGTGCTGACTACCGGCAACAAATCGGAAATGTCGGTCGGCTACGCGACGCTCTATGGCGATATGTGCGGCGGCTTCTCAGTGCTGAAGGACGTCTACAAGACGACCGTGTTCGACGTGTCGCGCTGGCGCAATCAAATCCATCCCGCGGGTGCCTTGGGCCCGGCCGGCCGGATCATCCCCGAACGCATCATCACCAAGCCGCCGTCGGCGGAACTGAAACCGGATCAGACCGACCAGGACACGCTGCCGCCCTATGACGAACTGGACGCCATCCTGCAATTCCTGATCGAGGACGAACGCTCCATCGCTGACATCGTCGCAAGCGGCCACGACGAGGCCACGGTGCGGCGCATCTGGCGCATGCTCGACCGGGCCGAATACAAGCGCCGCCAGGCGCCACCCGGGGTCAAGATCACCGCCCGCGCCTTCGGCCGCGACCGCCGCTATCCGATCACCAACGGCTTCACCGATCAGATTTGACCCTAATGGTCGCGGCAGCGATGCGGGTTCTGGCATTGGACACACGGAGCCTATAAAAAGGGACCTTGCAAGGAAGGTCCGATGTCACTCAGCATCCACAACACGCTCAGTCGCGCCAAGCAGGTGTTCGAACCGCTCGACCCCGATCATGTGCGGCTCTATGTCTGCGGCCCAACGGTCTACGATCTGGCGCACATCGGCAATGCCCGGCCAGTCGTCGTGTTCGATGTGTTGGCGCGGCTGCTACGGCGGCTATATCCGCGCGTCACCTATGTCCGCAACATCACCGACGTGGATGACAAGATCAACGCCCGCGCCCGCGATACCGGCCGCGATATCCGCGACCTCACGGAGGGCACGGCGGCCGTATTTCGCGCCGACATGGCGGCGCTCGGGGCCTTGCCGCCGGATATCGAGCCGCGCGCCACCGACCACGTGCCGGAAATGATCGCCATGATCGAAATCCTGTTGGACAAGGGCAACGCCTACGAAGCCGAGGGCCACGTCATGTTCAACGTGCCGTCGATGGCCGATTACGGCCAGCTATCGCGCCACAGCCGCGACGAACTGATCGCCGGCGCCCGCGTCGACGTGGCGCCCTACAAGAAGGACCCGGCTGACTTCGTGTTGTGGAAACCGTCGGCCGACGACGATCCCGGTTGGGACAGCCCATGGGGCCGCGGCCGGCCGGGGTGGCATATCGAGTGCTCGGCCATGAGCGCCAAGTATCTCGGCGAGGTGTTCGACATCCACGCCGGCGGCCAGGATCTGATCTTCCCGCACCACGAAAACGAAATTGCGCAGAGCCGCTGCGCGCACGGCTCGGACCTGTTCGCCAAATACTGGATGCACAACGGCTATCTGATGGCAGAGGGCGAGAAGATGTCGAAATCCCTTGGCAACTTCTACACCGTGCACGAACTGCTTGATGAATTCCCCGGCGAGGCCATTCGTCTGGTGCTGCTGAAGACCCACTACCGACAACCCCTTGATTTCACCAAGGCCGGCATCAGTGAGGCGAAGCGGGAACTCGACAGCTTCTATACGGCGTTGCGCGGCGTCGCCAACATTGAGTCGCCCACGCCCGAACCGGCACCGGCCGTCATCAATGCGCTCGGCGACGATCTCAATACGCCGCAAGCGCTGGCGCATCTGCATACCCTCGCATCGGCGCTCAACAAGGCTTCGGATGCCGTAACGAAATCAGCGGCCAAGGGTGCCCTGCTCGCCGCCGCCGCGCCACTCGGTCTGCTCGGCGACGATCCCGAGGCTTGGTTCAAGTGGCAGCCGCCGGGCGCCGGCGACAGCAGCGACGGCCCGAGTGACACAGCCATCGAGGCGATGATTCAACAACGCAACGAGGCCCGCGCCGCCAAGGATTTCGCCACCGCCGACCGTGTCCGCGACGAACTCGCCGCCGCCGGCATCGTGCTCGAAGACTCGGCGCAAGGCACGATCTGGAAACGAAGCTAACAGCCGCAGAAATTATGCTACACTTCCCTTCGTCTCATTATCGGACAAAGGGATGTTCTCATGCTCTACAGCCTCTCCCGTGAAATCGACGACGGCGCCCTCGACGAAATTCAGTCGGTGGAGAAAGAACTGGGCCACGCGCTGCTCGCCTTCAATGCCCACAACCTGGAACCGGCGAATTTGAACGAAGATCAAATGGCCCAGGTGAAGGCGTTGGAAAAGGACCTGGGTCTGGTCCTGGTCGCCGTCACGCCCTAAAAATATAATATTTCCGGGCGTTTCCGGGCTTTGCGGAAGTTTCGCCGCGAACCGTTGGAGTCTTTGGTCCCGCACTACCTACAATGGTCGTCGCAAGTCGTCGTTTAACGGCGTGCTCGTTACGATGCTGGATCAGCCACGCCGCCATGCTACCCGGTTGGGTGGAAATTCGTCGCCATTGGAGCAGTCCGCCCCCTGATCATGCGAGTTCCATTTCCGCCCGGACAGGTGTTCTGCCACATCCGCGACGGGTGTTCGATGATGGTCCAAGAAATTCGACCAACACGAGGGACCAGCGAACCCATGACCATCATCACATCCGTGGCCAATACGCTTCCGGTTTCAACCATTACCGCCGACACCGACGCAGCCGGATCGATCGGTGGCACGGGGACCGCGACCGTTTTGGCGATGCCGCGAGACGGCACATGGCCGGATCCCAACCACCCCCAGGCCTTTCAGCGCGCCATGGAATTCGTCGAACGTACGGTATACGGCGCTGGGTGAATGACGCGCCTAGCCGCGCTGAATACCGATCGTTTCGATATCGGCGCCATATATTTCCACCCTTGAGGCCGACAGTCGGCACCCCCGCGTTACGGATCGCCGCCGTCTGTCTCGCCCATTTCGGAAGGTGAATGATGGACATCCACGAATATCAATCTAAGGAAGTCCTGGCCCGCTTCGGCGTCGCCGTGCCGGCCGGCGGGCTCGCCTACAGCCCCGAACAGGCGACCTACCGGGCGCGTCAAATCGGTGGTGATCGCTGGGCCGTCAAGGCCCAGGTACACGCCGGCGGGCGTGGCAAGGCGGGCGCCGTGCGTCTGTGCGGTAACGACGATGATATCTGGCGCGCCGCTGATGATCTGCTCGGGTCACGGGTTGTCACGCCGCAGACCGGCGACACTGGCAAACCGGTCTATCGGCTCTATGTCGAGGAAGCGCTTAACATCGAACGGGAATTCTACCTCGGCCTGGTCCTCGACCGCCGTACCGAGCGGGTCATGATCATCGCCTCGCCGGCCGGCGGCATGGAGATCGAGGAAATATCCCAACACCACCCGGAAACCCTGGTCCGCGTCGTCGTCGAGCCGGCGGTTGGAATGCAGCCGTTTCAGGCGCGCGAAATCTGGGCCGGATTGGGTATGGAGGCGAGCCAGCTTGCCGCCCTGACGCGGACGCTGCTCGGCTGTTATCGCGCCTTCCGCGACCTTGACGCGACCATGGTTGAAATTAACCCGCTTGCGGTGACCAGCGACGGCGCGCTGGTCGCTCTCGACGCCAAGATGAGCTTCGATGACAACGCGCTGTTTCGCCGCCCGGAAATCGCCGAACTGCGCGACAAATCTCAGGAAGACCCGCGCGAGACCTATGCCCGCGATCGCGGCCTCAATTACGTCGGCCTGGACGGTGAGATCGGCTGCATCATAAACGGTGCCGGCCTGGCCATGGCGACCATGGACATGATCGAACTGGCGGGCGGGCGCGCCGCCAATTTTCTCGACGTCGGCGGCGGTGCCTCACCGGAACGAATCGTCAAGGCATTCAAGGTGGTGCTCGCCGACGACCGCGTCGATACGGTCCTGGTCAACATTTTTGCCGGCATCAACCGCTGTGACTGGGTCGCCAACGGCATCGTTCAAGCGATCGAACAGTTGGCGCCGACGGTGCCGCTGGTGGTCCGGCTGGAAGGCACCAACGTCGAGGCCGGCAGGCGGATTTTGGAAGACAGCAACCTGTCATTGATCGTCGCCACCACACTGGCCGAAGCCGCGGACGCCGCCGTCAAGGCGCGCCCGTCGATCGCTAAATCCGCATAAATCGGGAGCACCCGCCATGGCCATCCTATTGGACGAAACCACACCGGTCCTGGTCCAGGGCTTCACCGGCAAGACCGGCACTTTCCATGCGGGCGAAATGATAGCCCATGGCACCAACGTGGTTGCCGGCGTCACGCCGGGCCGGGGCGGTGCCGACCATTTGGAACGACCGGTCTTCGACACCGTCAAGGCGGCGGTCGCGG
>JAYOFM010000012.1:0-42527 GCA_038117225.1 Rhodospirillales bacterium
GCTCCGGCTCGGCGTCGGGCGACCGCAGCGCCCAGTCCGGCACGCCGACGACGCCGGCCGGCAGCGGCAGTTCCGGCGCCTGTTCGGCGACCGGCGCGGTCTGCGGCTCGGCGAGGCGCCACAGGGTGCCGTCGGGTGTCTCGATGGCCTCGCCCAGGTCGAGCATGGCGCGCTCCACCAGGTCGTGCCAGCAGCCTTCCCGGGGCGGCCTGTCGCCCTCGAATCCGGCGACGTAGAGGCGGTCGCGGGCGCGGGTCATGGCGACGTAGAGCAGGCGGCGGTATTCGCGCTCGATGTCGGCGCGGGCGGATTCGCGGATGGCGGTGCAGGTGGCGTCGTCGTTGGCCTTGACCACCGGCCACAGCAGCGCGCCGTCGTTGTCGGTCCACAGCAGGTCCGGGTCGTGCTGAGGGGCCGGCAGGGAGCAGGTATCGGGCAAGAACACGATCGGCGCCTCGAGTCCCTTGGCGCCGTGCACGGTGAGCACGCGGATCTCGTCGCGTTCCAGTTCCAGGTCGCGCTTGACCTCGACGGCGCCGGTTTCCAGCCAGTGCAGGAAACCTTCGAGCGACGGCACGTGTTCGCGTTCATATTCGAGGGCGAGGGCAAGGAACTCCTCGATCGGCTCCGCCGCCTCCTCGCCCAAATGCGCCAGGATGTCGCGCCGGCCGCCTTCCGGGCCGAGCAGGCGGGCGTAGAATTCGAACGGCGGCGCGAAATCGGCGCGGCGGCGAATGGCCGAAAGGCGGTCGTGGACGCGGTCGAAATCCGGGGCCGTGTGGCGGTGGTCGATAAGCGATTGCCAGACCGTGCCCGGACGCCCGTGGCAGAGGGTGAACAGCTGGTCTTCATCCAGGTCGGCGAACGGCCCCTTGAGCACCGTCGCCGTGTTCAAGTCGTCCTCCGGCAACAGCGCCAGCCGGCCGAGCGCCACCAGGTCCATCACCGCCAGATGGTCCTTGAGCACCATGCGGTCACGCCCGGCGACGTCGACGCCGCGCGCCTTCAGCGCCCGCACCATGGCGTCGGCGAAGGCGCCTCGGGTGCGCAGTAATATCATGATGTCGCCGGGGCGGATCGGCAGGCCGGTTGATTCGAGCACCGCGCCGCCGTCGATCCAGCCCCGGATCATCTCGGCGATGCGTTCGGCGAGGCGCGCCCGGGGACTGGCCGGCGACACCACGTCGAGCGGTGTGTAGGGATCCTGCTCGTCGACCGTCTCCGGCTTGATGGTTGGCCACAGTTCAACCAACCCGGCGTGGCCGTCGCGGTCCCAATGATGCACGATGGGCTTGTCGGAAAACGACAAACCGTCCGCCGCCGCCGGATCCTGGCACAAATGATTGACGACCCGCAGAACGGCGGGCACCGAGCGGAACGATTTCTCCAGCTCCACCGAGCGCCACGCCAGCCCGGCGTCCTCGACCCGTTTCCTGAAGCGCCGGCCCATGATCGCCAGCTGTTCGGGATCGGCGCCCTGGAAGCTGTAGATGGATTGTTTCTCGTCGCCGACCGCGAAGACGGTTCGTGGCTTGTCGCTGAATTCCTCGTGGCGACTCTGGCCGGAGAAGAAATCGGTGGTCAGGGCTTCGGCCACCGTCCATTGGGCGGGGCTGGTGTCCTGCGCCTCGTCGACCAGCACGTGCTCAATGCCGCCGTCGAGCTTGTAGTGGACCCAGGAAACGCCCCGCTCGTCGGCCAGCAAGCCGCGCGCCCCGGCGATCAGGTCTTCGTAGTCCAACACCGCGCGGCGTTGCTTGAGGGCATCGTAGGCGTCCAGCATGGCGGCGCCGATGCGTGCCAGCGCCGCCGTCGCCGCCACCACCTGGACGGCGCCGAGCCGGCCCAGGGTGGCGAGGATGGTCTGCTGCGCGGTTAGCGCGATATCGACGGCAGCCGGGTCGGCTTCCCGCGCCCCCTTGCTGACCAGCTGTGATTCCGCTCGCGGCTTGCCCTCGCCGGTGAGGAACAACGGCACGAATACGGTGGTGAAATTGGCGGCCCGTTGTTCCGTCGAACCATCGAGCCAGGCGTCAAGCGTCCGGCCGCCATCCTGGTTGGTCTTGGCGCCCTCGGCCCAGGCGCGGGAAAGGCGGCGCAGGTCCGGCGCGGCGAGGGCGTCGTCGGTGACGGCGGCGGCGAGCACCGCGTCCGGCGTCGTTTCCGCCTCGATACCGAGGGTCCGCGCCGCCGCGCCGGCCAGCCCGTCGATACCACCGACGCGCTCAAGCAGCGCCGTGAATCGCTCGCGATCACCATCCAGGTCGCGCAGCAGCTGGTCGAACTTGTCCTCGTTGACCAACCCGGCCAGCCGGTCCATGGCCTCGGCCAGCGCCGAACCGCGCGCCGTGTGGGCGTCAGCGAGGACGCGGTCACGCGCCTCGGTGCGCAACTCCAGCGCCGTCCGCTCATCGACGACACGAAAATCCGGGTGCACGCCGGCCTCCAGCGGAAAACGTCCGAGCAGGGACTCGCAAAACGAATGGATGGTGCGGATTCGCAGGCCCTCGGGGGCTTCCAGCACGCGCGCGAACAAATGGCGGGCGCGCTCCAGTTCCTCGTCATCGGGCGGCCGCTGTAGCAGTTCGGTGATGGCATCACGCAGCGTCGCGTCATCGGCCGCCGCCCAGGCGCCAAGGCTGTTGGTCAGCCGGTTGGCCATCTCCGCCGCCGCCGCCTTGGTGAAGGTCAGGCAGAGAATGCGCTCCGGCGCCGCGCCATCAAGCAGCAGCCGGGCGATGCGATCGACCAGGACCCCGGTCTTGCCGGTGCCGGCGTTGGCCGACACCCACGACGAGAGATCGGGGCTGGCCGCCGTGTGCTGCGGCCCAGTGCGCATCATGGTCCTGGTCGGGGCCTTGGTGGGCGCGGCCGGCGTCATTCGCCGTCCTCCTCGGCGATTAGCCATTCCTTGACCCGCGCCAGGTGGCCGTAGTCATCGAAGCGGTATTTGAACTGCGGCGAGCGGCGCGATCGATAGGGCGTGGCGGCATCGGCATAACCGGCGACCATGCCGCGCAGCCGTGCCATGGCTTCCGCCGCCACGGTGTCGATGTCGACGTTCAGCGGCTTGGCGCTGCCGGGGTCGCGGCCGCCGGACAGGTGGACGTACAGCAGTTGCGTCACCTTGTCCGCGTCAACGCCCGGAAACGCACCGGCCATGGCCATCGCCGCCTCCAGCGATAACTGCGGCGACAGCAGGGATTTCACCTGCTTCAGGGATGGCGGCATGCCGGTCTTGTAATCGACGACGGCGAGGCCGGTCGGGCCGATATCGATGCGGTCGGGCTTGGCGGTCAGGGTGAAGGGAACGCCGGGAATCTCAATCGGCATCGTGCCCTTGGCCTCGGTCAGCAGGGTGCGGTAGCCGGCGACGCGGCGTTTGCGTTCCCAATCGACGAACCAGCGGGCGATGCGGCGAAAACGCGGCCACCAGAAGGCACGCACGCCGGGCCGCGCCAGATGTTCGTCGAAGACCCGTCCACCGATCTCAAGCAGACGGCGCTCGGCATCATCGGGGAGGTCGCCGTCTGGGTGTGCGAGGATGAAATGTTCCAATGCCTCGTGTACCAGGTTGCCACGATCAGCGGCGTCGGGCGCGGCGTCCAGCTCGTCGAGCGGACGCAATTCGAGAATGCGTTGGGCATAGAGCGCATAGGGGTCGCGAATCCAGGTCTCAATGCTGGTCACCGGCAGTTCCGTGGGCCGCGCCGTCGCTGGCGGCCTCGGCGCCGGCACACCGACCCGGCGGGTATCGTCGACGTGGTCGAGCGCCGCCGCCCAGGCGCGCCAGGGATTCCTCGCCGCCAGGGCGCCGTCGAGGCCGAGACGGGTCAAGAGATTATCGAGCCGCAACAGCCACCGTGACGGCCGCGTCGGCGTACCGGCGATGCGTTCGGCGCGGGTCAGGATGACCGTCGGCGCCGACGCCGCTTGGATAAAATCGTGCGCGGCGAGGCCGATGCGCCGTTCCGGCATCTCCAGCCCGAGGGTGCGCATCATCGGCCGGCTCATCCACGGATTGCTTTCCACCTCGGCCGGCCAGGTGTCCTCGTTGAGTCCACCGAGGATGACCAGGTCCGCCGCCTGCAGTCGCGCTTCCAGCAGGCCCCAGACATGGAGACGCGGGTGTGCGCCGTGGCGCGGACGCACAACGGCGCCGCCGAGCAGGGTATCGAACATCGCCGGCCAGTCGCCCGGCGCCACCGGCGGCAGCGCGACCAATGCCTCGTCGAGTTCGTGGATAAAGGCCGCCGCCACCTCGCCGGCTTCACCCGCCCACAACCGCGTGGCGCCAGATTCGTCATCGCTTGCCGCCAGCGCTTCGGCGACGCTTACGTGGGCGGCCAGTAGCACGCGGGAATTCAGCGCCGGTGCCCGGAACTGTTCCAACAGCGGGGTCAGGATGTCGTCGAGGCGATCGAGAACGGCCCGAAGTTCCGGTTCGTTACTTTCGCGATTTTTTTCTAATTCCGTCAGTGCATCGCGCAGACCCTGGAGACCGGGCGCCGGGCGCGGGCCACGCAGGGTGAGTCGTTCCAAACTCCGCACATGGCGCCGAAATACGCCTGGGGCCGTGCCAGCGGCGGCAAACGGATGCTTCAACAATGCCAACAGCGGCACCGGGGCCAGTGCTTCACCGATGGCATCGGCGAGCAACCGCAGAAATGCCCCCGGCGGCGTGGCGGCGAGCGGCCGGCCGGCGGAGTCGTCGACAATGATGTCCCAGCGCGCCAGTTCCGACGCCACCCGGCGGGCAAGACTGCGGTCGGGTGTGACCAGCGCCGCCGTGCGGCTCGGCGTCGCCATGGCGCGCCGCATGGCGAGGGCGATGATCTTTGCTTCCTCGTCCGGAGTTGCGCAGTCGATGCGGGTGATACCGTTCAGGTCCGACAGGCTGAAGGTCTCCGGCGTCTCAAATGCCGGCGGCGCCGCCGCGCCCGGCGGAACCAGCGCGGCGTTCAGCAAGCGGCGGCGCGTCGGCGCGGGGCCAGTTTCGCCGACGCCGGGCCAGTCCGTCACCTCGGCCCGTTCGACGCCGAGTGTTTCCAACAACCGTGCGAGACCATATTGCGGATGCGAGGGCGCCAAGGCCTCCCAAGCCTCATCGGTGGCGTCCCGGTCAAGCCCGGGCAGCACGACGCAACCCAGCGGCAGGCGGGCAATGACCGACAACAGCGCCGCCGTTGCTGGAATGCTGCCGGTGGAGCCGGCGGCGATAATGGGTCCGCTGGGTGGGTGTGTCCGCCATAGCTCCGCTTGCCCGTTGAGCAGACGATTGCGGCGGTCGGCCGGATCGATGACCCCGTCCTCGGCCAGGATCGCCGGCCAATTCTCGGTGATCAGTTTCAAAAAATCGACGATGACACCCCAATGGTTCGGGTAATCCTCGGTGACCAGGCCGGCAATGTCGGCGAGATCGGCACCTTCCGTGTGGGCACGGTCGACGAGGTTGGCGAGGGCGCTGGCGAGCGACAGTGCCTGTGCCGGGTGCGCCGCGCGGCCCGGCAACGCCATGATCATGCGCGCCAATCGCGCCTGGCGATGCAGACCGGATATCGCCGGCGGGATGGCGAGGTCCGCGCCCAGCCCGTCGAGACCGTCCACCGAAGTGCCGCCGGCACCCCAGGCATCGAACAGCATGTCCTCGGAATCGACATCGCCAAGCGGCGTCATGCGCGGCAACAACAGGGCGCGGCCGCCGGAATGCCTGAGAAAGGCTTCGCGCAGACTGCGACAGGCGCGGCGCGTCGGCAGCAGCACCCGCATGGCGGCGAGGCGCTCGGGCTCGCCGTCGGTATCGGCCATCAGGGCGGTGGCGAGGGCATCGACGAAGGTGACGCCGGCGGGAATGTTGTGGACGCTTGGCGCGACGGTGTCAGAGCTCGCCATCACGATTTCTCGGCGCACCAGGTCTCGGCTTCATCGAGCCCTTCCGGTGTTCCCACGTGGAACCATTCGCCTTCGTGCGTCACGCCGAACAGGCGCTCCGATGCCAGCGCGCGGTCATAGAGTCGGTTGAGTGAGAAAGCACCCTCGGGCGCGCCATCGAATAATCGCGGATGAAGAATCTGGATGCCGGCGAACAACCACGGCGCAGACGCTTTATCGCCGCGTCGCTGCAACCGGCCAGGCGCATCACGGAAAAAATCGCCGCGCCCCTCATAGCCGTGCGCGTTGGCGACGCCGTGCAACAGCAGCAACGCATCCATCGTCGAGTCATCCCAGGCACATGCAAGGCGCCGCAGCGTGTCGTCGGTCCCGTCGAGCCAGAAGGCATCCGAATTGATGACAAAGAACGGAGCGTCACCGAGCAGCGGAAGCGCCTTGGCGACACCGCCACCGGTTTCCAACCGCTCAGGCTCGTTGCTGAAATCGATCGTCGGCGCATCGCGGTTCGCCAGGTGCGCGCGGATGCGTTCGCCGAGATAGTGCAGATTGACGACCGCCCGGTCGACCCCGGCCGCCGTCAGACGGTCGAGGATGTGATCGATCAGCGGTTTGCCGCCAACTTCAATCAGCGGTTTCGGCCGGTCGGCTGTCAGCGCGCCCATGCGGGTGCCCAGTCCGGCAGCCAGAACCATCGCGCGCTTGGGGACGATGTTCGTCACGGCGCCCCGGCCTCGGCCGTCGGCACGACCCTGCGGTTGGCTGGCAATGCGTCATCAAGCCACGCGGCGACCGGCGCCAGGACGGGATGATGCAACGCTTGCTCCAATAGCCGCCAGACACGGGGAATGTGTATCAGGTACTCGGGCTTTCCGTCGCGACGACAGAGCCGGGTGAAGATGCCGATGACCTTGGCGTGACGTTGCGCCGCCAGAATAGCGAAGGCCTCGTCGAAGGCCTCGCGGTCGAGGTCCGGAAAGGCATCGACATAGCGCTTCAGCATGGCGTCCTTGAGCGGCGGCGAGATATCGCGTCTGGCATCTTCCAGCAACGACATCAGATCGTAGGCGGCGGGACCGGCGACGGCGTCCTGGAAATCGAGCTGACCGCAAGCGGCGACGCCGGCGCGTTCGGGCAACCACATCAGATTGTCCACATGATAGTCCCGAAGGACCAATGTTGGCGGCAATGGGGCCAGTCGGCTGAAGGGACCAGCCCAGGTATCGCGAAAGGCATGATGCTGTTGGGTGTCGAGGGTTGTCCCGCTGACGGCTGGCAGGTACCAATCGATCAGCAGCGACACCTCGCGCCATAGCAGGTCGGCGTCATAGGCAGCCAGGCCGTCCGGCACGACTTCTTCGGCGGTTAGGCCGTGCAGGTGGATCAGAACATCGACGGCACTGGTGTAAAGCGCTGTTTCGTCGCCGCCGGCCGCCAGTTCATGGGTGAAGGTGCGATCGCCGAAATCTTCCAAGAGCAAGAATCCGTTTGCCACGTCTTCAGCCAAAATCCGGGGTGCGCTGACGTCGAGTGCGAGCAGATGGCGGGCGATGCGGACGAAGGGACGAACGTCCTCGTCCGGCGGCGGTGCATCCATCAATACGGCCCGGCGCGTGCGGTCAGTAAGCCGGTCGTAGCGTCGGAACGAGGCGTCGCCGGCGAGCGGTCGCCGTTCCGCGGCACCCCATCCATGCTGGTCGAGAAACGTCGAGAGGAGGGCGTCGCGCTCAGTCATCTTTGTATCCGGGGACGATCCGTCCGATTAGGCGCAGGGCCATCCCGCCGGCACCTGACAGCGTGGCTCGTCGATCAGTCTCGCCTTTACCGAGGGAAATAGTCACGTCGAGACGCTCGCGCGGCAGCAGAGTGCCCAATCGGTCGGGCCATTCGATCAAGGAGATCCCATCGGCGAACGCATCTTCGATGCCGAGTTCGATGCATTCCTCCGCGTCCTCGATGCGATAGAGGTCGAAGTGGTGAACAGGCGTATCATCCCGATCATATGTTTGCAGCAGGGTGAAGGTCGGGCTCGGTACTTCCTCCGTCTCGCCAGGAAGCGCATTGATAAAGGCGCGTGCGAAGACGCTCTTGCCGACGCCAAGGTCGCCCCACAGCGCGATCACCAAATTCGGCGGCGTGGCCTCGACGACGGCATCCGCTAGCGTCGTGGCGAGCGCATGGGTCGCCACCTCGTCGGCGAGGTCGATCGCGATCACGGCATCGGCGGCGGATTCCATTGGCAACTTTGTATCGCTGCCCGTGAAAGGCGACAAGGCTTGAACCCGTAGCGCCTGCCGGCCATGCTTGGCGCCGCGTTATGGTCCGCCCGGTCGAGAGTTCCCCTGTGTCAGAATCCGTCGATTCAAGCGTTCCCGTGATCGAAACCGATATCGCCGTCGTTGGCGCCGGACCGGTCGGCCTGTTCACCGTATTCGCTTGCGGCATGTTGGGCTTGCGGTGCCATGTGATCGATGTATTGGCTGAGCCCGGCGGCCAGTGCGCGGCGCTTTATCCGGAAAAGCCGATCTATGATATTCCCGGGATTCCCGAGGTTTCTGGGCGTGGACTGATCGAGAGTCTGATGGAGCAGGCGCGGCCATTTCAACCGACGTTTCATTTCGGCCGTCGGGTGGACGGCCTTTCCCGTGGCGCGTCGGGGCTGTTCGAGTTGGAGTTGGACGATGGTGAGAGGCTGCGAGCCAAGGCGGTCTTCATCGCGGGTGGGGTCGGCGCCTTCGGTGCCAACCGGCCGCCGCTCGACGGCATTGAGGACTACGAGAACCAGGAACCGGGCCGTGGCGTCAAATATGCGGTTGGCGAGGTCGCTGCCTTTCGCGGTCGTCGCGTGGTTATCGCCGGCGGCGGCGATTCGGCGGTGGATTGGGCATTGTTGCTTGCCGACGTGGCGGCCTCGGTCGCCGTCGTTCATCGACGCGACGCATTTCGTGCCGCGCCCGCCACCGTCAATCGTTTGCGGGCGTTGGCCGCGACATCGGCGATCGAACTCGTGGTGCCCTATCAACTGGCTGGCCTTGATGGCACGGGCGGGACGCTGACCGGCGTTCGGGTTCACGACCTTGATGGCGGCGAGCGTCGGCTCGAGGCCGACGCCTTGCTGGCGTTCTTCGGTCTGAGGCAAAGCCTCGGACCAATCGCGGCGTGGGGCCTGAACCTTGATCGCAACCGCATTCAAGTGACCCCCAATACGGCGGAAACCAGCGAGCCGGGTATCTTCGCGGTCGGCGATATCGCAACCTATGACAACAAGCAAAAACTCATCCTGACCGGTTTCTCGGAAGCCTCCTTCGCGGCGCACCGGGCGTTCGCCTACGCCCGGCCCGGCGAGGTGCTGCATTTCGAACATTCGACCCACAAGGGCCTGCCGGGTAGCGGTTGATGTATCGTAAGATCGCACCGCTGAGCTTGGCGCTCATGATTTTAGTCACGGCAATGGCTGCGGCCGGTTCGGAGCCGGGTGATCCCGTGCGCGGGCGTCAGGTGGCGCAAACCTGCGGCGCTTGCCACGGTTTGGACGGCAGGGGTACCGCCGACGTGTTTCCCAACATCGCCGGCCAGAAAGCGGGCTACATGGTGAAGACACTACAGGAAATGCGGTTTTCCGCGCGATTACGCAACGAAACGGACGCGGACGAGGATTATGTTCGCCAAAAGCGCCGCGATGAAAATCCCTCGCTCGTGTACACCGCGCGGTCGAGCGAGGCGATGGATCCGTTCATGATCGATCTCGGTGATCAGGACATCGCCGATGTCGCCGCGTATTACGCCGGACTCTCCTGCCGCATCGACCCAGGGGCTCTGCCGCCGTCTCCGCCGCCGGTGATCGCCCGATGCGCCATCTGCCATGGCAACCGAGGAATCAGCCGCAACCGAATGCTTCCCAATCTTGCTGGACAGAAATCCGCCTACATGGAACGTCAACTGTACCGCCTTCGCGAGGCCGGCAAAGCCGCGGGCGGCCTGTCGACGGTACGCCGTCGCAGCCGCATCATGGCGACGCAGGCCGCATCACTGTCGACGGTTGAAATCAAGGCGCTGTCAGCGTTCTATGCGGCGCTGCCATGCAAGTAATCCCAAATGCGAAGGAACTGCCGCCATGACAATCGATGTTGATCGCGCGCGGGCGGAAACACCCGGCTGCGCACACGTTCTGCATTTCAATAATGCGGGCGCCGGTTTGACGCCGGCACCGGTGATCGACGCGGTGCGGCGACACCTTGATCTGGAAGCCCGCATTGGTGGTTACGAGGCCGCCGATGCGGCGGCGGCGCAACACGATCATACCTACGACGCGTTGGCGCGTTTTCTCAATTGTGATCGCGACGAGGTCGCCGTGGTCGAGAACGCCACTGTCGGCTGGGACATGGCGTTCTATGCCATCGCCGAAACGCTGAATGCCGGCGATCGGGTGCTGACCGCCGAGGCGGAGTACGCCAGCAATTACATCGCCTATCTGCAAACACAGCGTCGCATCGGCTTCGAGATCGTGACCGTGCCATCGACGGAAACCGGCGAGATGGATGTGGCGGCGCTGGAAAACCTGATCGACGACCGGGTGAAACTGATATCGATCACTCATGTGCCGACGAACGGCGGGTTGGTCAATCCGGCGGCCGAAGTCGGCCGGCTGGCGCGCGCCGCCGGTATCCCTTTTATTCTCGATGCCTGCCAGTCCGCGGGCCAGGTGCCGCTCGACGTGCGGGCGATCGGCTGTGACGTGCTGACGGCGACCGGGCGCAAGTATTTGCGAGGGCCGCGTGGAACCGGGTTCGTCTATGTCCGTCGCGCCCTCGCCGAAACCTTGGAGCCGCCGTTTCTTGATCTGCATGCCGCGAAGTGGTCGGGCCCGGACAATTACGATATCGCCGCCGGCGCGCGCCGGTTCGAAAACTGGGAATTCAACGTCGCCAACAAGATCGGTCTCGGCGTCGCCGTGGATTACGCCAGCGATTGGGGGCAGCAGGCGATCAATGACCGGGTGGTGATGCTGGCGGAACGCCTGCGTCGCGATCTGGCATCATTGCCGGGTGTCGACGTGCTGGACCTTGGCCGTGAACGCTGCGGAATCGTCAGCTTCCGACCGGGAAAACTGGCGCCGCGCGACCTCATGACGACCCTTCGCGAACGGGCCATCAACTGCCATACCTCGGCGGCGCCATCCACCTTGATGGATATGTCCCGGCGCGGTTTGGACATCATCAATCGCGCCTCGGTTCACTACTATAATACCGAGGAAGAGATTGAACGGTTTTGTGCCGCGTTGGAGGAGCTGGTCTAGCTTCGTCGATCGGATGTCGCCGAGGCCTCGAAATAGGCGCGAAGCCGTTGGAAATAGGGACCTTGGCCTACTGGCGCACAGGCTTCGATTCCGTCGAGGCGCCCCGCTTCGGCGCCCGCGGCACCATCGTTGCTTGTGAGGATGCGTTCTAGCGTATCGGCGCTGCTCCCAGCCCCGACGCCGCCAGGACCTGTCAGTCGGATTATTTCAAGGGTCAGGGGCGCCGCTAGGATGTCGTCGAGCGGCACGCCGTCATCCTCGGCGAATGTCCGCGCCAAGGCGTGAATATAGGCTAGATAAAAACGCACGTGGGTGTCGTTGCCGCGCCGCAGCTTGGCCGGCTCGAGGTTCTCCTGAAAAATTTGAATGGCTTCGTTGATCCGCATCAACGCACGGCCGTGGCCCGTCATCGCGGCTGGCGTCAGATCATGCGCGTTGTCGTCTTCGCGTGGCATGCGATCGACGCGCCCTGAGGCACGGCCAACCATTGCCATAGCCAGAAACGCGATCAGGAATATCAACAGGACTTCGGCGCTCATGACCAACTCCGCAACCTTACCCCGCGGCCGGTTCACCGGCGCGCGCGGACGATAGCATATCATCGCCAGCGGCGCCGTCGACTGATTCATCGTCGGACGCCGTCTCCACGCCATCGCGCCGCCTTCGGCCGTCGGCGGGTACGTGGCAAGTGACAGTGGTGCCACGGGCGGCGTTGGCGCCGATTTCGATCGTGCCGCCATGCAACTCGATAAAATTCTTCACCAGGGTTAGCCCGAGTCCGGCGCCATCTCCGTCATCACCGGCGTGCCCGCCACGTTCGAATGGCGCCACGACCCGCTCGCGATCATTCTGGGGAATGCCCCGGCCGGTATCGCTGACGCGAATCGTGAATCCATCATCTGGACCGATTGCCGCGCGTTCGGCGGCGAGGGTCACGGTGCCCCGGTCGGGGGTGAACGTGAGGGCATTTCCAAGCAAATGGAACACCACCTGCTTGAGCCGCTGTTCGTCGCCGACCAAGTGGCCGATGTTTGGGGCGCAGTCGAAATGAAGATTGATATCCTTGCGCCGTGCCCGCTCGCGCGACAGGTTGAGCGCGCCGGCCAGCAGCGCGTGAACGTCGACGGTGTCGCGCGCCAGTTCCATGCGGCCGGCCTGAATGGTCGCGAGATCGATGACATCGGCGACGACGCCGGTCAGTGAGCGGGCGGTATCGGCGATGCCACGCGCGTATTCGGCCTGACGCGGCGTCAGGGGACCAAAGTACTCCTCGCTCAGCATGTCGGCGAAGCCCTGGATGGTGTTCAACGGCGTCCGTACTTCGTGTGACACGTTGGCGATGAACGCTGATTTCATGCGGTCGGCCTCGGCCAGGGCGCGGGCGCGCTGGCGCAGCGCGTCCTCGACGCGGACACTGTCGGTGACATCGAGATAACTGACCAGCACGGCACCGTCCGGCAGCGGCAGATGGGCGATATCAATGATGCGACCGTCCGGACGTTCCAGGCGCTCGCGGCGCTGCTTACGCGACAATATCGCCGCTGCCAGAGCTTCCTTGCGGGCCGGCCAGTCCTCAACCGTCGGCAACAGATCCCGCATCCGTTCCAAAACCTCGCCGAGCCGGGTTTCCGGTTCGAAGCCGTCTTCCGGAATGCGCCAGATGGAGCGGAATTCGGGGTTGCACAGGGTTAGCCGCCCGTCCGAGCCAAAGACCGCAATGCCTTCGCCCAAATTGTCCAGGGTGGCGCGCTGCACTCGATCGAGGGATTTGACGTTGCGTTCCAGATCAAATCGGTCGGACATGTCGTCATAGGCGAAGACCAGCCCGCCCAGCCCATCGGGCGCGATGCGGCGGCGCAGGGTGCGGCCATCCGGCAGGTGCATCATTCCCTCATCGATGTCCGTCAAGGTTTCAAATCGCTCAAGCGCGGCCGCCTTGAAGGCCTGAAAATCGGTGACTTCGGGCAGCCGGCGCAGTTCGCGCAGGCGATCGAGCAGCTCGCCGAGGGTCGGCCGAATCTCCAGCCAGTCCGGGTCGAGGCCCCAGATCGTTGCAAACGCCGGGTTGTGCATGAGCAGGCGCTGTTCAGCATCGAATACTGAAATACCGGTTTCCAGCGCCGCCAATACCGCTGGATTGCGATCCGGTGTTTCCGATACGGGGCCCGTCGCCGGCATCTCGGTCACCCCGCGTGGCACGGCGTAGCCGATCGTCCCGCTACCGCCATTGCCGCCGAGAGGGGTCTCCGTCACCGTCATCTCTCGTTCGGCGGCGTTCTCGTTCTCGGTTACCGAAAACAGCTGATCCTGGACGACGCTTTCTTCGCCGCGGCGAGCGGCTTCGGCGATGTTAGGATCGGGCGGCGACATGGCCTCGGCGGCGACGTTGGCGAACGCCAGATTGAGCTCACGATCGCGAATCCAGATCGGCAGCGGCAATGAATCGAGCAGGGTCGTCAGGTGTCGATCGTCGAGGCCGGAGGTATTGCGCGGCGTCGGCGGCATTAATTCCTTTGCCAACGCGCTCAAGTCACGGACCCACACCACATCGGCCAGCCCGTCACCGTCGCGGGTTTCGGCGCGCGCGCCGACGGCTTGCAAGACCTGATCCTCGCGCCGAAGCATTATTTCGAAAGCTTCGCCGCGCCCGCGCAGCAGCGACACCGCTTGCTCCAGCGATTTCAGGTCATCACCGCCGAAACATTTGCGAATGTCGTCGTAGCGGGCGTCCGGACCGGCTTGAAGGTCGAGCATATCGGCGAGCCGACGCGAACAGGTAATACCGCCGGTCTGATGATCCCATAAGAACAATCCGTCCGGCGTCGAAGCGATGATTTCCCGCGCGCGCTGAGCCAGCGCGATTAGACGCTCGCGCTCGGATTGAGATGCCCGATGCCGCGCTCGCTGGCGCAGCCATAGCGGAAACAAGACGACGAAAACCAGCGCGGCGCCGAGCGCCAGCACGCCCAGCGCCGGCCACTGGTCTAGCCGTTCCAGAATTTGCGAGGCGCCAAGGCGCTCAAGAATATTTTGCGATTGCTCAGACACGGAAGGGATCATAGGCCGGATGGTGATCGTTCCCAAGTGGCAATGGACTGGGACCGCGCGATGCGATC
Source organism: Rhodospirillales bacterium (assembly GCA_038117225.1). Classification (GTDB taxonomy): domain Bacteria; phylum Pseudomonadota; class Alphaproteobacteria; order Rhodospirillales; family Casp-alpha2; genus JAYOFM01. Next base: position 14,302 of record JAYOFM010000012.1, read on the forward strand.
AGCGGGCGGCGTCGAGAAACCGTTCCAACTTGCGCCGCCGGGCGATGGCGTTCCGTGCCCGCCGTTCAGCCACGGCCGACCAGTCCTTGGCGAACACCGGTCGGGTGGTCGCCTGATCGCGACGGTCGCCGACGATGATGTGATAGCGCACGGGGTCGAATTTGCGGACCCGGCCCGGTCCCCCCTCGGCGACCCGAGTCGGTCGCTCGCCGGCGGTATCCAGGATCAACCAGCCGTCGACGGCATCCAGATAATCATGCAACCAGCGCCGGACGTGGACGCAGCGCCGCCGGACGGCATCATCATCACGGTCTTCGCCGTCCCGCGCCGCCCGTTCACGGACGCGGGCCATCGCCGTTGTGGCGGAATCGACCCACAGCCAGACCAGGCCGACGGAACCTTGGCGAGCGTGCCAGTCGTGGATGGCTTCAAGCATCAGGCCATCATCCAAAGGATGCTCGACCACAAACGGTAGGCCGGCGGCGATACGGGCGTATAGGCGGGCGGCGAGGATTTTACCGGCGCGGGACGGATCGTCGTGGCCGGCGGCGGCGATCATGACGGCATCGGCGTCCACATAGGCCTCGCCGGCCATCAGATCGGGAAACAAGGCGCCAGCCAGCGTCGATTTGCCGGCGCCATCGGCACCGCCGATGATCCACATCCAGGGGGGAGCCGCTACCGCCTCGGTCATGGCGGAAGCCTGCACCCGACCAGGCGGCGGCGCAAGCGTCCGCGCCGCCGATCGATCAGGAATACTCGCTCAGTAGCGGTATTGTTCCGGCTTAAAGGGACCGGTCTGGCTGACGCCGATATAATCGGCCTGCTGTTTGGTCAGGGTCGTCAATTTGACGCCCAATTTCTCCAGATGCAGGGCCGCGACCTTTTCGTCCAGATGCTTCGGCAGCACGTAAACCTTGTTCTCGTACTTGCCGGGGTTTTCCCAGATATCCATCTGCGCCAGCACCTGGTTGGTGAACGACGCCGACATGACGAAGCTGGGATGACCCGTGCCGCAGCCCAAATTCACCAGACGGCCCTCGGCGAGAACGATGATCCGCTTGCCATCGGGGAACTCGACTTCGTCGACCTGTGGTTTGACGTTATCCCACTTGAAATTGCGGAGGCCACCAATCTGAATTTCCGAATCGAAGTGACCGATGTTGCAGACGATGGCCCGGTCCTTCATGGCCCGCATGTGGTCGACCGTGATGACGTCGATGTTGCCGGTGGTGGTGACGAAGATATCGGCCTTCGGTGCGGCATCTTCCATGGTCACCACCTCGAAACCTTCCATCGCCGCCTGCAGGGCGCAAATAGGATCGGCCTCGGTGACGGCAACACGGCAGCCGGCACTGCGCAGGCTTTCGGCGGAACCCTTGCCGACATCGCCGTAGCCGGCGACCAGGGCGACCTTGCCCGCCATCATCACGTCGGTGGCGCGGCGGATGGCGTCGACCAGGCTTTCGCGACAACCGTATTTGTTATCGAACTTGGACTTGGTCACCGAATCATTGACGTTGATGGCCGGGAACAGCAGCGTGCCCTTTTGTTCCATTTCGTAGAGCCGATGCACGCCGGTGGTGGTTTCCTCGGTGACACCCTTGATGTTCTTGCCCAGTTCGGAATACCAGCCGGGTTTGGCCTGCACCCGCTTGCGGATGGCGGCGAACAGGATTTCCTCTTCCTCGTTACCCGGCTTGTCGAGCACCGAAATGTCTTTCTCGGCCTCGATGCCGAGATGCACCATCAGAGTCGCGTCACCGCCGTCGTCGAGGATCATGTTCGGCGTCCCACCGTCATGCCATTCGAAGATGCGGTGTGCGTATTCCCAGTAATCTTCGAGGGTTTCGCCCTTGTAGGCAAAAACCGGGGTTTCCGTTGCGGCAATCGCGGCGGCGGCGTGGTCCTGGGTCGAATAAATATTGCACGACGCCCAGCGCACTTCGGCGCCCAGCGCCTGCAACGATTCGATCAGCACCGCCGTTTGAATGGTCATGTGCAGCGAGCCGGCGATACGCGCGCCCTTGAGCGGCTGACGCTTGGCGAATTCATCGCGTACGGCCATCAGGCCGGGCATTTCGATCTCCGCCAGGTTCATCTCCTTGCGGCCCCATTCGGCGAGGGAGAGATCGGCAACAACGCAATCGTCGAAGGGCATATCGGGTAACTCCAAAATGTTCGTGAACTGGTCCGGCGATGGGAATTCAGCGGGGGTTTAGCAGCGCTAACCGGCTGTCGCAACGGTTAAGGTGGCATGCCGTGGCGGCCCCGATGACCGGCCGGGGGCGGATTTGCACTTGGGGTGTTACTTCAAGGCGTTAAAATCGTCCAGCAGGCTGGCGATATGGCCGGAATCGATCTGATCCATGATCAGCCGGGCGCGTTGCATGGCGCCCTGTAGCTCCATGTCACGGATGCGCTGCTTGACTCGGGGAATGTTGGTGGCGGTCATCGACAACTCGCGGAATCCAAGGCCGATAAGCAGCGCCGCATACCGTGGATCACCAGCCATCTCACCGCAGATGCTGACCGGCTTGCGCGCCCGCAACGCCGCCTCGGCGGAAAATTGAATCAGTCGAAGGACGGCCGGATGCAGCGGATCATAGAGATGAGCCACATGTTCGTTGGCGCGGTCGATGGCCAGTGTGTACATGGTCAGGTCGTTGGATCCGATGGCGAAGAAATCGCAATGCTGCGCCAGCGCATCCGCCGCCAAGGCGGCGCCCGGCACCTCGATCATGGTGCCGAGGGGGGGCAACGTATCGGCCATGGGCACTTTTCTGCGGCGCAGACGCTGTGCCGTTTTCTTCAGAATGTCCCGGGCCCGCTTGACCTCCGCCACGCGGCTGACCATGGGCAGCAGAATACGCAGATTACCGTGCCGCGACGCCCTTAGGATGGCGCGGAACTGTGTTTCCAGTAGGTCCACCTTGGCGAACGACAGACGGATACCGCGCAGGCCCAGCGCAGAGGCCGCGGTATCGTCGAAGCCATCGAGAACCGCATCGGCGGCTTTTTCCGCGCTCACATCCAGGGTGCGCACGGTGATCGGCCGGTCGCCCATGACCTCGATCATCCCCATCAAGATATCGAACTGTTCGTCCTCGCTCGGTATATCGTCGCGGTTCATGTACATGAACTCGGTGCGCAGGAGTCCGATCCCGGAGGCGCCGTAGTTCTCCACATGGCCCATCTCGACCGGCAATTCCACGTTAGCACTCAGCGTGATATCGACGCCGTCGCGGGTGATCGACGGCAGATCACGCAGCCGCTGCAACTTCTTGGTTTCGCGTGCCAGTTCCTCGCGGCGACGTTCATAGCGGGCGACGGTCTCCGGCGCCGGGTCGAGGATGACCACGCCGGCGCCACCATCGAGAATGGCGAAAGCCGCTGATCGTGCCGCCGACAGCAACTCGGTGACGCCTAGCAAGGTGGGCAGGCCGAGGGCGCGGGCGAGAATCGCGGCATGGCCCTCGATGCCACCGAGAACCGCGGTGGCGCCGACGATGCGATCCGGATCGATCTGTGCCATGTCCGCCGGCGTCAATTGCTCGGCGACGACGATGCTGCCGGCGGGCACCGTGGCGTAAGGCTTTACGGTGGTCTTGGTCAGGTTGCGCACCAGACGCGCGCCGATTTCGCGAATGTCATCCAGGCGAGCGGCAATGTAGCTATCCTCGACACGGGTGAATTCGCCGGCGATCGCGGTCACTTCCTGCTGAACGGCGGCTTCCGCGTTGAGGTGGTGGTCGATAATTCTTTGATCGGCGCCGCGCACGAGGCGGGAATCCTTGAGCATCTGCAGGTAGGCCTCGAACAGCCAACGCATTTCGTCAGAGGCTTCACCGTGCAAACGGCGGGCGCGTTCGCCGAGTCGTTTGATCTGCCGTCGCGCCGTCGCAACGGCATGTTTGAGGCGCTCGCGCTCGGCCTCGACGCCGTCGGCACCGACATCGAAGGTATTGACCTCGATGGCTTGATTGTCGCGGATATGCAGCGGCCCCATGGCGATGCCCGGGGATACGCCAAGGCCTTTAAGTTGCCGTTCGACGGTCATTCCTCCTCGAACTTCGCGGCGATCAAATCCGAAAGAGCCTGTAAGGCTGTCGCGGCATCGTCACCGGACGCCGCCATCTCGATTTCGCTGCCGGTTGCGGCGGCGAGCATCATTAGCCCCATGATAGACCCGCCGGAGACAGTTTGACCGCCTCGGGTAACAGTCACGCGGGCCTCGAAACGGCTGGCCACTTGGACGAATTTCGCCGCCGCGCGTGCGTGCAGGCCCCGCTTGTTGCGGATGGTGGCCGTCACCGATTGTATATCGGTGCCGTCCGCCGCCATCGCTGGCGTGCCGCCGGCGGCGGTGGTCGAGTGGTCGTTCATGGCCGAAGCCCCGTTCTTCTAGGTCGAGCCCGGTTCCTGGGCCAGCAACTGCGATGCAATGTTGATGTACTTACGGCCGGCGTCCTGGGCACTGGTCACGGCGGTCGTTAAATCCTCTTCGCCACGCACGCTGGCTAGCTTGATCAACATCGGAAGATTGACGCCGGCGATGACCTCCACGTTGGCCTTGTCCATGATCGAAATCGCAAGATTTGAAGGCGTGCCGCCGAACATATCGGTCAGGACCACGGTTCCTGCGCCGTCATCGACATCGCTCGCCCGTTGCAGAATTTCGGCGCGGCGCTTTTCCATGTCGTCGTCGGGGCCGATGCAAACGGCGGCGACGCTCTGTTGTGGTCCGACCACGTGTTCCAGCGCCGCGATCAATTCCGTCGCTAGACGGCCGTGAGTAACCAACACCATTCCGATCATGAGCAAATTCCGTCCTCAGCGCCCGGCAACCGAGGCCGGGCCGCGCATCTTGCGTCTATTCCGCCTATTTTTCCAGGTCACGATGGCGTAATCGGCTGGGCCAACCAGCGTCGTCGAGCCATGCCGCCAGACGCTCGGCGACAAACACCGAGCGATGGCGGCCGCCGGTGCAGCCGATGGCGATGGTCAGGTAACTCTTTCCCTCGGCGCGATAGCGCGGCAACAGCGGCAGAAGCAAACCGCTGACGTTGTCGAGAAAGGACTGAAACGACGGATCGGCACCAATGTATTCACCGACAGCGGTGTCGCGCCCTGTCTGGTTTCGCAACGCTGGGATATAATGCGGGTTAGCGAGAAACCGGACATCGAAGACCAGATCGGCGTCGCGGGGCAAGCCGGCGCGAAAAGAAAACGAGGTAACGAAAATGGCGAGGCCACCCTCTGCCTCGACACCGAAGTGGCCTTCGATGGTCTGCTTTAATTCGCCGAAAGTCATTTCCGTGGTATCGATGATGACATCCGCGCGCTCGCGTACCGGCGCCATGCGCTGGCGCTCCTGATCGATACCGTCGCGGATTGGCCGGTCCGCGGCCAGTGGATGACGCCGCCGCGTTTCCTCGAAGCGCCGGCCCAGCACCTCGTTGTCACAGTCGAGAAACAGCACGCCGCGCACCACATCGTCACGGCGGTCGAGTTCTTCGAGCACTTGGAAGAAGCGCCCTGCCTCGAACTCGCGGGTGCGGATATCGACGCCCAGGGCAATCGGACGGGGGGCGCCATCGCCGCCGAGGTTCTCGCCCGCCGGCGGCACGACACGGCCGATGACTGAAAGCGGCAGGTTGTCGACGGCCTCGTAACCAAGATCTTCCAGCGCTTTCAGCGCCGTCGTCTTGCCCGCACCAGATACCCCGGTGACAAGCAGCACGCGGGTATGCCCATCGCCAGTCACGCCGTGATGTCCCCAACCTGGGCCAGCGCCATGCGCACCTTGGCCGCCGCCGATGCGGAGAACGGGTCTAGTCGGATGGCGGAGATGGCAACGCCCGCGATGTCGACCGTTGTTGGTTCTGGCAGACGTTCGATATCTTTTTCGGCGACCAAGTCTATCAGCAGGGACACGGGTATGCGTGATAGTGCTTCAATTCGCATGATGCCGAGGCCCCTGACTTCGAGCAGCCCGGCAATGGTGGTCGGTGCGCTCGCCATAACCCGACCGTTGTCGATCTGGATGTCGCACCGGTCGTCGGCGACCAGCCGCGCGCCTGCATCGATCAAGCGGAGGGCCAGATCCGATTTCCCACTGCCGGAGGGGCCGCGGATCAGAACACCCATTTTGTCGATGGCGACACACGTCGCGTGCAACTGTTCCATGATGGAGCCGAGGGTGTCGGTCCGACTGGTTTCTGTCAACAGGACCGGCATACCTGGTTGAGCTATGACCCCGAGGGAAGGCGCACCGTAAACCGGGCTCCGACCGTCCGTCCGGCACCATCGTGCCGGTTGGTCGCGGTGATGGTGCCGTCGTGGGCCTCGACGATCTGGCGCGAGATACTGAGCCCCAGCCCGGAATGCGTGCCGAATTTCTCGCCCGAGGCACGTTCCGTATAGAAGCGATCAAAGATCAAATGCTCCTTTCCGTCGGGAATGCCAGGTCCGTCATCATCGATAGTGATTTCGATGGCGCCGTTGTCGCGCCTGAGGGTCAGCCGAATTTCGCCGCGGGGTGGGCTGAAGGTCACCGCATTGGCAATGAGGTTGCGGAACACCTGCACCAGACGATCCTCGATCCCGATGACCACGAGATCACCGGTATCGATGAGATCGAGCCGAAGGGTGGGGGCGTTCTCGCGGGTGGTGCCGTGGACGTCGACCAGTGTTGCCAGCATGCCACCGAGATCGAGCGGTGTCGCCTCCGCGCGTGACAATTCCGCGTCAATCCGCGAAGCGTCCGATATATCGGTAATCAAGCGATCGAGGCGGCCGACGTCTTCCTGGATGATCGTCAGCAGTTTCTCTCGTTGCGCCGGATCGGTGACCCGGCCCACCGTTTCGACGGCGCTGCGCAGCGAGGTGAGCGGGTTTTTGATCTCATGAGCGACGTCGGCGGCGAAACGTTCGATGGCATCGAGCCTTTCCCACATGGCCTCGGTCATGTCCTTCAGGGCAAGGGCCAGGTCGCCGATTTCGTCATCGCGATCGGGAAGCGTGGCGAATACGACCTTGCGCCCGTGGTCTTGTCGTACCTGTTCCGCGGTCATCGCCAGGCGCCGGATCGGCCTTGCCAGCGTGCCGGCGAGGTAGATCGACAACAGGACCGTCACCACGAGTGCCACGGCGGCCACCTTGAGGATATCGCGACGCACTTCCAGCACCGCCTGATCGACGGCGTGGGAGTCCTTGCTAAGCATAAGCGCGCCCAACACCATCTTGTATCGCTGTACGGGGACCGCCACGTGCAACATCAGCGCCTCACCGCGCATGGCCCGGACGGCCTTTTCGGGTTCACCTCTGAGTGCCGTTTGCACCTCGACAAAACGGCCATTGCGGGCCGCGTCATCCTGGCGCAGATAGGGAATGTCCGTATCGAGCGAAAAGCCGTTCACGATACGATCATAGACCCCAAGCATCTGGTTGACCGAACCTTGGGGATCCTCGGGTGGTGGTAGGGTCTCGATCTGCACGGTGCCGCCGCCGGTCAGGATACGTGAGTCGGCGATCATGCGGCCATCGCTCTGGAACAGGCGGGCACGGGTTCCCGTGGTTTCAACGAGCCGTCGCACCATCTGATTGGCGATGCCGGATACCAGACGTTCGCCAACCACGGAATCCGGTTCAACTGCGCCTTCGCCAAGGGCGGCGGCGAACATTTGCGCCTGGGTGTCGAGGGACTTCAACTCGGCGACGATCAGGCCGCGCCGGTATTCGCCGAGATACAGAAAGCCGGCGATCAACACGGCCGGCGCGATCAAGTTGACCGCCAGGATGCGGCGGGTCAGCGGCGAGATCAGCCGATGGCGGGTTCGGCGCCGTTCAGCGACATCGGTCGTGAGGGCGGGGTCTCGCCCCGCGGGTGCTGCATCGTTCGCCGTTTCGCCCATTGCCCCCTCGTGCTCGGTCCGAAAATTTCTCGGCACCGTCTATGGATTACGGTAACGATAGCCGATTCCATAAAGGGTCTCGATCTCCTTGAATTGCGGATCCAGATCGCGAAATTTCTTGCGCAGGCGCTTGATGTGCGAATCGATGGTGCGGTCATCGACGTAGATGTGCTCTCCATAGGCGGCATCGATCAATTGGTCACGGCTCTTGACGTGTCCCGGGCGCCGCGCCAGCACCTCGACCAGCAGAAATTCGGTAACGGTCAGGTTAACCTCCTGGTCCTTCCAGGTACACAGGTGGCGCGTGGAATCGAGGACCATTTCACCGCGACGCAGGGTGTCCTTGCTTTCGCTACCTTCCTGATTGGCCTCGCGTCGGCGCAATAGCGCGCGGATACGCTCGATCAGCAGACGTTGGGAAAATGGTTTCTTGATATAGTCGTCGGCCCCCATGCGCAGCCCAAGCACCTCGTCCACCTCATCATCCTTTGAGGTCAGGAAAATGACGGGCAGATCGTCTTTTTTTCGCAATTCACCCAACAGTTCCATGCCGTCCATGCGCGGCATCTTGATATCGAGAATGGCGAGATCGACCGGTTTGCGGGTCAGGCCGGCGAGAGCTTCCTCTCCGTCACCGTAGGATTCGACCTTATAGCCCTCTGCCTCCAGGGCCATGGCGACGGAAGTGACGATATTCTCATCGTCGTCAACGAGGGCGATGGTATGGCTCATGTGTCTGGCCTTTTCTGATGGCGGCGTGGTGGCGACGACGGAATTCCGCCGATGTCGTGTGGTAATGGGCCAATGTGGCGGAATTATAACTGCATTGTGGCCGATTGACGCATGCTCATATGGGCGACTATAGTCTGCTTCGGCGGTTCCCCACGTTAACGGACGTATAGAGTCTGGGGGATCAAAAGGGAATGCGGAAGAAATCGACCCACTCCGGGGATTTCACGCCGTGGCTGTCCCCGCAACTGTGAGCGGCGAGCCCAAGCCCCAAGCGCGCCACTGGAGCAATCCGGGAAGGCCGGGCAAAGGTTGAGACCCGTGAGCCAGGAGACCTGCCGCCGAAGTCTCACCGCGTTTCCGAGGAACGGGGGTTTCCTGGGAAGTGGTTCGCCGCAGCGGTGCTTGCTATCCATTTTCGTCAACGACTAAGCGGAGAATATAGAGATGAAAACCACCACCGCACCGCAGGTCGCCCAGACGAGGATCGCCGAGCGCGCCGTTCCCGCCGTTTTGGCTTTGCTTCTGGGTACCTTTCTACTGATGGGCGTCGGTTTTGCCCATTCCAACACGGTTCACAACGCGGCTCACGACGCGCGACACGCTTTCGCGTTTCCCTGCCACTAGAGGCCCCGCATGTTCAGGCGGATTTTGACCGTCGCCCTTGTCGCAGGGGCGCTGGCCGGGATCGGTATATCCGTGGTGCAAGAATTCACCACCACGCCGATCATTCTTCATGCGGAAGAGTTCGAGGCGACGGGACAGGCTCACAAGGCGGCCGTTCAACCTGACAACCGGTCCGGTGGGCGATTCGGGGCCGCGCTATTCCTCGTCCACGGCGAGGCCGTCCCGGCGAGCTCAGCGGAAACGGAGGCCTGGGGGCCTGACGACGGTCTTGAGCGAACGCTCTACACGACACTTGCCAACATCATTTCCGGCGTCGCCTTCGGCCTGATCCTCGCGGCCGCGTTCGCGCTTCATGGCGGGACCGTCGATGGCCGACGCGGCGTCATCTGGGGGATGGCTGGGTTTGCCGTGTTCACGTTGGGGCCGGGACTGGGCCTGCCGCCCGAAGTTCCGGGATCCATGGCGGCTGAACTCGTGGCTCGGCAGACCTGGTGGTTGTTCGCCGCCGCGTCGACCGCCGCTGGTCTAGCACTGATGGTGTTCGGTCGGGGTCGGATCTGGGTGCTTGCGGGTGTGCTGGCCCTCGTCGTGCCTCACGCCGTCGGTGCGCCGCAGCCGGCGGAGATCGGCGGTGCCGTGCCGCCGGAGTTGGCTGGCCATTTCGCGGCGGCGTCGCTCGTCACTTCGGCGATTTTCTGGTCCATGCTCGGCTGGCTTGCCGGCACCATGCAGGCGCGGCTCGATCACGCTTGAGACAGCAAGGACAATATGTCCCGACTCATCAAGGGGATGCCTTTCGAGGCATCCCCTTTATCATTAGAGTTTGAGCCAGGTCATGGGGCCGCCGTGAATTAGTGACTATTATCCCGTGAGCGGGAGCAGGCATGCCGAAGGCGATCAAAGGTTTTTTTAGGCTGTTGATGGCGTCGGTGCGCGACCTGATGCCCATTGTTCTAGTTATTGCGTTCTTCCAGATCGTCGTTCTGCGTCAACCGTTTCCAGACCTTGGTGGCGTGATCGTCGGCTTGGCCATGGTGATCCTTGGCCTGACGCTCTTTATCCAGGGGCTGGAAATGGGATTATTCCCGTTGGGTGAATCCATGGCGCAGGCATTCGCGCGCAAGGGCAGTCTGGTGGCGCTGCTGAGCTTCGCATTCATGCTCGGCTTCGGCACCACGGTGGCGGAACCGGCTTTGATCGCCGTCGCCGCCGAGGCGGCAAAGGTAGCCAGCGAGGCCGGCGCCATCGACAGGACGTCGGAGGCACGCGGGAATTATGCTTTTGGCCTGCGTATGACCGTTGCGGTGGCGGTGGGCGCGGCCATCCTGCTCGGCGTGGTGCGGATCCTCAAGGGATGGCCGATCCACCATCTGATCATCGGCGGTTACGTGGCGGTGGTCGTTCTGACCTGGTTTGCGCCCGACGCCATTGTCGGCATCGCCTACGATTCCGGTGGCGTCACCACGTCGACCATCACGGTGCCGCTGGTGACAGCGCTGGGCGTTGGCCTTGCCTACGCCATTAAGGGACGCAATCCCCTGCTTGATGGTTTTGGTCTGATTGCTTTCGCCAGTCTATCACCGATGATTTTTGTTCTCGTGTTCGGCATGGTGATACACGGATGATCTTGCTCGACCATGTTATCGAGACCGCCTGGACAACGATGTTTGACGTCTTGCCGATCGTCGCCATCCTTTTCGGTTTTCAATTTCTCGTCCTGCGCCGCCGCCCGCCCCGCCTTGGGCGGATTGTCGCCGGGTTTGGCTATGTTCTGCTCGGCTTGACCCTGTTTCTCGTCGGGTTACAGATGGCGCTGTTTCCGCTCGGCGAAACCATGGCGCGACAGCTGACCGACCCGGCGTTCATTGGTATCGACGCAACGTCCATGATTGTCGATTGGACGGCGTATGGCTGGGTTTACGCGTTCGCCGCCGCCATTGGTTTCGCCACCACGGTCGCTGAACCGTCGTTGATCGCGGTCTCAATGAAGGCAGAGGAAGTTTCCGGTGGTGCCATCAGCGCTCGCGGCTTGCGCCTTGCCGTCGCCGTCGGCGTTGCCGCTGGCGTTGCTATCGGCGCCTATCGCATTGTCAGCGGTACACCGCTGGCGTGGTACATCATGGCCGGTTACGTGGTTGTTATCGCGCAGACGTTCCGCGCGTCGCCGATGATCGTGCCGTTGGCCTACGATTCGGGCGGCGTTACGACGTCGACGGTGACGGTACCGGTGGTCGCGGCCCTGGGACTTGGCCTCGCCGCCACCATTCCCGGGCGCAGCCCCCTGATTGACGGCTTCGGCCTGATCGCCTTTGCCAGTGTATTCCCCATCATGTCCGTCCTCGGCTACGATCGGTTGGCCTCCTGGATGAGACATCGTAAACGGGCTCTCAACGAAGATGCCACGTCAATTCCAGAACCGATCCGTAAGGAGGACCCACCATGAATTTGAAACTGATTGTCGCCCTGGTTTCCGATGAAATTACGGGTACCGTGGTCGATGCGGCCCGCGACGCCGGGGCAACCGGCGCGACGGTCATCAATTCGGCCCGTGGCGAGGGCCTGAAACCGGAAAAGACCTTTTTGGGCCTAGAACTGACCGCGCAGCGTGACCTGTTGATGTTCCTGGTCGCCGAACCGAAGGCGCGTGATATTCTGGAAACCATCGCCAAGGCGGCCCGGTTTGACGAGGAACCGGGGTCGGGCATTGCCTTTCAAGTTGCGATCGAGGATGCCGTTGGCATGAAATCGCAGAGCCAGAAGATTCTCGAAGAGATCGAGGAGGCCTTATGAGCGACAAGAAAATCGTCCGCGTCAGCGATGTGATGACGCCCGACGTCACGATTATCGCGCGTACCGCGACGGTGCGCGAAGCGGTCGCGGAAATGCGCAAGCGTGGCACGAGTTCCGTCGTCATCGACCGTCGCGACGAAGAGGACGAGTTCGGTCTGCTGGCCGTCGCCGATATCGCTCGCGACGTCATCGGCAATGATTTGTCGCCGGATCGCGTCAACGTCTACGAAGTCATGTCGAAACCGGTGTTGACGTTGCCGGCGGAAATGAACGTTGTCTATGCCGTGCGAATGCTGACGCGGTTTAAGTTGACCCGGGCCTTGGTCATCGATCACCAGCGCCACCCCGTCGGCATCGTCACGTTGCGTGATATGGTGTTGCGGCATATCGAGGATGAGTGAACGCACCCCCGCGTGGGAGGCTCGCCAATTGCTCCGGCGAGGGCGCGCGGGCACGCTGGCGACAGTGTTGGGGCGTGACGGTGGTTGGCCTTACGCCGCCATGACCGCTTTCGCGCCGGATCAGGACGCCAGCCCCTTGTTCTTGCTCTCTACGCTGTCCGACCATACCCGCAATCTGGCCGATGATCCGCGCGCCTCGTTTCTGGTCGCCGAGGTCGCGGGCCGGCGTAATCCACAAACGGGGCCGCGTCTGACCTTGCAGGGAACGGTTCGCCCGGCGCGGGATGCGATGGCCGCCCGGCGCTATCTTGCCCGCCATCCGGATGCCGAACGCTACGCTGGTTTCGGTGATTTCGGCTTCTATCGCATGAAGATCGACAAGGCGCACTACGTCGGTGGATTTGCCCGCGCCCATTGGCTGCCGGCCCGCCGATTGATGATTCCCGCCGCCGCCGCCAAGGCCTTGACGGCAGCCGAAGTGGTCATCTGCCGACACATGAATGACGATCACGCCGACACCATCAATCTTTATGCCCGGGTCCTGTTGGGGCGTCGCGGCAGTGGATGGCGCATGACCGGCGTCGATGCGGATGGCGCCGATCTCAGGCTTGGCGGACGCTTCGCCCGGTTGCCCTTCCCCGAGCCCGTCATGGATAGCGGCGGCATTCGCGCGGTGCTGGTTGAATTGGCCGCGGTGGCGCGGCGCCGTTCCGCCTGAACGACAAAGGCCGATCCGTCCGGGATCGGCCTTCTATCAACGCATTGATGATCCTATCGAGTTAGCTCGCGAGGCTCCAAACTTCCGGCGCGTCGCTCGCTCGATCGGCGAGTTTCTGGCGTTCTGTCTCAAGCTCTGGCGGTAGCGTGTTGCCAAACTGCGCGAAGTGCGCCTTGATCGCTTCGGCCTCATTCGTCGCGCCGTCCTTGGAGATATCGGTAATGGAGCGAAACTGATCCTCGCTGAAATCGAGCCCCGACCACGTGATGTCCCCGTGGTTCGGCATCAGGCCGAAGGGGCTTTCGGCGGCATCGGCACGGCCGTGCACGCGGTCGACGATCCATTTTAGAACACGGGTGTTTTCGCCAAAACCGGGCCAGATGAACTTGCCGTTTTCGTCCTTGCGGAACCAGTTGACGCGGAAGATGCGCGGCAATTTCACGTCGTCACGCCGGCCCATGGCGACCCAGTGTTGCCAGTATTTGCCCATGTTGTAACCGCAGAATGGCAGCATGGCGAAGGGATCGCGGCGGATTGCCGCCTGGCCGATGGCGGCGGCGGTAGCCTCGGAGCCCATGGTCGCGGCCATGAAGACGCCGTGATTCCAATCGAAGCTTTCATAGACCAGCGGAAAGGTCTCCGAAAGCCGGCCACCAAACAGAAAGGCTGAAATAGGCACCCCCGCCGGATCTTCCCAGGCCGGGTCGATGCTTGGACATTGGCCCGCCGGCGCCGTGAAACGGCTGTTCGGATGGGCGCCCGGGGTGCCGCTGTCCGGCGTCCACTCGTTGCCTTGCCAATCGATGCCGTGAGCCGGCGGATCGCCGTCCATGCCTTCCCACCAGGTATCGCCGTCGTCGGTGAGCAATGTATTGGTGAAGATGCAATTGGCCTTCAGGGTTTCCATGGCGGACGGATTCGACTGGTGGGAGGTACCCGGAGCGACGCCGAAGAAACCGTATTCCGGATTGATGGCCCGCAAGGTGCCGTCCGGTGACGGCTTGATCCAGGCGATATCGTCGCCGACGGTCCAGGCCTTCCAGCCGTCCATGCCGGCGGGCGGAATGATCATCGCCAGATTGGTCTTGCCGCAGGCACTGGGGAACGCCGCCGCGAGGTAGGTCTTTTCCCCTTCTGGGCTTTCCAGGCCGAGGATCAGCATATGCTCGGCGAGCCAGCCTTCGTCGCGCGCCATCGCCGACGCGATGCGCAGGGCCAGACACTTCTTGCCCAGCAAGGCATTGCCGCCATAGCCAGAGCCATAGGACCAGATCTCCCGACTTTCCGGGAACTGCACGATGTACTTGTTGTCGATGCTGTCCTGGCACGGCCACGCCACGTCTTGCTCGCCCGGTTGCAGCGGTGCGCCGACGGAATGCATGCACGGGATGAAGTCTCCGTCATCGCCGAGAACATCGAGCACCTGCTGCCCCATGCGGGTCATGATGCGCTGGTTGACCACGACATAAGGGGAGTCACTGATCTGCACACCGATGTAGGCGATGGGAGAACCCAACGGTCCCATGCTGAATGGCACCACGTACATGGTGCGCCCGCGCATGCAGCCATCGAACAGGCCGTTCAAGGTCGCGCGCATTTCGTCCGGTGGCGCCCAATTGTTGGTCGGGCCGGCTTCTTCCTTGGTGGCGGCGCAGATGAAAGTGCGATTTTCGACACGGGCAACATCACTCGGGTGCGACCGCGCCAGATAGCTGTTCGGCCGTTTTTCTTCGTTGAGCTTGATGAAACTGCCAGCGTCCACCAGGACCTGACACAGCCGGTCGTATTCTTCCTGGCTGCCATCGCACCAGTCGATGTCCTCGGGTTTGCACAGCGCCGCCATTTGGTCGACCCAGGTAATGAGTTTCTGATTACGGGTTCGCTCGGTGGCGGACATTTAATCGCGTCTCCCCTGATCAAGCATTTCGCGTTGTCGGAGGCGCTTTCCGGGGCGCCTTCAGTCCATGGTTCCTGAATCCGGCGGCGCTTTCAAGGACCATCCACCCGGCCCGCTGTCACTTTGGCGGCTGGCGAACGGTCAAGGGGCGTGCCGGAAGCCGCAGGGTGTGCCCAATCCTTCAGCAGGATGCAAGACGATATGAGACTTTACGTGGGAAAATATTGAGAATGAGTTGCATTCTCATGTTAGTTGAATTAATGTTTGTCGATATGAGAACCCTCGCCGCCATGATGGTGGCACGCGTCAGATCGGAGATTGGGATTGATGAGCTTCAATTCAGCAAGTGTATGGGCGACTTGGCTGGCACCCCAGGCACGGTTCGATTTCAGTTTTCCAGAGCGGCTTATGGTTGGCAGCATGCGGCTATGGCTGAGCGGTGAGACCGGTTGGCGCATCGCCGCCGCCGAGATCGTGCGAACGTTCGGCGTGGCCCAGGGCGAGGCCGTCGCGGCAAATATGGCGGCGATGTTCGAGGCACTGGATCAGGGGGCCCGGCGGGATTTCCTGATTTTCCCCCCAGCATGTGACAAGGTCAGCACCGATGAACGCGCGTTGGTGGTCGCACTTGCCGCTTATCAACGTAACCTGACGAATTGGGCCGACGCCGTCGTAAATTGGTTGGTTCGAGCCAGTTGGCATGACGTGGCCGCCGGCCGATGTCGGGCAACGGCGCAGTTATGCGAAGATCATGGCCTGACCTTCAATATCCGGCACAGTCGCGCACGCGCGACCAGGGCGGCCAACGGACAGATCCGGCGTGTCGCCGTCTAGCGGAACCGTTTAGCCGAACTTGCCCATGCGTGGGCGTCCGTGGCCGGTATTCAGCGGCTTGCCGCAATGGGGGCAGTGCTGTTGCATCTGTTCTCGTCGGCGTTCCAGCTGGCGCAGAATGGCGGCCGCTTCGCGGCCCGACAGCCCGGTCGCTTCCTGGGCGATGCGGAGTTGTTTTTCTTCCGATTCATCGATTTCGCCGTCAGAGAGAGCATCCAGCACCAGATTCTCAAACTCGGTGCGGCGGCGTTGCAAGGCTTCGGAGAAGCCTGATGCCAACAGGCCGGCCGGCAGTGCCACCATACCGACGCTGATAATGCCGATCACGGTTGCCATGATGCGGCCCGCGGCCGTGTGCGGCACCACATCGCCATAACCGATCGTGGTCATGGTGACGACGGCCCACCAAAGCGCCGCCGGGATGGAGCCGAAGGCTTCCGGCTGCGCTTCGCGTTCGGCCAGATAGGAAAGACCGCCGGCCATGACAATCAGCAGAATCAGCACGAACAATGCCGCGCCGATGTTTCGGGCTTCATCGCGCAGTACATTCATTAACAACGTCATCGAGGACGAATAGCGGGTCAGCCGGAAGATCCGGAGCAGCCGGAGGGCACGCAGCATCCGCAGATCGACGGCAAGCAGGGTCGGGAAATAGAACGGTAGAATGACCAGCAAATCGAGCACCGCCATCGGCGTCAGCATGAAGCGCAGGCGCCCGAGAATCGGACCATTATACCCAGGAACCTCCCGCTCGATCGCCGACCACAACCGGGCCAGATATTCGACCGTGAAGACGGATACCGAAAATACCTCGAAGGTCCAAAAGAATTCTCGGTAGCGAGCTTCCACCTCAGGCACGGATTCAAAAATCACACAGAGCACATTGGCCGTGATCAATGCCATCAGCGCATAGTCGACGAAACGGCTGGCGGCGTCGGTGCCGGTGCCCGCGTCCAACAGCTCGTAGGTGCGTCTGCGAAGTGAATTCATAATCCGCAAACCTAGCGTCCATCGACTATCACCGCCAAGCGCAAAGAGGTGTCAGAGTGTTATGGCACTGAACTGGATTGTTTTTTCGCATTGTCACCACCCCACAGCGCGGCGACGGCGAGCAACAGCCAGCCGGCAATGAAGGCGATGCCGCCGGCCGGTGCCGCGCCGGCGACCGGCACGTCTCCGGTGGCCCCGAATATATAAAGCGTGCCCGAGAATAGCAGGGTACCGAGGACGAAGAACGTAGCGGCGCCAAGCGCCCAACGCCGCCGGCTGCCGCTGCTCTCGGACAGCCACGCCGCGGCCAGCAGCGCCAGCGCGTGCCACATCTGATATTGCACGCCGGTCATGAAGGCCTCGCGGGCGACATCGTCCGCATCCAGTCCATGATGCCCGTAGGCCCCGGCGGCGACGGCGATTGCGCCGCTGAAACCGGCGGCCAACAAGGGCAGATTGACGCGGGTCATGGGTCCTGGCCGTCGTCGAATTTCAAATCGAGCGGCGACAACTCACGCAGGCCGTCAAGCAGCGCGGTCTCGAATGCGGGCACATTGTCGAAATCGCCGTCGCAGATGGCGTCGAGATAACTCAGGATGTCCTTCTCCAGAATACCGATGGTGTTGTTGGGCGCGTAACCCTGGGGCGCCCAATCGATGTTGGCGATGTTATCGCCATACCAGGTGGCGCCGGAGCTGCTGCGCATGACCGCCAGCAACCGGTTCCGGTCGAGTCCGAGGGCTTGGGCGGATCGCAGCGCCCTGCGCACCGCCAACACGCCGGTGGCACCGACGAAATTGTTGACGACCTTGCAGGTCATGCCGGTGCCGAGCTCGCCCAGACGATGGACCTCTCGTCCCATGGCTTGAAAGGCCGGCATCAGGGTATCGATGACCGCGTCCTCGCCGCCGACCATGAAGGTCAGCGTGCCATCGGCGGCGCGATAGGGTGCTCCGGACATCGGCGCATCGACCAGATGGGTGCCGGCAGGTAGGCGCGGCCGCAACTCTTCGAGGATGCGCGGCGACAAGGTCGAACTGACGATCAGTGTAGTCGGCGCGGTTTCGACGGTGAAGATGCCTTGGACGTCGAAGCACATGTCCAGCGTCTGGCGCCGGTCGCGTACCACCGAGATAACGACGTCGACCCGTGCCGCGAATGTTGCCGGATCCGTTACCATGCGCGGCGCAAATTTGCCGAAGTCGTTGACCGGGCGAACATCGAGGCCCCAGACCTCGAATCCAGCGCCCGCCAACCGCCGTGCCATGGGTAAACCCATGGCGCCACATCCGGCGACGCCGAAAACCGGGTCAGCCGTCACGGCGTTCGGCCGCCGCCGTGACGAAGGCGCGGAACAGGGCGAGGTGCGGGCTGGCGTCGTCGAGAAAAAATTCCGGATGCCATTGGACGCCGAGGCAGAATGTCTGATCCGGCAATTCGATGCCTTCGACGATTCCGTCCGGTGCGCGGGCGTTGATGACGATGCCATCAGTGGCATCCCGCAGGGCTTCCTTGTGGGCCGTATTCACCGCCATCTCGCCGACGCCCACAATGCGGTGCAATAGCGTTCCTGGGGTTATGGCCACGGTATGCGCGATCTCTTCCGCCGGGCGGCCATTCAAATGATCGATGTTGGTTCCCGGATCGTCACCAATGTCCGCGTAAAGGGTGCATCCCTTGGTTGCGGCGATCACCTGCATGCCGGCGCAGATGCCGAAAAACGGCATATCTCTGTCCATGGCCGCCCGCGTGAGGTCGACTTCGAAACGGTGGCGCGGGTGGACGGTTTCATCGGGGCTTTCGTCGCGGCCATAAAGCCGCGATGGAAATGGATAGAAACCACCTGGCACAATCAGGCCGTCACAGCGGTTCAGGTAGTCGTCGCGCGCCTCGTCCAGATAGGGCAGGGCCACCGGCAGACCGCCGGCCTTCAGCACCGCATCGAAGTACCCGCAGCGCAGCGCGTAATGGGGCCGCGAAGAAAAACTGCCCGATGCCTCATAATCCATGATGACGCCGATTAGGGGCCGGGTCGTTGCGCCATCCGCCATCGGGTGTTCTCCTGTTCCAATGCGGGCATTCTAGCAACTCCGCGATTCGAGGGGAACGGATGCTTGCGTTTTGTCGGACGGCATGTCGATATCCGCGCCATGTCCGACGCCACCCCGCCGAAGATCTTTCTGCAATCGGGACGCGACAAGCGCCTCGGCGGCGGCCATCCGTGGGTCTACGCCAACGAAGTACGCATGGATGGCGATGCCAGGGCAATTCCGCCTGGGTCTCCGGTTACTCTTTGCCGCGTTGACGGCAAGCCGCTTGCCGTCGGCACCTTCAATTCCCATGCGTTAATCTGTTTTCGCGCCTTTTCCAGTGATCCGGAGACGGCGCTTGATCGCGGTTTCATCGCCGACCGCCTGCGCCGTGCCGTGGCCCTACGCACACGGCTGTTCGAGGGGCTCTACTATCGTGCGGTCCATGGCGAAGCGGATGGACTGCCAGGCCTGATTGTCGATCGCATGGGCGATGTGGTGGTGGCGCAATTGTCCACCGCCGGAACAGAAATGCTGCGCGATGACATCGTGGCGGCCATCGACGAGGTCATGACGCCGCGCGCCGTGGTACTGCGCAACGATGGGGCCGGGCGCAAGTTGGAAGGCCTCGAGGACGGTATCGACGTGGTGAAGGGTGATCTTCCGGGCACCGTCGAGGTCCACGAGGGCGCCCGGATCCTGCTCGCGGATCCACTGGCGGGCCAGAAGACAGGCTGGTTCTTCGATCAACGGAGCAACCGTGAGTTCGTCGCTGGGCTGTGTGATGGCGCCCGCGTGCTCGATCTCTATTCCTATGCGGGCCCCTTTGCCATCGCCGCCGCCGCCCGTGGCGCGCGCGACGTGGTCGCCATCGATCGCTCCAAGGGCGCGCTCGACCTAGCGCGGGAAAGCGCCGCGCGCGGTGGGTTCGCGCCACGCTGCCGAATCGAACAAGGTGATGCCTTTGGGGCTCTGGAAACCATGGGCAGCGCGCACGAAACCTTCGACGTGGTGTTTTGCGATCCGCCGGCCTTCGCCAAGTCGAAGCGCGAAGTGGGGCCGGCGCGTCAGGGCTATCGCAAGCTGGCGCGCCTCGCCGCCCGTGTGGTTACGCCGGGCGGCATGCTGGCGATGTCGTCATGTTCGCACAACGTCACCGGCGAAGCCTTCATGGAGGCCACGGCGCGCGGTATAAACCAGGCTGGCCGCCAGGGGCGCCTGATTCGCCAATTCGGCGCCGGTCCGGATCACCCCATTCATCCCATGCTGCCGGAAAGCGCATATTTGAAGTGTCTGGTGTTTCAGATCGACTGAACGGCGACCGCGCTAACGCCGGGCAACCATGAACAAGCGTCGGAACGGGAACAGCGTCGTGCCATTGGCGCCTCTCGGATAGGCCGCCTGCACGACCGCCGAATAGGCGTCGAAGAAGGCTTTCCGTTCCGCATCGTCATCGAGACCGTCGAGCAGCGGCTTCAGGGCCGACCCCCGTGTCCACTCGGCGACCGCGTTGTCGCCGTCCAGCTCCTGTAGGTAGATGGTCTGCCAGATGTCCAGTTGCGCCACGTGGGGCGACAGCAGGGCGTGGTACTCCTCCGGTTCCAATACCGGGCGCACGCGGATCAGCGGAACCAGTCGCGCCGCCCAGCGGGCGTCCGATGCGATCTCGGTCATGGCGAGGTGCGACGGCGAGGCGTGGTTGTGCGGCATCTGCACGGCGAGAACGCCGCCGGGCACCAGATTACGGATCAGGTGCGGGAACAGTGCCGCGTGGTCGCCGACCCATTGCAAGGCGGCATTCGAGAATGTGAGGCGCGAAGGATTGGCCGGCTGCCAGGTCGCCGCGTCAGCCTCGATCCATACGTGTTGTGGGTGTTCGGCACGCGCCTTGGCGAGCATCTCCGGCGATGCGTCGATGCCGACGATTCGCGCCGATGGCCAGCGTCCGGCAAGCGCTGGCGCCAGATTGCCGGGACCACACCCCAGATCATGCACAACGTCGAGCCCATCGACATCGATGCGGCCGAGTAGATCTAGCGCCGGGCGCAAACGGTGGTCACCGAAGCGCAAGTACTGTGCCGGATCCCAGACCGGCTGTCGCTTTTCCGGCTCAGTCGCCATACCGCGCGCTTTCGGCGTCATAGGCGGGAAATCCGACGATGTCTTGTAGATGTATAAAATCGACATCCGCAGCGGGCCGGCCGCCACTGGCGAGGATCGCCAGTGAGCGTTCCATCGCCGCGATGGAGGCCAACAGCAGAGTCAGCGGATACGCCGCCAAGCGGAATCCCAGTTCGGCGAGCCGTGCTGGCGGCAACACCGGCGTATCGCCGCCGTCCAGCATGTTGGCCAAGCAGGGGACGTCGACGGCGGCGCAGAACCGCGCCATCTGATCCTCATCCCGTGGCGCCTCCAGGAACACCATGTCGGCGCCGAGATCGGCGAAGCGGCAAACGCGTTCCAGGGCTTCATCAAAGCCATGGGTGGCATTCGCGTCGGTACGCGCCAAAACCATGATATCGCCACCGGCCGCGCGCACTTCGTCGCGGGCGTCGATGGCGGCCCGCATGCGGGCCAGCGCCTCGGTCCGCTCGACCACCTGCTTGCCGCGGGTATGGCCGCAGCGTTTCGGCGCCACTTGATCCTCGATCATGACGCTGGCGAGGCCGGCGGCGGCATACCCGGTTACCGTCCGTTTGACGTTGAGCGCGTTGCCGTAACCGGTGTCGCCGTCACCCAGAACCGGAATCGCCACCGCACTCGCGACGTCGCGGCCATGGTCGGCCATTTCCGCGTAACTGATCAATCCGGTATCAGGCAGACCCAGACGGGTCCCAGCGACGGCGAAACCGCTAAGGAACGTGGCCTTGAAACCAGCCAGCGCGACCAGCCGCGCCGAAACGGCATCGAAGCAGCAGGGCATGAGCAGCAGGCCCGGTTTCGCGAGCAATAGGCGTAGCGCCCGCGCTCCGTCACCCGGTCTAATCGGCGGGTCGGTCATATGGCTTCCGGCGCCATCGTCGGCATGGCGATGCGAAACAGCGTGCCGGTGGCGTCACTGCGTACCATCTCGACGTTACCCCGGTGGGATTTGACGATGTCGTTGACGATGGGCAGACCGAGACCCGTGCCGCCCTTCTTGACCGATCCCGCGAATGGCTGAAACAGGTTCTGGCGGGCCTTTTCCGGCAAACCCGGGCCATCATCCGCGACGTCGATGACAACATTGCCATCATTTGAGCTGGCGGCGACGATCACGGTTGTCGATCCCGCTTCGACGGCATTCAGCGTCAAATTGTAGAGGGCGCGGCGCAGCAGGCCGTAATCCGCCGTCATGGCAAGATCGCCGGAGACGCGGTTTTCAACCTGGGCCGTCGTCACCTCCTTGGCGCCGTCGTCGGCGGAGGAAGAAAATTCCTGCGCGACATCGTTGACGAGATCACGCAGGTGGAAAAGCTCGGGACGCAGCACCGGTGCCTGATCGTTGGCAAACCGCAGTGACTGGCTGCAAAGATTGATGGCGCGATCGATGGCGTTATAGAGCCTCGGCGCCATTTTCTTGACTTCGGGGTCGTCGATATCGGCGAGTCGGTCAGAGACCAGGACGGCGGTTGCCAAGGTATTGCGGAGATCGTGGTTGACCTTGGCGACGGCGGCGCCGAGCGCGGCCAGGTGATTTTTCTGGCGCAGCGAGGCGCGGAGTTCTTCCTGCATGATCGCCAACTCTCGCTGCGCCATGCCGATTTCGTCGGAGCGGCCGGTGGTCGGCACCATGCTGTGTTGGTGTTCCGGATCGGCGCGGAAACGCGCCATGCTTCGGGTGATGCGTCGCATCGGCCGCACCATCAACCATTGCAGACTGAGATAGACCAATGTGGCGGTAAACAGCGAAATTATGATCGACAGGTTAAAAATTCGCGCCGAAAAATCGAACATGGCGTCGCGCATGGGAGCCTCGTCGACGATCACCTCGACGACGATATCCTTGCCCTTGGGCGGCACGCCGACGATGCGCAGCACCCGGTTTTCGGTCTGCGCCAAGGTCATGAAGGCGTTGACGATGAATCCGAAAAACGTGGCTTCGCGGAGATCGTATGTGGCGTCGACCGTGGGCGGCATGTCGCGGCCCAACATGAGGACCCGGGAATCAGGCCGATTGAGAACAATGCCGTAGGCATCGGTGTGAAAAAGCAGCGTGTTGGATAGTTCCTTGCCCGGGTCCTGTTCGGGCATGGCATTGAGCGCCAACAGGGATAGGTAGGCCTTGGCGATGGACTCCTCCATGTAGGTCTTGCGATATCGCGACACCGACGGCGTCCAGATCAAAAATTCCGCCAAAATCACAAACAGCACCGTCAGCACCAGTAATCGGGCCGACAGACTTGTCAGGGCGGATGGAAGCTCTCGATCACGCGTGGCCATGGCGAAAAGTGTAGCGTCCGCGTCCAGCCGCCGAAAGCCGGATCAGCCGAACCACGAGAGAAAGCGCACCAGTTTCTTGGTCCGCTCGCTAAACAACGACGGTGTGTAGAAGCTGCCGGCGGCGCGTTTCGAGACCTCGCCCAGCGTCGGATAAGGCGCAATCATCTGTGCGATGGCACCGACCTTGGCCTTGGTTGACATGGCCAACACCCAGGTATGGATCAATTCACCGGCCGCGCGGCCGACGATGCCGCAGCCGAGGATTCTTCCCTTCGGCGTGACGATGGCCTTGACCATGCCCTCGGTCTCGCCTTCGGCCTGGGCGCGGTCGTTTTCATGATACGGCCAGCGCAGGATGCGAATATCGTGCCCCTGATCGCGCGCTTCCGCTTCCGTCAGGCCGACCTGAGCCAGTTCCGGCGTCGTGTAGGTTACCCACGGCACGGTCGAGTGATCGGCCGTGGCCGGCATGCGGAACAGTGCGTTCTTGATGACCACGCCGGCATGATAGCCGGCCACGTGCGTGAACTGCAGGCCCCCGGCCACGTCACCGATGGCAAAAACCTTCTTGTTGTTCGTCCGCATACGCGCATCGACCTGAATGCCCTTCGGCGTGTAGGCGATTCCGGCCGCCTCCAAATCCAGGCCGTTCACGTTCGGCCGCCGCCCGGTGGCGACCAGCAGATCATCGGCGTCCAGGCGTTCCTCGCCGGTCGTATCGTCGGTAAGAACAACGGCGATGCCATCACCGGATTTCTCGACACGGGCGATGTTGACGCCCTCGCGGATAATGAGACCGTCCTCGTCCAGTTTCCGGCGCACAACGGCGACCAGTTCCGGATCGTCCTTGGGCATGATGCTGAACAATTCCAGCACCGTGACCTCGACGCCGAGTTGGCGATGCGCCTGGGCAAGCTCGATGCCGATCGGGCCACCGCCGATGACGATCAGGCGCTTCGGCAGATGGTCGCGGTAGAACACCGTCTCGTTGGTCAGATAGTCGACGTCCGCAAGTCCCGGAATCGGTGGTACGAATGCCGAGGAACCAGTAGCGATGATGACGCGACGCGCTCGCACGACGGTATCGCCGGCGGCAACGGTGCGGGGGCCCGTAAAGCGCGCCGCCGCTTCGATGACGGTGACCCCCAAGGCCTCGAACCGCTCCACTGAATCGTTCGGGGCGATGGCGCCGATGGCGCCGTGGACGTGACGAAAAACGCCACCGGCGTCGATCATGGGGGCGCCGGCGGACACGCCAAAGCGGCCGGCATCCCGGATGCCCTGCGCGCTGTGTCCCGCCGCGAGCAGTGCTTTCGACGGTACACAGCCGTAGTTGAGGCAGTCGCCACCCATCTTGCCGCTTTCGCACAGCACCACGGAGGCACCCATCTGCGAGGCGCCAGCAGCGACCGACAGGCCGGCGGAACCACCGCCGATGACACAGAGATCGACATCCAGGTCTATTGGCATGGTCTGCTCCTGTGTCACCTTAACGCCCCGCGGAACGCCTTCGATGCCGCGTCAGCCGCCTTGGTTACGGCTCTTGATACGTTTGTAAACGACCGGGATCAGCGATAGCAGCGCCAGCCCGATGATCGGCGTGAGAATTTCTGGTTGGAAAATGATGCCGAGGTCCGGTGTGCCACCGCTATCGAAGATGGCACCGAGGCCATTGCCGACACTGCAATAGACGAGGCTTCCGGGGATGATGCCGAAGAACGTCCCAATGACATAGGTGCGGACGGGCACGCCAAGGAATGCAGGAACCAGATTAACTAGCCAGAATGGAAATAACGGAACCAGACGCAGCACCAGCATGTAGCTCATGGCATTTTCTCGGAAGCCGGACTCCATCTTCTTGATCGCGGCGCCCGCCTTGGCGCGAAAAAAATCCGCAAGGGCATAGCGCGCGATGAGAAAAATAATCGTCGCGCCGACGGTTGCACTGGCGACGATGTAGACCGCAGCTTCGACCGTACCGAACAGGAAGCCACCGGCAAGGGTTGCCCAGATCGCACCCGGCAGCGAAAACGCGACCATCACTGCGTATGCCGCACCGAAGACCAGGATCGCCTGCAGCCGGTTGTTTTCAGTCCATGCCAACAGGGCCTCGCGGTTTTCCTTCAGGGCCTCGAAGGTCAGGAAGCGATCAAGATCGAGCACGAAGAACGCAACGATCCCACAGATGATAATCACCACGGGCAAGAGCTTGAGCCATGGCGATTTGCCGGCGTCTGCCGGCGGTTCGGCAGTGGGTTTCGTGCCGGCGGGGTCTTCTGAAAAATCGGGCATCGACTGACCTTGCTGCGGCATTTCGGGGGATCGGACGAGGGGCGGTGCTTTACCGCATATTAGTTACCACGTATTTAGAGCCAAGCTTGGCCCCACGACAAGCCGCGCGCGCGGGAAATCGGCTCTCGGTCGGTCAAAGTGTCGTGATCAAGCGGGGCGGCCCAGAAACCCCGTCAGACCGTTGACTTGCCTCGGTGGAAGCCGTATACAGCGCGCGGTTTCCAAGAGGAGTGGCCCCGTGAAACGCACATTTCAGCCAAGCAAGCTGGTTCGCAAGCGCCGGCATGGTTTCCGCCATCGCATGGCCAGCGTCGGCGGTCGTCGTGTCCTGGCGACGCGCCGGTCCAAGGGGCGCAAGCGGCTATCCGCCTGATCTCCTCGGGCGGCTCTAGAATTCAGAATCCCGTGACCGACACCCCAAAGGTGGTTCGCATGAAGCGACGCCGCGATTTCCTTAGCGCAGCGCGACACGGCCGGAAATGGGCCGCGCCGGGCCTCGTTCTGCAGTCCCGCCGGCGGAAGGCGGGTGAGGTTTCAGGCGAGGTATCGGATATCGACGTTCGGGTCGGCTTCACCGTCAGTCGCAAGGTTGGCAACGCGGTGGCGCGCAATCGCGCTCGCCGCCGCCTACGCGCCGCCCTCGATACGCTGCCGGCGGCGCGAATTCAAACGGGCCTCGATGTTGTCGTTATCGGTCGCCGCGCCACGCTGACCCGCCGCTTCGATGCCCTGGTCACGGACCTGTCGCAAGCGCTTGGCAAACTCGATAGCCTGCGGGACGCCGCGACATGACTCGTGCTTTCAGGAGTTTTATGGGTTGGTTGTTACGTCTTCCCATCCATGTCTATCGTTTGGCGATCTCCCCCTATTTACCCATGAGTTGCCGGTTCAGCCCGACGTGCTCGTCCTACGCAATGGAGGCCCTGCGGCTACATGGCCCCCTGAGCGGCGGGTGGCTTGCCCTGCGGCGCATTTTTCGTTGCCATCCATGGGGTGAATCGGGGCATGATCCGGTCCCGCTTGCCAATACGGGCGACCCTTCGTGCGCGGGTACAGATTGCCGGCACGGCGCCTCTTCGCACTGACTGACGGAAACACGATGATCGACAATAAGAACCTTATCTTGGCCATTCTGCTCTCGGTCATCATTCTGGTCGGCTTCGACCTTTATTTCTCGGCTATGCGTCCGCCGCCGCCGCCAGGCGAACAGCAGGCGGCGACGGCTGGTCAGGCGGGTGGCCAGCCGAGCGGGCAAACGGCAAGACAGGCGCCATCGGCGCCCGGTTCGTCTTCCTCCGCGCCCAGCGCGGGCGCGCCGGGTATCTCGACTCCCGGCATTCCCAACAACGCACCCAGCACGGATGCCGGCCTTAGCCGCGAGACGCTCCTGAAAGCCGGGGAACGGGTGCGTATCGAAACCTCGCGCCTGCATGGTTCGATGGCGCTGCAGGGGGGTATTTTCGACGACATCACGCTTCCTGATTACCGTGAGACGATCAAACCGAATAGCAATGAAATCGTCGTGTTGCGGCCGAAAGGTGCGGAGGATGCCTATTTCGCGGTATTTGGATGGTCGGGCGCGGGTGACATGCCGCTGCCGGGCGCGACGACGCCATGGCAGGCCGACAGCAAAACCCTGACACCGGACAAGCCGGTGACCTTGAGCTGGGACAACGGCAAGGGCCTGCGGTTCACGCGTACCATCGCCGTTGACGAAAATTATCTGTTTACGATTACCCAGCGTGTCCAGAATACCACGACCAATGCGGTACCGCTGTATCCTTACGGTTACGTATCACGCCGCACGACGCCCGAGGTAACGGGTTTCTATATTCTGCATGAAGGGTTGCTCGGTGTCTTCGACGATCAACTGCAAGAAGTCGATTATGATGAGTTGCAGGATGCGAAGACCATCGAAAAGACCACCACGGGCGGCTGGATCGGCATTACCGACAAATACTGGCTGGCTGCGTTGGTGCCGGACCAGAAGGAAGCGGTCAAATCCCGCTTCGTCCATGGGACGGACGGCGGTGTCGATCTTTATCAGGTCGACTACCTGGGCGCCGAGCGAGTCGTTCCGGCCGGCGGCAGTGTCGAGGTTACGAACCGGTTCTTCGCCGGTGCCAAGGAAGTCACGTTGCTCGACAAATATGCCGACAATCTGGGCATCGCGCGTTTTGATCTCGCCGTTGATTTCGGCTGGTTTTATTTCCTGACCAAACCGATTTTCCTGGGGCTCATTTTCATTAATAACTACGTCCATAACCTGGGTGTGTCGATCCTTCTGCTCACCGTCCTTATTAAGTTGGCGTTCTTTCCGCTCGCCAATAAATCGTATGTTGCCATGAGCAAGATGAAGAAGCTGCAGCCCGAGATGACGAAGCTGCGCGAGCGTTTCGGCGACGACAAGGTCAAGCTGAACCAGGAAATGATGGCGCTCTATAAGCGCGAAAAGGCCAACCCTGCATCGGGCTGTCTTCCGATCCTGGTGCAGATTCCGGTGTTTTTCTCGCTCTACAAGGTTTTGTTCGTCACCATCGAAATGCGTCACGCACCGTTCTTCGGCTGGATTCAGGACCT
>JAYOFM010000013.1:0-42478 GCA_038117225.1 Rhodospirillales bacterium
TTCCCATAGCAACTCCGGTGTATACCAGTGTTGCACTTGGTTTGTGAATTTAGCGGCGGCCTTGGTAGGGCGCGGCATCGACGAGACGTCGTGACACCGGTATCCGCCGTGTTAAATTCCCCGTCCCGAACTTGGCTGGCCGGCTGTACATCCGGTGGGCGCGTTGCAACGCATAAGGAGTCCTCACATGGCCGATGACAACGACGCCTTCGGCGTGCTGCGGGCGGTTGGGTGTTTTGCCGGGTTGACCGATGAGGAGGTCGGCGGGCTGGCGGAGCATGCGACGCGGCGCTCCGTGGCGGCCGGCGATGTAATCATCCGCGAGGATGACGCCGATACCGCCATGTTCGTGCTGGCCGATGGGCGGCTGACCATTCGCATGGCGTTTCGCGACGCCGAGACGCCGGTGGTGGCGACCATCGAGCCGGGCGACCTGTTCGGCGAGATGGCGTTGCTGAGCGGCAAGCCACGCAGCGCCACGGTGACCGCCGACGTGGCCTCCGAGGTCATCGAAATCGACGCCGCCGGCATTCAGGCGCTGATCAAGAAGCGGCCCGACGTGCAACAGCAGATCCGCTCCATGGTCGCCGAGCGTCAGGCCGAGAACCTGAAAACCGTCATGATCCTCGCCAACGACCGCTCCGGCTGACGGCCGTCCGGCCACGATCTCGCCTGGGCCTTGCGACACCGCCGCCAACCCGTGCTACATTCCCTCCCATGGCATCGTTCTTTTCAAAACTGTTCGGCGGCGGCGGTTCCAAGGAACCAAAAGCGGTCGAACGCAGCGAACCGGAAACCCACGAAGGCCTGCTGGTCTACGCGGCGCCGGAACCGGACGGCGACAAGTGGCGGCTGGCCGGGCTGATCGTCAAGCCGGGCGAAGGCGATGCCGGCGATCTCGAGCGTATATTCATCCGCGCCGATACCTTCGCCTCGCGCGACGAGGCGGTCGAGTGGTCGCTGAAGAAGGGCCGCCAGGTCATCGACGAGCGCGGCGCGCGCCTGTTCGCCAATGGCGAGCCGACGGGCCGCGCCTAGTTTCCTTCGCCGTTCCTCGCACGCGACATACGTATTCATCCGCATAGACCGGGACGTAAGCGCCGCGTATCACCTAGTCCTTCACGAACTCGCAAGGACCGGACCATGTTTCGTCGACGGATTTCACCTTTATCGACCCCCGGCATCCTCATCGCGGTTCTGCTTCTCGCAACGGGGCTCCCCGGCATCGGCGCGGCGCCCGCGCATGGCTTCCAGGGCTTCTGCCACACCGTCTCGACGGCGCGATCTGATAAGGGGCGCGTCGAAATCTGCGCCACCAACGCACGGCCATCGAGCAGTTATGCCTCCTATGATCCGGGCATGGCGGCGGATGGCAACCTGAAGACCGCCTGGCTGGAAAACCAACCGGGGTCGGGCGGCGGTGCGTGGATCGAGTACGTCTTCGCCAGTCCCCGCACCATTCAAGCGATCCAGTTGGTCAACGGCTACACTCGCTCGCGAACCGTTTTCCGCGCCAACGGGCGCGTCCGCCACGCGCGCATCCTCGCTGATGGTATCGTGATCGAGGAATTGACCCTCGCCGACAGTTCCAAGCAGCAAACCTTCCGCCTCTCCCAACCGACAAAAGCGCGCTACCTGCGGCTGGAAATCGTCGATACCTTCCCGGGCCGCAAGACAGAGTATGTGGCGATCACGGAATTCCTGGTCGAATTCGCCGACACTCACTAGCCGTCGGTTCTCCTACAAACCCCTAGGCACCTTGAGCGCCACGCAGGCGGACAGCAGGTGCTGGCAACCGAGGATGATAAACACCGCTTCGATGGGGAAGAAGGTCAGTGCCAGGGCATAGATGGCCGGCGGCAGCAGTTGCGAGACTTCGATGTAGGTTCTGAACACCGAGGCCATCTCGGCCCGTTCATACGGGTGCACGGCGCGCAGGAACGGAATGTTGCCGAGCGCGTCGAGCACCATGGAGCCGGCCGCCGAGGCAACGAACAGCCCCGCGATCAGCCACGGGTGGCCACTGGCAAAGCCGGCGGCGGCGGAAAACACGCCGGTGACGAAGAACGCGATGACGAGCGTGTGGCGAACGCCGAAATGCCGTCCGGCGCGACCGGCCAGCGGCGCCATGAACAGCATCGCCTGCGCCACGGTCAGCATCACCGCGACGATGAACTCGCCACCGCCGGCGGCGACAATGGCCAGCGGCGGATAAATGAAAAAGGTGATCCAGTGGGTCGAGCGGGTGAAGGCGATGAGCCAGGCCAGCCGCATCCTCGGTTGGGCGACGAAACGGCGCACGTTCTGAAAGGCCGACGTGGGCTTTTTGGTCATCGGCCGAATCGCCGTGTTTTCAACGAGCCGCAGAACCCAGAAATAGCCGAGCGTGATACAGGCCGCGAGGGCGCTGGGACCGAACACGGCGAGCGGACCGAACGTTGTGTTAAGCCAGATACCGAGGGCCGGCCCGGTGCTCCAAGCGACGCCGATGGCGACCAGGCGCCGCGGCTCGGCGACGATCATGTCCTTCTTGGCGATGTGATCGAGAATATAGAGATTGAGCGCGATGTTGGAGCACACCACCGCCAGCGCGCGGCATTGCAACCCGGCGGCGAATGTCGGCAGTTGCGCCAGCGCCATCAGCATCGCCGCCGCGATCATCAGCAGACACCCCGAGGTGAACACCCAGCGCCGGCCGATACGCCGGATAATCACCGGCACGAACAGGCTGAATACCAGCGTCGTCACGCCGATGGCGGTATACAGCATGCTGACGGCGCGAGCCGATTCGAACAATCGATAGGCTTCCAACGGCAGCACGCCAGCAATCAACGCGCGCGAATAGGCGTCCGTGCCCGACAGCACGGCAAACACACTGGCGTTGGGCCGATCGACGACCCGCAGCCACATGGGGAAACGGATTTCCATGGAAGGCCGGCGGGCCCCTAGCCGATAAAGTCTAACAGGTGGTTGTTATCATAGCGCCCACGGGCGGTCTCATCTTCGCGTCCGCGACACGCTAATCCATTGCCGGCGACACCGCCACCCTACGCCACGACCACGTCAATGCCATGAACCTGATTACGGGCGCCGTCGAGCGGCTGCGTCTGACCTTCGGCATCGGTGGCGCGGCATTGCAGACGATACGTGCCGGGATGATCCGGATTCCAGGTCAGGCGATACCGCTGCCAGGACCGCTGATGGCGCGGTTCAAGCGCCGCGCCGCGCCAGGTCGCGCCGCCGTCGGTGCTGACCTCGACCCGGCGCACATCCGTATGCGACCAGGCCCAGCCCCAGATTTCGACCGCCTCGCCATGATCAATATATGTCTCCGAGGAGGGCGCGACGATGAGACTTTCGGGGCCGAACCGCCAAACCGGTTTCGTCGTCTGCTCACCGGGGATCGGATCGTTATAGAAGCGCGTGGTGAACAGGCTATCGGCGCGACGGTCGGCCAATTCAAGGCGGCTGATCCATTTGACATTGTTGGTGCCGTAGAATCCGGGAATGACCAGCCGCGCCGGCGCGCCGTGCTTGTGGGTCAGCGGCGCGCCGTTGAGTTGCGTGGCGATCAGCACGTCGCCCTCGGCGACGCGCGACAGCGGCATGTCCTTCTGGTAGTGCGCCTGCGCGACCCCCGCGTAGGCGCCGTGATCGATCCCACTGGTCCACAGATACGTCGCCCGCGCGTCGACGCCGACGGTATCCAGCAGATCATGCAGGTCGACACCACCCCAGCGCACATTGGCGACCTGGCGGGTCGGCAGGGTCGGCTTTAAGGGGCTGCCGGCGCATTGATGAGCCGCCTCGATCGATCGCTGCGGAAACATGGCGAGATCATCGAGGGTCAGCGTCGCCAGCCGCGCGACCAGCCCGGCGATATCGAACGACCAGCCATCGAGATCGACCTCGGGGAGGCCCATGTGGGCGAGCACGAACAAATCCTCGGTCGCGGTCAGGCGATTGGTCATGGCGGCGGGTTTCAACGGGTACTCGCGCACCAGTCCCTCGACCCGCATTCGTGGTTTCCGCCTCGCCATGTGCGGCAATATGGCAGTGCCGGGCAGGCGATGCTAGGGTCGGCGCGACATCAGTCGCAACGCCACGACGTAGGAAATCCCCATGATCGGCCCCGAACACTTCCGCCGCCGCACGCAGGGATTTCAGCGCCGCCTCGCCGATGGCGACGTGGACGTAGCCGTCCTCACCGATCCCGATACCATCGCCTACCTGGGCGGCTTCTGGAACTACCTCGGCGTACAATGGGGACGGCCGACGTTTCTGGTGGTGCCCAGGGCCGACGCCCCGGTGCTGGTGACGCCGCTGATGGAAAGCGCCATGGCCGGCGTCATGACCTGGATCGACGACGTGCGTCCTTGGGAAGACGGCGGTGACGAATGGCATGGGGTGCTGGCTGGCGCCCTGCCCGCCGGCACCCGGACCATCGGCATCGAGGCCGACAAGACTCATGCGGCGGCGGATCGCTTCGTCCGCGAGGCCGCGCCGAATGTCATCGACGTTTCCCGCGCCATCGGCGAGATGCGCATGATCAAGGACGCCGACGAAATCGCCGTCATGCGCCAGGCCGGCGAGGTTGCCGTCGCCGCCATCGACGCCGGCCGTCACGCCATCGCCGAAGGTGTGCCGGAATATGAAATGTGCCTGGCGCTGATGGCCGGCGGCACCCGCAAGGCGGCGGAACTGCTCGGCGACGCCACGCCGGAAGCCCTGTTCACCTCACCGATGATGCACAATCTTGAAATTCTGCAGTCCGGCCATGATACGTCCATGGTCCACCGCCGGGCCTCCACCCGCCGCGTACAAACCGGTGAAGTCGTCTATTTCTGCCTCTGCGGCATGATCGATTTTCGACTTTATAAGCTCGGCTTCGATCGGGAGTTCTTTCTCGGCTCGGTCAGCGACGAGCATGCGCGGGTGCATGAAACCTGTTTGGCGGCACAGGCGGCGGCGCTGGCCGCCATCCGTCCCGGCATCGCCGCCGAGGATGTCCATCTGGCGGCGGCCGAGGTCTATCAATCGGCCGGTTTCGGCGCCGGCTATCGCACCGGCCGCGCCGTCGGGGTTTCCTTCTTGGAAAAACCGGAACTGAAGATCGGCGACCGGACGCCGCTCGCCCCCGGCATGACCTTCGCCGTCGATGGCGGCATTACCGTCCCCGGCGACTTCGGCGCCCGGATCGGCGACAGCATCGTGGTTACCGACGACGGCTACGAGGTGCTGACCCCCTATCCGCGTGAACTGACCATCGTCTAATCCTTCATGCCGCGCCACGCGGCTTATTGATCCGCATCAATGTCGAACGATCTGCATCGGCCTAGGCTTTCTCCATGATCGCCTGAAGGAGGCCAATAATGCTTGATAAGAATGTTGGAAATGTAGTCGGACATCAAACGCTGGTAACGCTTCCCGGCGAGACCTCGGTGGCAAAAGCCGCCGAGGCCATGGCCGATCGCAAGGTCGGCGCCGTTCTGATCTTTAACGGAGACGAACTCGGCGGTATCTTCACGGATCGTGATATCGTCGAGCGGGTGGTCGCCGAGGGACTCGACGCTTCGCGTACCCGACTGGTTGACGTGATGACACCCGACCCGGTGGTGATCACGCCCGACCATACCGTCGGCGAAACCATGCGGGTCATGAAGGACCGGCACACGCGGCACCTGCCGCTTAAACGCGAGGATAAAATCGTTGGCATCGTTTCCGCCCGTGACCTGCTGCGATCCGTCGTCGACGAACGGGCGGAGCAGGATGCCCGCTTCGACGATATTTGGGAGGGCTTTCCCATCTAAGCCTGCCCGCCCATGAGCACCGTTGCCGCCTATGACGTGGTGATCGTCGGCGGTGGCATCATCGGCAGCGCTATCGCTCATTTTCTGACCCGCGATGAGGCATTCGCAGGCACCGTCGCCGTCATTGAGACCGACCCGACCTACGAATTCGCAACCACGCCGCGCTCGGTCGCGTCGATCCGCCAGCAATTCACCACCGAAGTGAATGTCCGCATCTCGCAGTTCGGTATCCAGTTCTTCCGCGCCGCCCGGGAAACCTTCGGCCCCGACGCCGACATCGGCCTCAAGGAGCCGGGTTACCTGTTGCTCGCGGATGATGCCAGCGCCGCGGCACACCGCGAACGGGTAACCTGGCAACGGGGCGTCGATGCCGATGTCGCCTGGCTGGCGCCATCAGAACTCGGCGAGCGGTTTCCCTGGCTCGCCGACGACGAAACGGCCGGCGGCAGCCTTGGTCTGAGCGGTGAAGGCTGGATCGACCCGCATAGCCTGCTGCACCTGTTCATCGCGTCGGGCAAGGCGGGCGGTGTCGACTACATTACCGGCGAGGTCGTCGGCATGAACACCACGGCCGGCAATGTCGACGCCGTGACCCTGGCGGATGGCCGCCGCCTCGCTAGCGGCACCGTCGTCAACGCGGCCGGAAAGTACGCGGACGGCGTCGCTCGCATGGCCGGCGCGGATATCCCGGTCGAACCCCGCAAGCGCTGCGTCTTCGCCTTCGATTGCCGCGACAAGGATGCCATGGCGGAAACACCGCTGGTGATTACCGCCAACGGCGTGGCGTTCCGTCGCGAGGGACCCGGCTTTATCACCTGTGTCTCGCCGCCCGAGGACCGGGACCCCGTGACACTCGACTTCGAGGTCGAGCACTGGCAGTTCGAGGACATCATCTGGCCGGAACTGGCGCGGCTCGTGCCGGCGTTCGAGGCCATCAAGGTGACCAGTTTCTGGGCCTGCCACTATGCCTTCAACACCTTCGATCAGAACGCCATCCTGGGACCGCATCCGGCCGCCTCGAACCTGCTGTTGGCCAACGGATTCTCCGGCCACGGTCTGCAACAGGCACCGGCTGTTGGACGCGGCATCGCCGAATGGATCACCTACGGCGAATACCGCTCGCTCGACCTCACCGACCTCGGCTACGATCGCATCACGCAAAATCGCCCGCATGTCGAGGGCAACGTTTACTGATCCCCAACCATATTGGATTTCCCGAAGGAGCCCCGCATGAGCCGCCTTGCCGACCTGTCGCCCGACGACTTCGATGCCGACCAGCGCCGCCTTTATGACGGCATCGTCAACGGCAAGCGCGCCAGCGACCATGCCGACGATTTTCTCAACGCCGGTGGCGGCATGCGGGGGCCGTTCAACGCGCTGATCCGCGCGCCCGGCGTCGGCGAACCGGCCCACCTATTGGGCGAGGCCCTGCGCTATGGCGGTAAGCTCCCCGGCCCGTGGCGCGAATTGGGTATTCTGGTCGTCGCGCAAACTTGGAAGGCGCAATACGAATGGTGGGCCCACGCCAAGATCGCTCGCCGCGAAGGCCTGCCCGAGGCGGTGATCAAGGCGGTGAAGGCCGGACGCCGCCCCGACACCGACGACGCGGCCCTACTCGCCATTTATGACTTCGCGACGACGCTGCTCAACGAACGCCGGGTGCCCGACGAACTCTACACCCGCGCCGTCGAGGCCCTGGGAGAGGCCGGTGTCGCCGAACTGAATATTCTGCTCGGCTACTACACCATCATCTCGATGACCCTGAACGTGTTCGAGGTACCGCTGGCCGAGGGCGAAGAAGTCCCCTTCCCCATCTAGCGGGACGATTACAGCCCGGCACGGATGCCCGGCCAGTTGCCGTCCGCCTTGGCTATATTGCCCGGGATGTCACCGGCCCAGTGATTTTGCACGCCCTTTGAATAGTTCAGGTAGAGTTTGCCATCGACGATCTTCCAGGCTTCCGGGTCGATGCTGGCGGTATAGCCCTGGCTAACGGCCCAGGCGCAGAACCCGCCGTACTGCGGCGCGTATTTTTCAGGCGCGGCCTTGAACGTGGCGAGGTTGGCGGCGTTGGCGAACCGCCATTTGGCGCCGTTCCATTCGGCGGTGAATTCCCTCGATCCAGCAACGGCGCGGCCATCGGTGAAATAAGCCACCGGATCGGTGCCGCCAATCGCAACGCCGTCCCGACCGGTTGTGTAAACCTTGCCGGCATAAGCGGCGCCGGCCAGGGTGACGAGCAATGCCACGGCCACGGCAGTGAAGGCACGGCGGCTGAATACGGTGATGGAAGCGAACATGATTAACCTCATAATGGCTGTGGTTTCAGTTGAACCTGATGTGGCGGTTCGGCGCTAAAATTTCCAATAAACGTCCTACACATTTTCGCGAGCCGGCGATTCAAGCGGGTGGCGTGACCGCCTTCACACTAAGGCCACCATCGACCAGGATTTCCGTACCGGTGACGTATTTTGCCTCATCGGAGGCCAGGAACAGCGCCGCGTGCGCCACGTCCCAGGCATCGCCCATTTTGCCCATCGGCACGGCGGCGTCCCGTTCGGCGATGATGCGCGCGACTTCCTCGGCGCTGCCGTCGCCCCGTTGAGTGGCCAGGCGGGCCTCGACCAGGGGAGTGTGCATGAGTCCCGGAATGACGGTATTGAGACGCACGCCGCGGGCCGCGTATTGCACGGCAACGGCGCGAGTGAACTGGACGATGCCGGCCTTGGCGGCAGCATAGGCGGCGTGGTCATAGCCAATATGGCGCAGCCCGGCGATGGAGCCGAGATTGACCACGGCACCGCCGCCGCCAGCCTCCATCAACGGCAATACCGCCTTGGTGACCAGATAGACGTGTTTCAAGTTGTGATCCATCTGGCGATCCCAGACGGCTTCGTCCATTTCCACCGGACCGCCGGGCGCCGAGCCACCGACGTTGTTGACAAGCACGTGAATGCCGCCAAAGACCTCATGACAGGCGGCAACCATGGAAGCCACCTGTGCCGCATCGGTGACATCGGCCACATGCGCCGACGCTCTGCCGCCCTCGCCTTCGATGAGGGCGACGGTTGCCGTTGCGGCGTCGGCATCGCGGTCGACGCAGAAAACCGCCGCGCCCTCGCGCGCGAACAGCACCGCCATCGCCTTGCCGTTGCCCCAACCGGGCCCGACCGATCCAGCCCCCGTCACCAAGGCCACCTTGTCTTTCAATCGTAGGGTCATGATGCCTCCTGTTGCCGCATTCGTCGCCACGATAGCCGGTTCAAGCCGCGTGTCACGACGAGGCCGCAAGCCTCGGCGTCAGCAAAATTGTAACGCTTATCGGCGGCACGGCGAAAAATTATTGGCGCCGTCACGAACTTGCAAGGTTGGCGGCGTAATCTTCGCGTCATGGAAAAGATCGCTCACCTCGCCAGATCCGAAACGCGGATCATTAGGCGCCGGCGCCAGGGGCCGCCTGACTATGCGGCAATGGCGCGACGCATCCGGCTTGCCGTGAGCGAAGTCTGCTCGTTGTGCCCGCGCAGTGCCGATCACGCGCCTTGGCCCATGGCCGATTGCCCGCGTGACTGCCCCAGTGTCCGCCTCGGTGACGCTGCGGGTGGCATGGAATCAGGTGAACTTCCGGGCCCGCATCTGGTCTACAGCCAGGTCGATCAGCCGCGCTGATTGAAACGCCGGCCGACCAATGCGGCGGCGATGTTGACCTTCTGAATATCGATGGCGCCACCGGCGATGCCCCACCCCCAGGCGTCCCGCAATCGTCGCTCCTGTTGAAATTCCTTGGAATAACCATAGGCGCCCATGACCTGCATGGCGTCGCCGGTGACCTCGCGCACCATTTGGTTGGCGAAACACTTGGCGAGCGATGAATCGAGAATCGACGGCAACCCGTCCGAGGCATTCTGCGCCGCCCGCCAGATCAGCAGCCGCGCGCCCTCGCAGCGCATGGCCATATCGGCGAGTTTCAACTGCACGGCCTGAAAATCGACCAACGGCTTGCCGAACTGGGTGCGTTCCTGCACGTAGGCCAGCGCCTCGTCGAACGCCGATTGGGCGATCGCCAGGCACATGGTGGCGTTGCCGCAGCGTTCCAGATCGAAGGCTTCCATCAGCTTCTTGAAGCCGCCCGCCGGGACGACGATGTTGCTCACCGGTACCTCGACACCATCGAGGAAGATGTCGGCCGAGGCAATGCCCCGGAACCCCATCAGGCGCTCGCGCTTGCCGAAGCTCAGGCCGGCGCTATCCTTCTCCACGTAAACCGCGCCAATACCGGCAGCGCCGGGCGCATCGGAAAGCCGACAATAGACGACGTACCCGTCCGCATGGCCGCCACCGGAACACCAGCGCTTCTGGCCGTCTACGACAACCGTGTCGCCGTCGACCCGCGCCCGGGTCACCAGATCGGTTAGCGCCGATCCGGCGGCCGGCTCGGACATGGCGACGGCGACGGTAATCTCGCCTCGGCAGACCGCCGGCACGACTCGTTCGGCCAATTCGCGCGGCGCAAAATGCTCGATGGCGCGAATGGGACCGACGGAACTCTCGAAAATCGGAAATGCCACGGCAGGAGATATCTTGGCGAATTCTTCCAATACAATCAGCGCTTCCACGTTGCCGAGGCCGAGGCCGCCCCATTGTTCGGCCACGTTCACGCCTAGGAAGCCGAGGTCCGCATAGCGCCGAATCCAATCTTGCGAGAGCGGTGTGTCGGAATCCTCGATTTCGCGCGCCGCTTTTGGCAATTCGCCTTCGGCGAAGGCCCGCGCCGCTTCGCGCAGGCGCACCTGATCGTCGGTCAATTGAAAATCCAAGGGATCGTCTCTCTTCGTCCGGTTTCACCACGGTACCGGTCCGGCACCAAACGCTTCACGCCATCTTACACATCGATTTCGGCGGCGGCGCAAACAGATGAGCGCTGGTGCGTTAGCGGACAAAAAAAAGAGCCCTCCCCGCATTGGGGAGGGCTCCGGTCTTACGACAGAACGGTATGTAGTCCGGAGGCGAGGATCACGCCGCGGTGTTTACAACGACACCCCTATCGGGGGTCGCCAAGCGACCATCGTCGGCGTTACCGCCTTCGGGCCCATTACCGTTCAACGACGATCCCTCGGATTGCGCGACCGGCTGCTCCTGAGCACCCTTGGTGTTAACCACGGGTTGATCAGTCGCGATTGACCGTTCACGGGCCTCTTCGAGAGCCGCACGGGACTGTTGGACATTAGCGTTAGTTTGACTGACCACCTGACTAGCGATTGTCAGCGGCCCGCTCGCAAGAACGGAGTCATTCATAATCCGATCCTCCTTTCTGGAGTTACATACTTTCTGTCAACCTCAAATGTGCATAAATTGGAAAAAACAGCAAGTAACAATACGTAATATCACGTACGCGTGCCCTAAATCTTTACAATTCCAATGTTTTTAGGCCGCCGCGCCGAACAGCCGCCGAGCGAACTCAGGGTAGGTATCGGCGATCTCCGCGCCGACTCTGAGGCGCAGCAGGGCCAGCCGTTCAGCCTCGGGTGGCATCGTTTCGCCGATCGGCTCGGCGATATCAAATTCGAACCCGGTGTTGTCACGGACCTCCTCCAACGTATGCCCGGGCGAGATACTTTCGAGCCGGAATCGCCGCCGCGCCGAATCGAACGCCATGATACAGAGCTCCGTGACCAGGAACTTGGGCCCGCCCGGCCGCCGCACCTCCGGCGGGCTCCAACCGGGCGCGGAAATGAAATCGACCTTGGGCACGAAGACGCGCCGCGAATGTTCCGGTCGGAACAGGATGACCCTGGGCACCACGAAATACATGAACGCCGATCCGAAGGAGCCGGCAAAGCGCTTGTCCACCGCCGGATATTCGCCCGTGCCGACCAGGTTGATGTTGGCCTCGCCATCAATCTGCACGCCACCGAGGAAAAAGACATCGATTCGCCCCTGCCCGGCGCAGTCGAAAATTTCGCGCGCGCCATCGGTGAAGGGGTTGGTGGCGGTCCCGTGAATCAACGACACCCGCGGCCGATCACCGCGCAACGCCCGCAACAGCAACGCCGCCGAGCCGGGAATCGGGGACGCCGCGCCGACGGCGATGTGGCGCACCGAAGGATCGTCAAGCAACCGCGCCAGGGCACAGATGAGGAACTCTTCCGGTGTATGGGACTCCGTGCCCGCCGATGACGGCGTCATTCGGCGGCGTCCGCGGCCGGCGCCAGCACGTGACGTTCCAGATAGGCTTGAAACCCGGCTTCCGTCTTGGCGGCGCGCGCATAGTCGGCGACGGCCTCGTTGTCCGGTGCATAGTGCTCGGCGAGGCCCAGCGGCTTGGCGCCGGCCGGAGCCACGGCGACGCTGGATACGTAAAGCCCGGGCAAGCTGGCTGCGGCGCTGGCCTCGCTGGCGAGCAGGCTCTCGTCCTGGATGCGTTCGACGGTCGCCAGCGTCGTCTTCGCCGCGTGCGCCATGGTCGCCAATTCGCGCCGTCGGCCGATCCAGATATTACCGGCGCGGTCGGCGGCGACGCCATGGATGATGGCGAAATCGGGCTGGATCGCCGGCACCAACAAAATTGGTCCGCCGCCGGCCCCGAGCGGATCATCGACGACACGCCAGTCATCGCGGTGGCGTTCGATGTCGGAACCGATAACGCCGCCAAGCGGCATGAACGGTACGCCCTTCTCCGACGCCTGCAGGGCGCTGTGTACCGCCGGGCAGGTAGTATCGATCATGCGCAGCAGGCCGGATTCGACGGCCCTGGTGAACGCCGGCGCCGGACCGGCTTCGGCGAGGCTGACCGCCGCCGCCTCGACCTCGGCGACACAACCGGCGCCGATCAGCAAGTCGACGGCGAAGCCGCCGATGGGTACGCACAACAGCCGCAGGTCCCGCGCGCCACGATTGATCAACGCCCGCACCAGAGCCATCGGCACATTTCCATAAGCGGGAGGCAGCGCCACCAGGGCGCCATCGGGAATCTGTTCTGCCAGGGCCGCGACGGTGGTTTCGTTCATGCGTAGCGGTCCTTCAACTGCTCGATAGCGGCGTTGTCCGCGCCGGGAAGTAATGACGTGACGAGTAATAAAATACGGGGAATTAACTACCAGGCTTCACCGCGTTCCAATAGTCCATGTTGAGATCCTGCATCAACATATCTTGGCGGAACGTCAAGCAGGCACGCCAATTCACGAACCCACCCCGTTCGCGGCAGATGTCAAGCGCCTGGCGCCCCCGCGACAGGCCCGCCGGTGACCAGTGGCCGCGACCGTCACCAATGACGCGATCCCAAAGGCCCTCCTTCTCGGCCGGCGAGAGACGGTCCAGGACCGGCAGGGCATTGACGAGGTGAGAGACGATCACGGCGGCATCACGACGATCGGCGCGGCGTTCCATCACGCTGGCGGCTAGATAGCGCAGCGGCCCGGTAACATGGGCAATTTCGTCCTCGGTCAGTGGAAAACCATCGCCCGCTTTCGGTTCCGGCACCAGCGACGCCCGCGGCGATACCAGGAGCGCGGCGTCGCGTAGCCCGGCAAGCGACGCCTCGGCGACGCTGACCCGCACCGATTTATAGCCACGCACGGTGATGATTTCGGCCTCGGCACCAAGTGGGATTGCCACCTGCCGCCCATCCGTCGTTTGGCCGACGATGCTCATGGCGGCGGCGTCATGAATGCGATAGCGGGTGCCGTTCGTCGGGCCCGGTCGCTGCTGCTGCATACAGAATGCCGCCAGTTCGGCGCGGCATACACCGGCCTCGCAGCTCAGCGGTACCGGCTCCGGCGTCGCCAGCAATGCCAGAATCTGCGGAGCCGCGAGGCTTGGCGCCACCGACAGGGCGACGATCGCGGTGCTGGCGAATGACGAGACGACGAGTCTTAACAGAGAACGCATGGCATCATCCTTTATGTCGATGTCCAGAGGCCCCATTAGCTGCCCGGTTCGGCGGCATTCCAGTAGTCCGTGTTGAGATGCATCATCAACGAGTCGTGCTTGTAGGTCAGGCAATTGCGCCAACTGTAGAAGCTGTTGCGGTATTCACAATAATCGAGATTTTCGCGCGCCTTCCGCATACCCGGCGTCGACCAATGACCACGGCCGTCACTGATCACGCGACGCCACAGCGTATTGCGCTCGTCCCGTGAGATTCGACCGATTTCCGGCAGCGCGTTGACCAGCCGCGAAACGATGGTCGCCGCGTCGCGGTCAACGGCATTACGCGCCAGGACTTTTTCCGCCAGTTGGCGCATGGGGCCGGTTGTGTAGGCGATTTCACGCTCGCTCAAAGGGTCGGGGTCGCCGGGCACGGCGTCCGGGATCAGCGACGTTTCGGGCGCCACCTCGATGGCCGGATCAGTCAAACCAGCGAGTGAAGCCTCGGCGATATTGACGGCGACGGCCGTATAGCTGCGCGCGGTATAGATTTTCGCGCCCGGGCCGAGCGGCAGGCGCACCGTGCGGCCATCGGCGGCGCGAGCGACGATAGCGACGGAGGCCGTGTCGTGCAGCGTATAGCTGACACCATTGCCCGGTTCCGGGCGACTGCGTTGCATGCAGAATGCGGACAACTCGGCTCGGCAATTGCCGTCGACACAGGTCAGCGGTACCGGTTCCGGTGTCGCAACCAGGGCGAGAATTTGCGGCGCCGCCAGCGCGGGACGGCCGAAACCAAGGGCGGCAAAAACGAACATTGCGGGAATAAGGATTTGCATGCGACGCATGGCGACACCTCCTTCGCGGTGCCGACACGGCCTCTGGTGTCAGTTGTTGTCCCGAGGACGGGCCCCGCGATACGAATAAATTCTCTCACATCGACCGCCGACCGGTCAACGATATCACGCCGTCGACGCATTGACCGGCGCTCAATCGTGGCTAGTCAGGCGCCTTGGGTTTCCGCTGCCCTTGCCAATCAATTCAATGGGCGATCGGACCTGGCCGTGTGCGATCCGCCCCAAAAACGATTTAATAAGGGCGAGGGAGCCAGAAACCATGACCACCAGCAGCGATTTCGCGGAGGATGAATGGCACCGGGTGGTGAGTGCCGCGATCATCGCCGCCGCCGTGATTTCCGCCGCCGACGATACCGGTGAAGGTGACGAGTCCGAGCGACAGGAACTGGAAGCCTTCCGCGCCAACATCGGCAAACTGGGCCGCAAGTATAAGAAAAGCCCGCTTGTCCAGGACGTGACAGCGGCGCTCGAATCCGGCGGCATGGATGAATTCTGGACCGCCCATGGCGCCATCGGCGCCGCGGTCTCGCATGAAAACCCGCTGGAAGACCGGCTCGCCGATGTCAAACTCGCCGTCGAGGCCATCGACCGCATCGCCGACAAGAGGGACGCCAAGGCCTACAAGAATTTCGTCTACGACGCCTCGCGCGTCGTCGCCAACGCGTCGAAGGAAAGTTTTTTCGCCCTGTCGTCCTCGATCTCCAAGAAAGAAGACTTCTACCTGCGCCAGCTTCGATCCATGCTCGGCCTCTGATCGATGATCGACGGTGGCGACTTCACGCTGGAGGAATGGGACACCGTCACCGCCATGCCGGTGGTCGCCGCGGCGTTGATTTCGGCGGTGGATTACTCGGCGCAATCGGAACGCAAGGAAATCGATACCTTCGCCCGCCACTTCAAACGGACCGCCGCAAAGCACAAGAAGAGTCATCTCGTGCAGGCGGTGCACGCGACCAATACCGAGGATGATCTTCGCGTCTTCCGCGACGTTTGTAACCGCATCGCCGCGCAGCAATCGGGCGACACTCCCATCGATGACGAAATGCGCCGTATCAACAACGTGGTGAAACTGGTCGATTCCCGCGCCGACGAAAGCGAGGCCAAGGCCTATAAGCGTTTCGCCTATGAATGCGCCGTGCTGGTGGCGCGCGCCCACAAGGAAAGCGCCCTGCCCTTCGCCAACCCGATCAGCCGGACCGAGGATTTCTATCTCCGGCGCCTCGGCCGCGCGTTGGGGCTACGGCTTTGAGGGATTCGGCCTAATCGTCCTCGGTCTGCGGCAGCCCCTTGGCGCCGCGCCGGTCCGTATTGTGCAGGGTGGCGCCCCGCAGATCGGCATCGGTGAAATCTGCATCGGTCAGCAGCGAACCCGACAAATCCACGTCGCGCAGATCGGC
Organism: Rhodospirillales bacterium; assembly: GCA_038117225.1. Classification (GTDB taxonomy): domain Bacteria; phylum Pseudomonadota; class Alphaproteobacteria; order Rhodospirillales; family Casp-alpha2; genus JAYOFM01. Next base: position 15,931 of record JAYOFM010000013.1, read on the forward strand.
GCCGCGAAAATCGCAGTTGGTGTAGTCGCCGTTGCGCATGTTGGCGCCATTGAATTTGGCGTCCTTCAGGCGCGCACCATCCAGATTGGAGCGCCATTCGCCGCCGCCGGCACGGGTCGCGATCATGATCTCGCTCAGGTCGGCGCCGGTTAGGTTGGCGCCAGTCAGATTGGCGCGCTGCAACTTGACCCCACGCATATCGGCGCGGGCCAGTTTAGCGCCGCTGAGATCGGCGAACGACATGTCGGTCATCAGCAATTCCGCCTTGCCGAGATCGGCGTTCTTAAGCACCGCGTACGAGATATCCGCCGCCGACAGATTGACCGACACCAGTTTGACGTCAGTGAGCACCATTTCGCGCAATACCGCGCGCTTGCCGTCCTTGCCGTTGCTAGCGACCCACTTGGCGTGCGCCGCCACCAGATCCTTGATGGTCCAGTCCACATCCTTCATGGTCCGCGCCAAGCGAGCTTCGCTGAGGTCGACCTTCGAAAAGTCCACGTTCTCGAACATGGCACCGATCAGGTCGGCACCCGACAGATCGGCGTTGTCCAGCACGGTGCCGACGAACACGGCTCCTTGGAAGCTACAGCCGGACAGATTGGCATCGGTGAAATCCGTGCCTTCCAGAATGCAACCGGTCAAATTGGATAGCGAAAGATTGGCGCGCAGAAACTTGGCGTGCGACAGGTTGCAATCACTGAGATCCGTCTGCACCACCATACTGTCCGACACCTTGGCCCGCGACAGATTGGCCCCCTTCGCCTTGGCCTTTTCCATGCCGAACGCGGGATCTTCGCGATTGATGGCGACAAGATCGCCGCCCTTCGCTGTCGGGCGCACCAACACGCCGTCGCGCAAATCGGCGTCCATCAATTCCGCGCCTGACAGATCGGCGCCGGACAAGCAGGCACCGCGCAGGTCCGTGCGGTTGGCAACCACATTGCTCAAGTCGCAAAAACGAAGATCGGCGGCAAAGAAAATGGCATCTTCCAGGGTGGCGCCAGAAAAGTCGCAATGACCGAGCAGCGCGCCGGTGAAATCGGCTCGGCTCATGTCACGATCGGAAAAATCCAGATAGGTCATGTCGAACATGCCGAGTCGCGCCCGATCGGCGTCCCGTTCGCCGCGCACATAGGCCTCGTGTCGGGCGATGACCTCGTCCAGTTCCTGCTGTGATATTTTCGTCCAATGGCTGGCGAGCGCGGGGTCGTCCTGCAACGGCATGGGTGGTCTTTCAATTCGTGGGGTCGTGCTTCTGCGCCGGGGGCCAACAATCGGCATCTGCCGGGGTCTGGTCAATATCGCCGTTCATAGGCGCCTCGGCGCCTTGCCGTCTGTGTCCACCGTCACTAGGTTAGCGCCGAGATGAAAAATACAGACACTCCAAGGCCCGTTCACGTCATCGGCGGCGGCCTCGCCGGATCCGAAGCCGCGTGGCAGCTGGCGCGCGCCGGCGTGCCCGCCATCCTGCATGAAATGCGGCCGGAGCACGGCACCGATGCCCATCACACGGACGGGCTGGCGGAACTGGTGTGCTCGAACTCATTCCGCTCGGACGATTTCGAGGCCAATGCGGTGGGCCTGCTGCACGAGGAAATGCGCCGGCTCGGCTCGGTCATCCTTGATGCCGCCGACGCCAACCGGGTGCCCGCCGGCTCCGCCCTCGCGGTCGATCGAGACGGCTTCTCGGCGGCGGTGACGGCGGCGATCGAGGCGGAACCGCTAATTACCGTTGAACGGGGCGAAATCGCCGGGCTGCCGCCGGCCGATTGGGACCAGGTGATCATCGCCACCGGCCCGCTGACCTCGGCGGCGCTGGCCGACGCCATCGCCGGACTAACCGGCGAGGACGCGCTGGCCTTCTTCGATGCCATCGCCCCCATCATCCACCGCGACAGCGTCGACATGGACGCCGCCTGGTTCCAGTCGCGTTACGACAAGGTCGGCCCGGAAGGCGACGGCAAGGATTACATCAACTGCCCTATGGATCGCGACCGATACCACGCCTTCATTCAGGCGCTGATAGACGGCGACAAGACGGCGTTCAAGGACTGGGAACGGGACACGCCCTATTTCGAGGGCTGCCTGCCGATCGAGGTGATGGCCGAGCGCGGCGTCGAAACCCTGGCCCACGGACCGATGAAACCGGTCGGCCTGACCAATCCGCACAATCCGACGGTAAAACCGCACGCCATCGTGCAACTGCGCCAGGACAACGCGCTCGGCACCCTGTTCAATATGGTCGGCTTCCAGACCAAGCTGACCCACGGCGAGCAGGTGCGCATCTTCCGCATGATCCCGGGGTTGGAGAACGCCGAGTTCGCCCGCCTCGGCGGTGTCCACCGAAACACCTTCATGAACTCGCCGAAGCTGCTCGACCCGACACTGCGTCTCAAGGCCGACCCTCGGCTGCGTTTTGCCGGCCAGATCACCGGCTGCGAGGGTTATGTGGAAAGCGCCGGCATCGGCCTGCTCAGCGGGCGCATGGCGGCGGCGGAGCGCCTCGGCGCCGCCTTCGCGCCGCCGCCGCAGACCACCGCCCTCGGCGCCCTGCTCGCCCACATCACCGGCGGCGCCGACGCCGACACCTTCCAGCCGATGAACGTCAACTTCGGCCTGTTCCCGCCACTCGACACCGATCCGCTGCCGAAAAAACAGCGCCCACGCGGCCGCGACCGCAAACTGGCGTTCACGACACGGGCGTTGAACGATCTCGAGGCGTGGAGGTCCGGCAACAAAGCGGAAGCCGTGGTGTAACGGTCAGCTAGTCGCGCGGCCATTTCCCCTTGAACGGTTGATCGATCGCCCGGGCGATCAGGTCCAGGTGGTCCTGGCCGTAGAACATGTCGCCGTCGACGAAATAGGTCGGCGAGCCGAAGACCGAGCGCTCGATGGCCTCGGCCGTGTTGGCGTCGTAGACGGCCATGACCTCCGGCGAGCGGGCGGCGGCGAGCAGCGGTGCCGGGTCGATACCGGCCTCCGTCCCCAGACGCGCCAGGGTGTCCGCGTCGGCGAGGTCGGCGTCATCGCGCCAGTGACTTTCGAGAAACCGGTGCGCCAGGGCATCGATGTCGAGGCCTTGCAGCAATCCGGCGATCAGCATGCCGTTTGACAGCGCGATTTCGTTGTCGTGGTGGGTCGGCCGGGCGAGGATGCCGACGCCGCGCGCTTCCGCCCAGCGTTCGATCTCGCGGCCGGAGAAATAGGCACGGCGCTGGGGCGTGCGGCTGTTGTGCGGGCCCGGCCCGGTGGCGGCAACGACGGCGCGCAGGTCCATCGGCCGATGATCGATGCGCCGCCCGCCGGCCTTGGCGATGTCCATGAACATCCGCGAACCGATGTAGGCGTAGCCGGAATGGGCGGAGTAGAAATATTCGATGGGCCGCATAACGGTGTCCTGCTCTATGGCTTGGGCATGGCGCCGCCGCCCTTACCGGGATTGAACAATTCCTTGGCGTCCTTGCCGTTGATGCTCATGCGGCCGTCAGCGGTCACGCGAAGGTCGTATCGCCACGTCTTGACGCCACCCTTTATCTCCACCTCGGCGATATCGGCGAGACCGCGCAGCATCAAGGATTGCAGCGCCGGCTCGCCGCCGTCCGGTTCCAGCGACTTCATCAGGGCATCCAGACCGGTGATGCGGAGCGTCGTCTCGCCAACCGGATGCTCGGCTTCTTCCACGAAACGATAACGGCCGGTCGCCGACACCGATGCCTCAGCCATGGCGACAATAAAACGCGGCATTGCCAGACGGGCGCCGGTGGCGATCATCGAGCGTTTCATTGCCTCCCCAGCGGTTTCGACCGCGGCCGGCCCGCCGACCTTCATCGCCATGATCGTCCGCCACAGTTGACGTGAATCGAGCCGCGACAATTCGACGGCGATCCCAACCCGCGTCGGCAACGCCGACGCCGGCACACCGCCAAACGCCGAAACCTCGCCATCGGCGATATCGATGGACGCCTTGAGTGCGCCCACGGCGCCGGATTGCATTAATCCGGAAATGCCGAAGGCCCCGGTCACAGTACCAAAACGGGCTGGAACATCGAGGCCGCCCGACGCGCCACCAGCATTGGCCGCGCCGGACATGTTGAATTCGATCGCGATGGCGTCGGCGATCGGCCGCGCCTCGATCGACCGGAGCGTGTCATCGATGGGAAACGGACCGATCAGCGCCATCAGATGTTTCCAATCGGCGAGTTGCTGCATGGTGACGCGAAACTCGGCTTCGGCGATGTCGGTACTTGACGCGGTGCCGTCATCGAAACGGATATCGCTGAACCCCATGTCGAAGGTGCTGTCCAACCGCCGCCGCATTGCCGCCGCGAGGGTCAGCGCGCCGATCGTTACTTTCCGGCCGTCGGCGAGCAATTGGACGTCGCCAAGAGCGATGTCGAGATTTCTCAGATCTCCGGTTTCATTGATAACAATGCTGGGCGCCTTGCCGCCTCGCCGCGTCAGCCGGAACGATACGGTGCCGCGCCGTACCACCTTGCTCGACCCCAGCCGCACGATTTTCCATTCGTAGGGGGTCGCCGTGTCGGGCGTCAGCGTGATGTTGTCGCCAACCCGGGAAACCTGGAACTTGAGGCGCGGGATGATCAGGTCATCGCGGTCGGAAAGTTCGATCAGAATGTCGCACAATTCCGCCGCCCGCTTGCCAGCGGCATCCCTGGGCTTGATGCCGAACTGCCCCTCCATGTCGCGAAGCAGATGTTCGACGAAGCGTTTGACGGCGCCGCCGGTGGCGTCTTCCGCCGCCGGCGGTGGCCCGGCACAGGGACCGAGCGTCAGGACGGGCGGCGATGCGAGCGGCGCGCCCGCCGCCAGTAAAACCACGCAGAACGCGGTCGCCGCCAGGTAAATGGGACTGTGCGGGAACCGCATCATTCGTCAACCAGCCGGTCCATGATCGACAATCCGATTCGCGGTCCGCGTGTCGGTACGGCCGCCGAACATCATGGTGCCGAGGCAAATCGGTGAAACCTCGACGCCGCTGGCGCCCAATTGCCTGTATTCCATCGTTTTTTTCTCCCGGTTCGACCCCGATGACGCACGGGTTACTTGGGTCACGCACCCAAAATGTGCTAATAAATCATTACTTCAAACACGAAATCATGTGTCCTGACCCTGGGTAACGCTGCGAATGTGCCTGCCTCGTCACCGTAATGATAGGCCAAATCCGCGCCCCGGCAAGCCGGGCGGGCGCGGTGTCGCGCTGTTGCCGGTCTTGATCCTGACCATGTTTCTCGGCCACTTCGCCGGCATTCAAGGGGCGGCCGCGCAGGGGCAACTCAGCGAGGCATCGACCGCGTTATTCACCGCCGTCGAGCTGAACGACATGGCCGCCGTCGAACGCAGCCTCGCCGAGGGCGCCGATGTGGAAGCCAAGAATCCGGCCGGCAGGACGGCGCTCGATATCGCCGTCGATATGGGCCATTTCCGCATCGCGCACTTTCTGCTCGCCCATCGCAACGGCAACGGCGCCAAGAAGACCAAGACGGCCAGCGCAGACGGCGGGAAAAGCAAGAAACCAGCCGCCCGTGGCACCCAACGATCGGGCTCGGGAGGCGCCTTCGATCCGTCCGTCACGGCGCGTCCGCGACGCAAACCGCAACCGCCGGCGGCGGCCGCGCCGATGGCCGAACCGGCGACGCCGCTGCGCCCCGAAGCCAGCGACGAAGCCGCCCAATTGCCGGCAACGGGCGCCGATCCGGCATTGCCGCCCCCTGTCGAGGAAGCGGCATCAGAACAACCGTCCCCACGCGTCACGGCGGAGAAATCTGCAAAGGACGCCGATGAGCCGAGCCTGCTTGCAAAAGTCACCGATTGGTTGACGCCGTCGTTCCTGTTCGGCGGCGACGACAAAACGGCCGAAACGGCGTCGGCGAAGACGGAAAAAAAACTACTGTCGCCATGGGCACGCTACCAAAGGAAAACCCCGGAAGGTACCGCCGACCGGGTCATGGACCGGGTCACCGGCATGATCGGCACGGAAGCGCCGGCCGAGGACGAACACGGCCTGCCGGTGCGCCAAGCGCCGGATCCGGCGGCGCCGCCAGCGGCCGAGGAAATTCTACCGCCGGGCATCGATCCCGTGGTCGAGGTGCCACCCGGCAGCGATAATCTGGACAGCCTTCCAATCGTCTCGGAGCGGGCCGAAGAGGCCCTGCCTCTGCCGGCGATCGAGCCGGCGCCGACGCAAGTGCCAGCGGAGGCACCGGCGACGGCAGCGGAATCAGTGCCGGGACTGGAGGGGCTGCAAGGGCTCGAAACGACGGAGGTCACGGAGCCGCTGATCCCACTGCCGGCGCCGCAACCGGGCGCCCCTGGACGTCATGGTAAACCACTCGTGCAGCCGCCGACTGAACCGGCGCCGCAAGCATCGCAAGCGCGGGAGAGCACTACTGATCGCCTGGCGCGGCTGCGGAAGCGCATTACCGAAGCACCGGCATCCCAACCGGTGGCGCCGGGAAATAGCGATCTGCCAAACTTGGAAGCGCTGCCGTCCCTGCCACCGCTTGAAGGGGCGCCATCCACCGTCGACCTGCCCCCAGTCGACAGCGGCCAGGAATTACCGACGCTGCCATCGGCGCCACAGGAAATCGCCGTGCCCGATCCACCGGCACGTGCCGTCACCATGCGCGAACGGCTCGATCGGTTGGGCCGCACCGTCGACCGCAAACTAACCCGTGATCCAACGAAAATTCTAAGCGACAGCCGCGCCCGCGCCCGTGCCGCCGGTGAGGACGCGCGCACGCAGATCACCGACATCGTGCGGCCACGAAAGAAACCCAAGGTACCAGCCACCGAGCCCTATCCGGTGACCCAGTTGCCGCCGCAGCGGGAGTTGCGATACGGCGCGCCGCGCAAACCGGCCGTACCGCCGCCGGCGGCCGTCGAGGCGAGCCGCCGCGCCGAACCCCGACGCGATCCCGCGCGACGCTTCTTCGATCGGATTTCCGGTCTGGGCGTCGGTAAACAGCCGGAAGAGGATATCCACGGACTGCCAATAGCGAAGCCACTCCCGCCGGCACCGACCATAGCCAAGGTCGTCGAGCGACAGCCGCTGCGAGAAGACGTGAAACGCGAACGCACCGATCTGATCGACCGGGTCGCCGGTTTCTTCCGTCATGACGAACCGGGACGGCGCGATGGCGCCACCGGCAAGAATATCGAGACCGAGCATATTCCACCGCTCATCGTCGACACGCTTCAGGCGGAGCCGGACCACAGCCGCGGCAAGGTCGTCGATGACCGATTGCTCGACCTGACAGGCGTGGAGTTGAAACCGGCGACCGCCCAGCCGCGCGCCAATGCTCCCGCCGATGCCTTCCTGGACAAGCTGGCGAATGTCCTGTCTCCCGCCGATGGCCGCCCACAACGTGGTGGCACTGGCGCGAGGCCATCGGATTCCGGGGGTCTCGGGGCCAACGTTCCCGGCGCCACGTCTCTTGCCGAACTGGATTTGCCACCGGATCAGGTCTTACCCGACAAGCCCCCGAGCGCGGCCGGTGGTAATCTATCAATCCCCGACCCCTGGACCATGACCATCGAACAGGCGGCGGCCGACGGCGGCGCGTCACGCACCCTGGCGGTGCAATCCGTATCGCCGGAGGACGGCAGCGTCAGCCCGGCCGAAACCGCTCCCGGGGTCGTCGCCGGTATGATCGACAAAGTCAAAGAGATGTTCGACAAGGGACCGCGCGGGCGCGACAGCAAGACCGCATTGAAACTGGACGACGATGAACGCCTGGCGACCGCCGAACGGCTGTTGTCGGAAGCTCTGCGCGCGGAACGCCCGCCAGGCGCCCTACCCGATCAAAGCGATTGGCCGATCACCCAGGTGCAGGCCAACAAGGTTGAACCGACGGCAGTTCGTCGCGGCGTGCCGGGGGTATTGACCCAGGCGGCGATGACTGGTGTCACCTTCATGCTGGGCGAGTCGGTGACCCTGGAGAACACCCTCCCGCCCTTGCAGGACGGCGTCGACGCGAAAAATGAATGCATCAAGAAGAACCGGGCGACGACCCTGTTCTGCGTCGAGCCCATCGATTGGCCGGACGCCATCCGCAACACCTTCATCGTACCGACCATTCTCTACACCGGGCCGATGGCGATCGTGCGCTACGACCAGGGCGCGGCAACCCGTTTCCACGCGTTGTTCCCGTCGGAACAGTTCGGCCAGGTCAGTGACTACTATCAACGTCAGTTCGGCGAACCGACGGAAATTTGGAAACGTTCGATCGCGCCGCTGGCGCAACCGCGCCGGGACAATCCCACCGTCACCTGGCGTTCGCGCGACCCAGAGACCAACGCCGTCAGTGTGTTGGAAATCCGCATGTTCGACGACAGCCGTGGTGGCTTCCCCGATACCAAGCGTGGCGCCGTGATGCTTTATTACCTCAACGCGCCGCCGATCTTCCCGCAGGTGTCATCGCACGAACTGATGCGGCTCAGAAAGACGCGCTAGGTCAGAAACGCCGAGACAAGGCGGCCCAGGCCAGAACCAGATGGCGGGTCGCCAACGGTCGCCCCAGCCCCTGATCGAACGGGTTCATGCGGGCCGCCTTAAGGCGCGCCACGTGCAAATCGGCGAGCCGCGCCATCAACAGAAACGGGTGGGCCTGCTTCCCGTGGGGACCTTGATAACGCCGCGCCTCGGCCAGGTGTTCTCGCGCGCGTTCGACGATCGCCGCACAAACGCGGAATAAGGGTTCGCCTTCCCGAATGTGTTCCGGTTCGCTCGCATCGAGGCCTTCGGCACGGCAAAGATCGTCGGGCAGATGCCGCCGCCCGGTGCGGGCATGAAACGGAAACCCGCGCACCACGCCAATTAGCGCCCAGGCGATGCCGATACGCCTGACCACATCGGGGTTGTCATTCCCCTTGCCACCGCCGACCGCAGACAACCCCAGTTGGTTAAGTTGGCCGGAACTGCCATCCGCATAGTCTTCCAAGGCCGCCAGGTCAGCCGGCGGTTGATCCTCCAGATCACCCATTCGGGCATCGATCAGGCGCTCTAATCCTGGTCGAGGCAGTTGCCGGCGCGCAACCACGTCGGCCAGCGGGAGCGCCACGGCATGTTCCCGCGGTGAGCCGGCATAGAGTCCATCCAGCGCGTCGCGCCACCATTGCAGGCGGATCTGGCCGATGATCGGTTCGCTGACGACCTCGGCGACGCGCGCGATTTCCAGATTGAAGGCATAGAGCACCATCAAATCCATCCGCGCTGTCGCATCGGCCGCGAACAGGGCCGCCGCGAAACGGTCGTTGTCGAAACGTCGAACCTGATCCGCGCAATAGGCAACATGGTCTTGTGACATCATCGATTCCCTCGTTTTCCGCCGTCCAGTCGAATTCGAGCCGGGCGCGATGCCGTTATACCCCTATGCGCAAAGCGTAATTACCGCTCGCCGATTGTGGTTGAAGCAAAGCACAGACACCATATATTCATTACAGTTGCGCCCGTCCCACGAAGAGGCCGGGGCACGGGGATTTCATTTTTCATTCACGAGGTGGTTATCATGGCGAGTATCCTGACAAATCTGCGGTCGACAGTCATTGCCGGCTTCATCCTCACAATTATTATGGTGGTCGCCGTGGTTGGCGCCACCGGCGAAGGCGCGCCTGGCGGCACGGCCTACACGTCCTTTGTCATCCGCTGGCTGCACGTACTGTGCGGCGTCATGTGGATCGGCTTGTTGTGGTATTTCAATTTCGTTCAGATTCCGAACATGCCGAATATTCCGGACGAACAGAAGCCGGCCATCGGCAAGGTCATCGCGCCGGCCGCTCTGTGGTGGTTCCGCTGGGGCGCCATGGGAACCATCGTCACCGGTCTCGCCCTGGCCATGGTCAACGGCTATCTGGTGGAAGCGCTGACCCTCGGCGCTGGCGGCGTCGCCAAGCACATGGCCATCGGCATCGGCATGTGGCTGGGCATGATCATGTGGTTCAACGTGTGGTTCGTCATCTGGCCGAACCAGAAGAAGGCCCTGGGCATGGTCGAAGTCGATGCTGACGCCAAGGCTGCGGCGGCGCGCACGGCGATGCTGTTCTCGCGCACCAACACGCTGCTGTCGGTGCCGATGCTCTACGCCATGGTGTCGGCGCAGAACGTCTACTGATCACGATATCAATCTCGACAAAGCGGGGTCCCTCGGGGCCCCGCTTTTTTATGCCACGGGTAGCAGCGCGGCGGCGACCCGGCGTTCCTCGCTGACGAGTACATTGAAGGTCCGGCACGCGGCGCCGGTGTCCATCCACTCCAGGACCAGGCCGGCCTCCTTGAGCGCCGCGCGAAGGCCCTTCGGCGGCGGACCGAACCGCGCGCCACAACCGATCAATAGAATATCGATCTCGGTGGCGCGGGAGATCACAGGCGCCAATGCATCGATGCTCACCGCGTCGATGCCATCGACTTCCCCCGGAACCTCCCACGCCATGACCTGTTCCGCGAGAACGATCACGGCGCCCTGGTGGAGGATCTGGGAAATACGAAAGCAGTCATCGCCGTAGCTCTGAATAACCTGCCGTCCCGTACCGGCGACGGGCGTGATATCGAGCCCGGCCATGGATTACTCGGAGGCGCTGGGCTGGTCCGCGGCTGCCCCCGCATCATCGGCAGTAGTACCGCCGCGCGCACGGCGTTCCAGATTGAGGTAGACCAACAGCGGCACCGCCAGGCAAATCGACGAATAGGTACCGATGATGACGCCGAAAATCATGGCGAAGCTGAAGTCGTGAATGACCTCGCCGCCCAGAAGATTAAGCGCCACCAGGGCCAAAAGGGTGGTGACACTGGTCATCACCGTGCGCGACAGGGTCTGATTGATCGACAGGTTCAACAACTCGGCCAGCGGCATGGTCTTGAACTTGCGCAGATTCTCGCGCACCCGGTCATAGACAACCACAGTGTCGTTGATCGAATAGCCCGCAATGGTCAGCACGGCGGCCACGGTCGATAGATTGAATTCCAGTCCGAGCAACGCGAAGATGCCGATGGTGGCGATCACGTCATGGCTCAAGGCGACGATGGCGCCGATACCGAACTGCCACTCGAAGCGGAACCAGATGTAGACGAGGATGGCGCCGATGGCGAACAGCACCGCCATGATGCCGTCCCAGAACAACTCTTCCGAAACCTTGGGGCCGACGAACTCCGTGCGCCGATACTCCACGTCCTTCGACAGCGCCTGCTTGACCACCTCGACGGCGCGTTGCTGTGCCTTTTCGTCGCCGGCCTGACGCTGGACGCGAATGAGAACATCGGTCGGCTGACCGAATTCCTGTAGATTGACTTCGCCAAGACCAAGGTCCGATAACTGGTCGCGCATGTCGGCGATCTTGGCCGGCGCCGGGGTCCGCACCTCGATCATGATGCCGCCCTGAAAATCAATGCCGTAATTCAGCCCCTTGGTAACGAACAGGCCCAGCGACGCCACCACGACCATGGCGGAGACGATAAAGAAGACCAGGCGTTTCGATAGGAAATCGATGGCCGTATTGGCGGGGATAAAGGTGATGCCCTTCATGGCGTGCTCTCTCTCCCCGGGTTAAATCGGCAATGCCGCGGGCTTGGTGCGGCGCAACCAGACGACGACCATCAAACGGGTCACCATGATGGCGGTGAACATGGACGTGACGATGCCGATGGCCAGCGTCACCGCGAACCCGCGCACCGGCCCCGACCCGAAGGCATAGAGCAGCAGCGCCGCGATCAGTGTCGTCACGTTGGCATCGACGATGGTCGTCAACGCCCGCGAATAACCGGAGTCGACAGCCGAGATGGGCGTGCGACCAAGCCGCACTTCCTCGCGAATACGCTCGAAGATGAGCACGTTGGCATCGACGGCCATGCCGATGGTCAGCACGATGCCGGCGATGCCAGGGAGCGTCAGTGTCGCCTGCAACACCGACAGCGCCCCCAGAATCATCATCATATTGGCGGCCAGGGCCACGTCGGCGTACAGACCAAAGCGGCCATAGGCGATGACCATGAATACGATGACCAGGGCCAGCCCGATCAAGCTGGCGACCTTGCCGGCAGCGACGGAATCGGCGCCGAGGCCCGGCCCCACCGTGCGCTCTTCGAGGATTGTCAGCGGCGCCGGCAGCGCGCCGGCGCGCAGCAGCAGCGCCAGATCATTCGCTTCCGCCGTGGTGAAGCCGCCGGAAATCTGGCCGGTACCGCCAAGGATGGCCTCCTGGATGACCGGCGCGGAAATTACCCGGCCATCGAGCACGATGGCGAACGGCCGGCCGACATTTCGCGACGTCACGTCGCCGAAGCGTTTGGCGCCGACGGTATCGAAGCGGAAGGTAACCACCGGCTGGCCGGTGCGCTGGTCGAAACTGGGTTGCGAATCAATCAGCGTATCGCCGGAAACCATGACCCGCTTGCGGATCAGGAACTGACGCGGCGTGCCGTCGGCGTTGACGTCGCTGACCGACGACAACAGCCGTGAGCCCGGCGGCACGCGGCCGGCGAGCGCATCGGAAAGAGGGTTCTGCTGATCAACCAAATGGAAGGTCATTTTAGCCGTCTTGCCGAGCAGCGCCTTGAGCCGCTCCGGATCCTGCAGGCCCGGGACCTGCACCAGAATGCGGTCCTCGCCCTGTGCCTGAATGGTCGGCTCGCGCACGCCGGTCTCGTCAATGCGCCGGCGAACGATCTCGATGGACTGCTGCACGGCGGAACGGCGGCGTTCCAGCATTACCTGCTCGCTCAATGAGACGCGGATGCGGCTACCCTCGACGTCGATCACGGTCGTCGGATCAAACTGGCGGATCGCCTCGCGCGCCGCATCGACCTTGTCGGCCTCTCGGATGGTGACCCCGACGGCGTTTCCGTCAATGCCGAGCTTGCCGTAGCGGATACCCTGGCGCCGCAACGTCACGCGCACGGAATCGACGATGCCCTCGAGATATTCGGCGATCACCGCGTCGACCTCGACCTCCAACAACAGATGCGAACCGCCCTGCAGATCGAGGCCCAGGTTGATCTGCTTGTGCGGCAGCCACGTGGGCAAGCCGCCGGCGGTGTCCTTGGCGACGAAGTTGGGCGCCGCGAAGGCGAGCCCGAGGGCGCACACCGCGAGCACGAAAATTACTTTCCATTTGCCGAAATAGACCATTCGGGTCGTGCTCCGTCAGCGCTGCCGTTTAAATGCCGAAGCGGCGTTACTTTTTACCGCCAAGCAGCTTGCCGAGCAGGCTGCCGCCACCACCGGAACCATCGCCATCGCCATCGCCATCGCCCTTTTCGTCGTTGGCGGCGGCTTTCTTGTCGTCATCCTTGCCGCCGCCCTTGGCCCCGCCCTTGGCACCGTCCTGCGGTTCCGTCTTCGAATAGGTCGATGAGATCAGCGCGCGGGAGACCTTGACCTTGACGTCGGGGGCGATTTCCACGGTCACGATGTTGTCATCGTCCACCTTGGTCACTGTGCCCATGATGCCGCCGCCGGTCACCACCTTGTCGCCACGCCGGAGCGCACCGAGCATTTCCTTGTGCTCCTTCATCTTCTTTTGCTGCGGACGAATTAGCAGGAAATAGAAGACCACGAAGATCAGTACCAACGGCAGCAGTGCCTCGAAACCACCACCACCGGCGGCGCCGCCGGCGGCCTGTGCATAAGCGGGCGAAATCAGCATCAAGCAACTCCCTCAAACGGGCCAACGTGGTGGCCCCATTAGCAGCCTTTGCGGCAAGCGACGGACTATACCGATTGGGCCGGAGGTTGCAAACGGAATGGGGCGAAATGGCCCCGTCCACATTGACGGTGACCTATAGCGGCACTAGGTTCCCCGGCCATGAGTGATGTTGATACATACCCGCTGCTGAAGCGCATCGCCGAGGCGTTGGACCGGCTGGCCCCGGCGACGGTGGAATCGGCGGCGGTCGATGATGCCGATGCGTTCGTCTGGCACGCCGACGGGCCGCGACTGGAAGCCATCGCTGATGTCAACCGGGTCGACATCGGCCTGTTGCGAGGCATCGACCAGCAGCAGGACCTTTTGCTCGACAACACGCGGCGTTTCGCCGGCGGCCTGCCAGCCAATAACGCGCTGTTATGGGGTGCCCGGGGCACCGGCAAAAGCTCCCTGGTCAAGGCGGTGCACGCCGCCATCAATAATGAAGCGCCGGGCACGCTGGCGCTGATCGAAATTCACCGCGAGGACATCCCGTCGCTGCCGGCGCTGCTGACCCTGTTGCGGGCGAGCGAGCGGCGCTGCCTTATCTTCTGCGACGATCTCTCCTTCGACGGTCAGGACGACGCCTACAAGTCGCTGAAGGCGGTGCTGGAAGGCGGCATCGAGGGACGGCCGAGCAACGTCATCTTCTACGCCACCTCAAACCGGCGCCACCTGATGCCGCGCGACATGATCGAAAACGAACGATCCACGGCCATCAACCCGGCGGAAGCGGTGGAGGAAAAGGTCTCGCTGTCCGACCGTTTCGGGCTGTGGCTGGGCTTCCACAACTGCGATCAGGATACCTATTTCGCGATCATCGAAGGCTACGCCAAGCACTACGGTCTCGACGATCCATCGATCAATCTGCGCGCCGAGGCTGTTGAGTGGTCGATGACCCGCGGCGCCCGGTCGGGGCGCGTCGCCTGGCAATTCATTCAGGATCTGGCCGGGCGGTTGGGGAAGACTCTTTAATCCTCGGCCCCTCACGCCAGCAGCAGATACAACCCCAATGCCACTTCGGCCCAGAATACCGCCGTCAGAACCTGCAGGGTGCGGCGATTGTCGGTGCGTTCCAACTGTTCGGCCATGCGCTCGCCGTGGCTGACTCTGAGCCGTTGGCGTTGCCGTTCGACGCGCGCGTGCACGGCAATCATGCGTGGTTCATCGTCGTACGGGGCTTCGACCCGGTCATCGTAAATCTGGTTTCGAATGGTGGCGATGGCACCGATCATGCCGACCAGCAGCACCCCGACGGCGTCGAACATGAAATAGCCGATGATTCCGGCGATACCGGCGCCAGCGATTGCGACCGCCGCCGCCCGTTCGGCCGGGTCATCGCCCCAGGACGGATTAGGCGGGCCGGATTCGTCGGGATTGGATGCCGCTATGGCTCTAGATATCAAACCGCGTGAACATGTACCCGCCTAGCATCGCCTCGGCGATGAAGATGGTGCGGAAGGCGAGCAGCATGCGCGCCATATCGGCCTCGGTTTCCGCGTGAGCGAGGCGTTCACCGAGCCCGGCGCGTTCGCGCAGACGCAAATTGCGGGCATGCGCGTTAATGGCGCGGGCGGCATCGTAATCGTTGGTCACCGGCTGGTCGGCGTTCAATTCGGCGATCAACGAGACGAAAATGCCGAAACCGCCGGCGATAAAGACGCCGAGCCAGCCGGCATAGGCATGACCGTAATGCCCCAGCGAGACCGCCAGCACGACGGCCACGGTCGCCGCCCATTCGGCTGGGCCATGATGAAAGCGGGGGGGCGGCATCTTCATACCGGTCAGCATACACCCGCCACCCCGGAGCGGAATGGTAAATTACGTCGGGAACACTCAGCTGCGCCGCATCAGGTGCTGACTGGGGTCGACGGCCTTGCGCCCCTTGCGCACCTCGAAATGTAGCTGTGGCGTCGTCACGCTGCCGGTGGAGCCGATGGTGGCGATACGTTCGCCGCGTTTGACCTTGGCGCCGCGTTCGACGAGCAGCTGTTCGCTATGGCCATAGGCGGTGAACCAGCCACCGGCATGTTTGATCAGAATCAGATTACCAAAGCCGGGCAATTCGTTGCCGGCGTAAACGACGACGCCGTTCTCGGCCGCCTTGACCGCGGTGCCGCGTTTCGCCGCGATATTGATGCCGTCGTTGTGCAATCCCTTCCCCTTGGCGCCATAGGCGGAAATCACCCGGCCCGAAACCGGCCAGGCAAAGCGGCCGCCCGCGCGCGGCGGCGCCACCAGCTTGGAGGGGACGCGCTGAGACGCATTTCTGACCGGTGACGGGTTCGCGGCTCTCGTCGCGGCGGGCGATACCGGCTTCGGTCCAACCCGCGACGCGGAACCGGTTCGCGTTTCGGTGCTCGCCGGTTCGGCGCGCGACGGAGTCGCGGTCGCGGGTGCCGTTTCGACGGATCGCGAGGCACCCACGCCCGGTAGCGTTAGCTGCTGACCGGCATAAATTCTGTCTGGCGAGGTAATGCCATTGGCGGCGATCAGGTCACCGATGGTGGTGCCGTTGCGCTTGGCGATGGCGTACAGGGTATCGCCGGGCAGAATTTCGACGACGCCGTAGGTTCGGGGCGACGGCTTGGCCGATGATGCCTCAGGCCGCGGCGCGCGCAGGGTCTCCCCTGGCACCGAGTGGTACAGGCCAGGGGGTGGCCAAGCGCCCGACGAGCAGGCGGCGAGAACGAGGCCCGCCGCGGCCATGACGGCGGCGCGGGCGCGGGTGTGCCAGCAATCCATACACCGGAGAATAGGCGAGCAAGGTTAACGGGGTGTTGATACGGTGCGGAATTCAGCCTACTCGGGCACGCCGGCGACCAGCGGGACGAAACGGATGGGGCCCATTTCCTCCATCTCCGTGCCGGAATCGGTGCGAACGACGCGAACCAACTGCTGATCGCCCTCGTCGAGACCGATGGGCAGCACCATGATGCCACCGACGGAAAGCTGATCCATCAATACGCCCGGCACATCGACGGCGGCGGCGGTGACCATGATGCGCTGGAACGGCGCCTGTTCCGGCCAGCCCATGGAGCCGTCGCCAACCCGCGTGGTGATGTTGCGAATACCCAGTTCGGCGAAGCGTTTCTCCGCCGCCTGCGACAGCGGCTTGTGGCGCTCGACGGTGTAGACACGGCGGCATAGTTTCGCCAGCACCGCCGCCTGATATCCCGATCCCGTCCCGATCTCTAACACCTTGTGGCGATCGGTCAGCATCAGCGCCTGGGTCATGCGCGCCACCACCACCGGCTGGCTGATGGTCTGTTGGTGACCGATCGGCAACGCGACGTTTTCATAGGAGCGAGTCCGAAAGGCGTCCGGCATGAAGGCTTCGCGCGGCAGCTGTTCCATGGCGCTCAGCAACGGTGTGTCGGTGACACCGCCCTGGCGCAGCATCAGTACCATCTGCAAACGCAGTGGCGCGGCGTCTTCCGGCGTAAAGTCTTCGTCGCCGTTCAAGAGAACGCGTCCTTCATCTTCTTCAGCGTCGCCGCGTGGGTCAGGTCCATGGTCAACGGGGTGATGGCGATGGCGCCGTTGTTGACCGCGTTGAGGTCGGTGTTGGGGCGGAATTTTTCCTCGTCCCGCTGCACGCCGACCCAGTAATAGGGTTCGCCGCGCGGGTCGGTTCCGGTCTGCAGATCGCCACCGATCTTGCGCCGGCCCTGACGCACGATCTCCATCCCCGTCACCTTCGACGACAATACGTCCGGGAAATTGACATTCATCAGCACGCCGCGCGGAAACTGCATCGCCGCGAGGCTTTTCAGCACCCTGGCCATCCATGCCTCGGCGGTCTTCCATTTGACGTTGCGGCGGTCGTCGGCGACCTGGCTGAGGGCGATGGCGGGGACACCCAGCAGGCACGCTTCCATGGCGGCGGCGACGGTACCGGAATAGGTCACGTCCTCGCCCATGTTGCCGCCCCGGTTGATCCCCGACAACACCAGGTCCGGCGGATGGTCGCGCATGATTTCGCTGATGCCCAGCAGCACCGCGTCCGTCGGCGTGCCGTCGACGCCATAGCGACCGTCCGATGCCTTGCGGATGCGCAACGGCCGGCGCAGGGTCAACGAATGGCTGGTCGCGCTCTGCTCGGTTTCCGGCGCCACCACCCAGACTTCCCGGACCAGCGGCCTGACGGCCTTTTCCAATACCTTGATACCGGTCGCATTGATTCCATCGTCATTGGAAATCAGCACCCGCGCACGCTTGAGATTGATGGGACCGAGTTTCCTGTCAGCCATCGCGCGACAGCACCTCGAGCCCGCCCATATACGGCCGAAGCGCCTCGGGGATGATGACGGATCCGTCCGCCTGTTGATAGTTTTCCAGTATGGCGACCAGGGTGCGCCCGACCGCCAGGCCCGACCCGTTGAGGGTGTGGACGAAGCGCGTCCCCTTTTCCCCCTTGTCCTTGAAACGGCCGTTCATGCGCCGCGCCTGGTAGTCGCCGCAATTGGAGCAGCTGGAAATTTCCCGGTAGCGGCCCTGACCCGGCAGCCAAACTTCGATGTCGTAGGTCTTGCGGGCCCCCGCCCCCATGTCGCCGGTGCATAGCAATACCGTGTGGTGCGCGAGGCCAAGCCGCTTCAACACTTCCTCGGCGATGCCGGTCATGCGCTCAAGCTCGTCCGCCGATCTCTCCGGATGGGTCACCGAGACCATTTCCACCTTGGTGAATTGATGCTGGCGGATCATACCGCGCGTATCCTTGCCGGCGGCGCCGGCTTCCGAGCGGAAACACCAGGTCATGGCGGTGTAGCGGCGCGGCAGCGTCTCCGTGTCCACGATATCGCCGGCGACCATGTTGGTCAGCGGCACCTCGGCGGTCGGAATCAGCCAGAAGCCTTCCTCGGTCTTGAATAGATCGGTGGCGAATTTCGGCAATTGCCCGGTGCCGTACATGGTGTCGTCGTTGACCAGCGCCGGCGGGTTAACCTCTGTGTAACCGAATTCCGTGGTGTGCATATCGAGCATGAACGACGCCAGCGCGCGTTCCATGCGCGCCAGGCCGCCGGTCAGCACGACGAAGCGGGCGCCGGAAATCTTCGCCGCCCGGTCGAAATCCATCATGCCCAGGCCTTCGCCGATATCGACATGGTCACGGGGTTCGAAATCGAAGATCGGCGGCGTGCCCCACTGGCGGACCTCGACGTTTTCGTCTTCTCCCTTGCCGTCGGGCACGTCGTCGAACGGCATGTTGGGCAGGCCCGCCATGGCGGCGTCCAGAGCCTCGCCGGTGGCCGCCACGTCGGCTTCCAGCGCCGCCTGCGCCTGCTTGGACTCAGAAACCCGGGCGATGACCGCCGAGGCGTCCTCGCCGGAAGCCTTCAGCTTGCCGATCTCCTTGGAAAATCGGTTGCGTTCTTCCTGGATTTCCTGAGCCCGCGTCAGCGCGTCCCGGCGCGTCGTATCCAGCGCGATCAGCGCCGCGGCTTGCGGTTCCAGTCCGCGCCGCGCCATGGCGCGATCAAAATCGTCCGGATTTTCCCTGATCCATTTGATATCGAACATGGCCGAAGCCCCCTGCGCTCACCTGCTTGCCTTATACGGTGCCGGGCGACCGATTGCAAAGTGACAAGCAGATAGCGGTTTAACGACAACGGCCGCGCCGGGAACATCCGGCACGGCCGCGTCATTCGGCGATTTCTCGGTCTAATTCGCAGTCGTGATGCGTCCCGGCAGCGAAAGGTCGCCGGAAGCCACGTCGTATACCGCGGAAACACAAAGAAGCGGCGCCTTGCCCTCCACGTGCACCTGGAGTTCCGCCGTCACGGCGTCAAACGACACGTTCTCGGATCCGCGTACGGGCACGGTCACCCGCGCCGTCTTTCCGTTGAACGACGGGGTCATGCCAGGGCTATCGAGTGCGATCGGCAAACCGGGCGCCGTCAACGGAAGCAGATCAACGCCCGGCGAGACATCGCCGACCTTGAGCGCGGCGCCACAAGTAGAGTCCTTGACCAGAACGACCCAGCGGGAATGCCAGTTGGCTCCGTCGTTGGCCGGATCACCATCGTTATTTTCGTCGAACAGCGGCGTGTCGTCGAAATCCGGATGCGCGGTCACTGCCAGCGCGAGGATCCCAGAACCCTTTCCAAATCCAACGACGGAAGGATCGTGGCTGGTTGGCCAGACGTACGCGGAGACCTTGGCGCCTTTCAGTTGGCCGATGGGCATCGGTTTCATACGACCGGCGTCCCCCGCCAATTCCATGACGAAGGTGGTCAGCCGACCGTCCGTCGTCGCGCGGGCGGACGTAATATCGAACGCCGCGACTTTTTCGGATGAGACGGGACTCGTGACCTCGTGGGCAGCAACAGGCTGCAATACAACGACGGCGAGGGCCGTCGACAGAAAGGTATGCTTCATGGGCTCCTCCATTATTAGCTAGTCGATACTAATGAGTTTATAGAACTCACAAACCAGCCTTGCAAGCATATTATTGAGTCGATACGATTCGTCCATGGTTCGACACGATGAACTCTCGCAGACCATAGAGCGCCTCGCCCGCGTAATGCAGAACGAGACTCACGCGTTCGGCCTCAAACCGGTACAATGGGAAGCATTGCGTTATCTAGCGCGGGCAAATCGCTTTTCACGCAGCCCGACGTCGCTGAGCGCCTATCTCGGCACGACCAAGGGTACTGTTTCGCAGACCGTGATCGCTTTGGAACGCAAGGGTCTCGTCGGTAAGGAACAGGCACCGGACGACAAACGAAACATCCGCCTGTCGTTAACGAAGGATGGCCGGGCACTCCTCAAAAAAGACCCGGTTCTCGCGATTTGCGACGCCACGCAAAACCTTGCTCAGGCCGACCGCGAGACGACAATCGGAAGCCTGCAGGGGATATTAAAACAGGCCCTACACTGGCGCGGCCAACAGGCCTTCGGACAGTGTGCCACCTGCCGATTCTTCGAGGTAGAATCCGCTGACGGATCCCCGCACTTCTGCAGCCTACTCCGGCAACCGCTAACGCCTGACGACAGCCAAAAAATCTGCGCCGAACACCAGGACGCGCCTACCTCTGCTTGAGGACGAAAGAATTACACGAAGGAGGAACTAAGCACTCGATTGCCCATCGGAACCCGAAGCCGTGTCGTCATCTTTGCCGTCATCTTCGTCACCATCTTCGACCGTATCGCCGCGCTTCTTCTCGACGATCTGCACGCTGAAGATAGAAATTTCGTAGAGCAGCATGGTTGGGATGGCGAGGCCAATCTGACTGATGACGTCGGGCGGCGTCAGGATGGCGGCGGCAACGAAGGCACAGACGATGGCGTACTTTCGCTTCTCGCGCATGCCCTTGGACGTCACCATGCCGATGCGCGCTAGCAGGGTCATCACCACTGGCAGCTCGAAGCAAAGGCCGAAGGCGAAAATTAGCCGCATCACCAGCGACAGATACTCGTTGACCTTGGCTTCCAACTGAATTGGCAAGGCGCCGGCACCGCCGACACTTTCGAAACTGATGAAGAACGACCACGCCATGGGGAAAATGAAGTAGTAGACCAGGGCGCCGCCCATGAAGAACAGGATCGGCGTCGCCACCAGGAACGGCAGCAGCGCTTTCTTTTCGTGCTTATAGAGCCCCGGCGCCATGAACATCCAGAACTGCCCGGCGACGAACGGGAAGGAAATGAACAGCGCGGCGAAGAACGCCACCTTGATATAGGTGAAGAAGGCTTCGTGCAGCGCTGTGAAGATCAAGCGCCGACCGCCGCCCTGGGCATCCAGCGCCGCCGCCAGCGGCCGCACCAGAAAATCATAAATCTGTGGCGCGAAGTAGTAGCAGATAAAGAACAGAATGATGATGGCGAGAGCGGAGCGGATCAGCCGCGTGCGCAGTTCCACCAGATGCTCCAGCAGCGGCATCTTCGCATCATCGAGATCCGGGTGAATGGTGCCGTCGTCGGCCACGGTCTAGCCCTTCGCCCGCTCGGGCGGAGAATCGGTCTCGGCCTGCGGCTCGGGCAGCGGTTTCGAGGCGCTTTCCGGCTCCGGCAGAATACTCGGGTCGTCGTCCAGGGTTTCGATGGGTGTCGTCGAGTCCTTGAACGACTGGGCGGTATCGCTGAAATCCTTCTCGATATCCGCCATGCTCATTTCACTGGCCAGATCACCGGTCGGATCCAGCGCGTCGGCCAACGCCTTGGCCGGATCGCTGGCGTTGTTGACCTGATTACGCAGATCGTCGAGGTCGGCCTCGCGGACAACGTCATCAAGGCCGGACTGGAATTCCCGCGCCATTTCGCGGGCGCGACGAATCCACGTCCGCACGGTACGGATCATGCGCGGCAAGTCCTTGGGCCCCACGACGATGAGGGCCAGGACACCGACGATAAACAGCTCCTGCCAGCCGATGTCGAACATGGCGGGACGGCGCTCCGGTTGTTAGGGAAGGACGCGAGGGGTGTGACCGCGGTGGCGCTCGGCGCCGCCGCGATGACTCAGCCCTGCGCCGCCTTGTCCTTTTCCGTCTCGGTGGCGACGCCCTCGGCGGATTCACTTTTCAGGGCCTTGGGATCAGCGACCGGCTCGGCGTCGCCATCAGCCTCGCCGCCTTCTTCCTTCATGCCCTTCTTGAACGACTTCAGCCCCTTGCCGAAATCACCCATGAGACGCGAAATCTTGCCGCCGCCGCCAAACAGAATCAGGACGACCGCTAGAACGACCAGCCAATGCCAAATGCTGAATGTACCCATATTTACTGCCCAGTTCGTTGATGGCCCGGGTGCCCCTCAGAAGCGTCAATCCCAAGCATGATAATTAGGAGGCCGGATATTGGCAGATCACCCCCGGTGGAGCAATGCCCGCAGGGCGTCGAGGATTTATCATATGGCGGCGAGTGATGGCGCTTCCGCACCGATCCCCACGTCACTCCCCGTGCGGGTCGAGTGGCTCCGGGGCTTCCTCGTCGGTTTCCGTATTGACCGGGTTGATCGGCAACAGGCCGGTATCCTCATCATTGGACGCCGAGGCATTTTCCGCATCGCCTTCCCCGTCGGCGTCACCACCATCGCCCTGGCGTTCGCGATAGATGTTCAGCGCCGGGCCGGTTTCCAGCAGGCCGGCAGCCTTCAATTCCTTGATGCCCGGCAGGCTCTTGGTGTCCTCGAGGCCGAAGTGATCGAGGAAATCATCGGTGGTGCGCCAAGTCAGCGGCCGGCCCGGGGTTTCCCGGCGGCGGCCCGGCTTGACCCAGCCGGCTTCCAGCAGCACGTCGACCGTCCCCTTCGACACGCTGACGCCGCGAATGTCCTCGATCTCGGCGCGGGTGATCGGCTGGTGGTAGGCGATGATGGCCAGGGTTTCGACGGCGGCGCGCGACAGCCGGCGCTGCACCTCGATCTCGCGGTTGAGCTGCCCGGTCAAATCGGGCGCGGTGCGGAACGCCCACGACGCGCCGGCGCGCACCAGATTGACGCCGCGCCCCTCGTACTCGGCGGCCAACGCCGCCAACAGGCCCTTCACATCGGCGCCGTCGGGCAGGCGGTGGATCAGCTTCTTGTCACTCATCGGTTCGGCGGAAGCGAACAGAATGGCTTCCAGCAGACGCAGATGCTCCGGGTCGGGCGCGCCGTCCGTCTCGGCCACGGCGGCGATGTCCGCCGCCGCTTCTTCCGGCATGGCGTCGTTATCGGCGACCAATTCGAGTTTCGGTTTTTCGCTATCGGGCGTCATCGGGCGTCATTCTCCGTCTTGTCGGCGCCGGGGTCGGTTTCGGGCACCGCCCGCGGTCTGGCTGAATTGGACGTCGCCGGCGAGCGCATGAAGATGGGGCCGAACGCCCCCGCCTGGCGCAGCTGCAATTGTCCCTCCCGCGCCATTTCCAGGCTCGCCGTCAACGTCGCGGCGATCGCCGATCGGGTCATGGTTTCATCGCCGAGGCCTTCGGGCAGATAGTGCCATAGGCTTTCCCAGTCCGGCACCCGGCCGACCAGACGGGCCAGCCGTTTCAAGGCGTCCTCGACGGTGTGCAGCTTGAACGCTTCGATCGTCAGCGGCTCGCCGGCGTCGCGGCGTTTGTTGATATCGGCATAGGCCTTGAGCACGTCATAAAGCGAACAATCGAGCACGTCGATCGCCTCGCGGCCAAATACTTCCGGCGCGGCGCGAGCGAAGAAATCATTGCCGAGTCGAGGCCGCGCCATCAACGCCACGCCGGCCTGCTGCATGGACTCCAGGCGCTGCAACTGGAACTGCAAGGCGGCCGCCATTTCGGCGCCACTGGGTTCGTCCTCGCCGGCCAGATCGGGCAGTAAAAGACGCGATTTCAGATAGGCGAGCCATGCCGCCATGACCAGATAATCGGCGGCCAGTTCCAGATCCCGATGGCGCGCGGCGGCGACGAAGGCGAGATACTGGTCGGCCAGGGCGAGAATGGAAATTTGCGTGATATCGACCTTCTGGTTGCGGGCCAGCGCCAGCAGCACGTCGATGGGACCTTCGTAGCCGGCGAGATCGACGATAAAGGCGGCGCCGGATTCCGCCGACGGCGCATCCAGGTCCTCGACGAAATCATCGGGTGTCGAGGCGGTGTCGGGCGCGGGGGCGTCGTCGTTCATCTGTTCATCATCCCGTTCGTAGGCCCACGAGGCCCAAAATTCCATCCATCAACGCCGCGGCTGGGCCGCCGACCAGCCAGCCGAACACGTCGATATTGAACCCCGCTTGACGGCCGACCCAAGGCAGCAGGAAGATCACCGTCAGCAACAGCATCACGCCGACGTTCTCCAACCGCGCCAGAGGCAACGCCAAAGACCGGGGCAGCAGACCGACCGCTACCCGCCCGCCATCGAGCGGCGGGATCGGCAGCATGTTGAAGACACAAAGCAGCACGTTAATCCAGACCGAATTGACCAGATTGTGAGTCAGCCACGATCGCAAATCGCCGGCATCGAGCAATCCCATCAGATGCAGCGCCGACGCCGACGCCACCGCCAGCACCAGATTGATGCCGGGTCCGGCGGCGGCGACCAGTACCATATCGCGGCGTGGCGAGCCCAGGCGGCCGAAATTGACCGGCACCGGACGCGCGAAGCCGAACATCAAACGCCCGCCGGAAACCAGTAATAGCGCCGCCGGCAACAGGATCGTGCCGATCGGATGAATGTGCTTCAGCGGATTGAAGGTGACCCGGCCGAGAACCTTCGCCGTGTCGTCGCCGAGCCGCCAGGCGACCCAGCCATGCGCCGCCTCGTGTAGCGTAATGGCGAGCAGTACCGGCAACGCCCACACGGAAATCGCGAAGGCGATGGCGTTGAAATCAAAATCACTCATGCCGCGACCGTCGCCAGCAGCGCGTCGAGGCGGGCCAGCGCCTCATCCGGGTCAAAACTTTCCGACGGCGGTGCCATCTGGCGTAATTGATCACCGGCGACCAGACGCCCGACGGCGGCGTTGCTGAGCGGCGCGCAGCCGGCCATCACATCGACCATCTCCGCCATCACCCCGGAACAGTGCAGCACCACATCGCAGCCGGCGGCGAGGCAGCCTTCGGTCCGCGCCTTGAATGACCCGGTCAGCGCGCCCATGCCGATATCGTCGGATATCAGCACGCCATTGAAACCGACGCGGCCACGAATGGTCTCCTCGATGACCACGGGCGACAGGGTCGCCGGTCGTTCCGCATCCAGAGCGGTATAAATCACGTGTGCCGTCATTGCCCACGGTATTTCGGCCAGGGATTTGAACGGCGCCAGATCGCTGGCGATCAAATCCTCCAGCGCGGCATCGACCACCGGCAGGCTTTCGTGGCTGTCGGCGCGGGCACGGCCATGGCCCGGGATATGCTTGACCACGGGCAGCACGCGGCCGGTGAGCAGACCGACGCACGTGGCGCGCCCCAAGGCGGCGACCACATCCGGGTCGTCATCGAAGGCCCGGTCGCCAATGACGTCGTGCGCGTCGGCGACCGGTACATCGAGCAGCGGCGCGCAGTCGACGGTGATACCGACGCCGGCCAGATCATGGGCGAGCAGGCGCGCGTTGAGCGCCGCCGCCTCCAGCCCCCGCGTCGGTGCCCGTTTGTACAGCTCGCCGAAACGCGCCGCCGCAGGCGCCACGCGCCAGTGCGGCGCCGCCATGCGCTGCACCCGCCCGCCTTCCTGATCGATCAGAATAGGCGCGTCGGGACGGCCCACGGCCGTCGTCAACGACGCGGTCAGGTCCGCCAACTGCATGGGATCCTCGACATTGCGCGCGAACAGAATAAAGCCGAGCGGGTCCGTCTCGGCAAAGAATTGCCGTTCCTCCTCGCTGAGCTCCGGCCCCGCGAGTCCGAGAATCGCCGCGTTTGCCCGTGTGTTCATGGCGGCGGGTTTTAACGTCAAGGCATCAGCGCCCCGGCCGAACGACCAGGCAGCCGACCTTGCGTTGCTTGAGCCGCTGACACAGGGCCTTGGCCGCCGCTTCGTTGGCCAACGGACCGGCGCGCAGACGAAAGAAGACACCGCGGGTACCGAGATCCGCGCGCGTCACCGCGAGCCCTAGATTGCCGAGAATATCCAGATTCTGCCGCCGCAGCCTGAGCCATTCGGCCTCGGCGGCGGTGTTCGAGCGCGCGGCCAGCAGTTGCACCCGGTAGGTATCGGTTCCGGGGCTGCCGGATTCCTGGGTCCGACGTGACGCCACCTGGGGCGCCGGCGCTTCCCGAGGTGTCGCCGTGGGTGGCGTCGACGTCGATGATGACGTGAGGACGCGGGGTTTAAGCAGCGCCGGCGTGGCGCTGGCGGTCGGAGCTGGCGGTGCCGGCGGCGGCGGCACCGCTTCCGCGACGGTGCGAGCACTCGGCACGGCGCTCAGCGGAGCCGGCTGCACGACCGGGCGCGGCTGTGC
>JAYOFM010000014.1:0-21648 GCA_038117225.1 Rhodospirillales bacterium
GACATCGCCGAGGGCGCCGACATGGTCATGGTCAAGCCGGGGCTGCCCTATCTCGACGTGGTGCGGCGGGTCAAGGAAACCTTCGGCATGCCGACCTTCGCCTACAACGTGTCCGGTGAATACGCCATGCTGAAAGGCGCCGGCGAGGCCGGTTGGCTCGAATACGACAAGGTGCTGTTGGAAACGTTGATGAGTTTCAAACGCGCCGGCGCCGACGGAATTCTGACCTACGCGGCCGTGGAAGCGGCTCGGCTACTTCGCGGCGGTACCTAAACGTCGAAATCGGAGAGGATGTCGAGCAACTTGTCGATATCGAGCACGACCATCAACGAATTGTCGAGCCGGTAGACGCCGTCGCAAAACTCCCGCCAATTGGGATTGAGTGTCGCCGGGGTACGTTCGTGTTGTTCCCGCTTCAGGCTGACCACGTCGCCGATCTTGTCGACCAACAGGGTGTAAAGGTCGGGCCCGTGTTCCACCGTGACGCCCATGGTCTCGGGGCCGATTGCCAATGGTTCCATACCCAGTCGCACGCGCACGTCGATGACCGTGACGATGCGGCCGCGCAAATTGATCGAACCCTTGACCTCGTCCGGCGCCAGCGGGATCGAGGCGATACGGTCGGGTGACAGGATATCCTGCACGTTGAGAATCGGAATGCCGAACATTTGATCGGCAACCATGAAGGAGACGAAATCGTCCAGATCCTCACCTGGATGGGTGGAAAGTTCGGTTGATCCCGCCTCGACCAGCGCTTGGCTCATGGTCCTTAACTCCCGGTTCGCGGCTCGTTTGCCGCGTTTCTCAATGATCGTTCAGGCCCCCGTTGGGGCTATTCAGTAACTACACTAGAGATTTCGCCGATAAAAAACAGTTGGGATTTCTACTTATCCAACCAGCCCCGGACAATGTCGATCTGCGCCGCGTCCATCAACGCTGGCGCGTGACCGACTCTGTCGATCTCGATGACCTCCGCCCTGGGCCCGCGCCGGCCCATTTCCGCCGCCACGCTGGCCGGTAACAGATCAGAGTTGGCGCCCCTGAGGACCAGAGTCCGGCATGGGATGGCGTCCCATACCGGCCACAGGTCGATATCTTCCAGCGGGCCGGTCTGGAATGCCTCGGCGATGCGCGGGTCGTAATGCAGGCTCCAGCGGCCCTGCCCCTGTTCCGCAGCGCTATGTCGCGCCAGATGGGCCCACTGGTCGTCACTCAGCGGTCCGAACGGCGCATGAACCTTGCGCAGGTAGACCTCGATTGAATCCAACGAGTCGAAGACCGGGGCTGCGCCGACATAATCGGCGATCCGCTGCAACGCCGCCTTGGGGATGTACGGGCCGACGTCATTGACCAGCAGACTGCGAATCGGTGATCCCGGCTGCGCCGCAAGCATCATGCCGATCAGCCCGCCCATGGACGTGCCGATCCAGTCCACCCGTTCCACATCCAGATGCGCCATCAGGGTCGCCATGTCGCTAACATAGACCGGATAGGAATATTCCGATGCGTCACTCAGCCAATCGCTGCCGCCGCGCCCGGCGACGTCCGGGCAGGCGATGAAGTGGCGCTCCTGCAGCGCCGCCGCCAGGGTGTCGAAATCTCGCCCGGTTCGCGTCAATCCGTGCGCACAGACGACCGCGTGGCGGCCCTGCTTCGCGCCCCAGGTGGTATAGGCGACGCGGTGAAAGCCGCGTGGCCCGAGGGCGCGAAAACTACCGGCGCGCATGGCCACGGTCTAAATTACGCCGTCGTCACGCAAGGTTGCCAGGTCGTCATCGGAGGCACCGATCATCTCGCGCAGAATCTCGTCCGTGTGTTGGCCGACCATCGGGGGTGGCCGGTCATAGGAGACTTGCGTTTTCGACATCTTGATCGGGCTTGCCGCCATCTTCACTGGCGCCGTACCGAGGGCCGGATGCGGCATTTCCAATAGCATGCCGCGCGCCAGTACCTGCGGGTCGCTGAACACCTGATCCAGCCGGTTGATGGGACCGCAGCTGACGTTGTTGGCTTCCAATTCCTCGAGCCAGAACGCCGATGGCTTGGCGGCGACGATATCGCGCAGCATGGGGATCAAGGCTTCACGGTTACGCACCCGCGCGCCGTTGGTGGCGAAGCGTTCGTCCTGGGGCAGGTCTGGCACGCCCGCGACCTTACAGAACCGTTCGAACTGGCCATCGTTGCCGACCGCCAGGATGATATCGCCGTCGGCCGTCGGGAATGACTGGTAGGGCACGATATTGGGATGCGCGTTGCCGATTCTCGGCGGCACGACATCCGTCGCCAGGTAATTTGCGGCGACCATCGATAGCACGGCGACCGTGGTATCCAGCATGCCGATGTCGATGAACTGGCCTTCGCCGGTGACTTCCCGGTGGCGCAACGCGGCGTTGATGGAAATCGCCGCGTACAGGCCGGCGACCAGGTCCGAGATCGGCATGCCGGCCTTCTGCGGGTCGCCATCGGGTGCGCCGGTAATGCTCATGAAGCCGCCCATGCCCTGGATGAGCACGTCATAACCGGGGCGCGGCGCGTACGGTCCGGTATGGCCGAAACCTGTGATCGAGCAATAGACCAGCCCTGGGCAATCGTCCTTCAGGTCATCATAGGCGAGGCCATATTTGGCGAGCCCGCCCGTCTTGAAATTTTCCGCCAACACGTCGCTCTCGGCGATCATGCGCCGGGCGATTTCCTGGCCTTTCGGTTTGGTCAGATCGAGGGTGATGGAACGTTTGCTGCGGTTCGCCGCCGTGAAGTAAGCGCTTTCCGTCGTTTCGTTGCCGTCGCCGTCGCGCAGGAAGGGCGGCGCGAAACGCCGGGTATCGTCGCCGACGCCGGGGCGCTCAATCTTGATGACATCGGCTCCCATGTCACCGAGTATCTGGGTGCAGCTTGGCCCCGCCAGAATGCGAGTCAGATCAAACACTCGAATGCCTTGCAACGGTCCGCTCATCCGTGAAACCTCGTATCGTGATTGTTGAGTAGTCGTCTGCCCTAGGACAACGATCGATGCCGAACGCCGCCTTTATCCCTGGTATACCACGCTGCGTTTATAGTCGAGCGTCGTATGGCGCGCAATTCGCCGGAAAGCGCCGCGGGTGTTGATTCGGCGGATTAGTCTGGCGATCGTCCTTCTAGCCATCGGCACGTTTGTCGGTGTCGGAAGCTGGTTCTGGACATCGCTGCCGCAGGCAAGCGGGTGGGTCGCGATCACCGGCCTCGCCGCCCCGGTCTCGGTAACCCGTGATAGTCTTGGCGTGCCGAGAATTGCCGCGAAGAATTGGCCGGACGCCTACCACGCGCTCGGTTTCGTGCACGCCCAGGACCGATTGTGGCAGATGGAGGCCATGCGCCGCTTTGGCGCCGGCCGGCTGGCCGAGGTCGTCGGGCCGGAAGCCGTCGCCAGTGATAAATGGATGCGGACGCTGGGGCTCCATCGCCTGGCGGCGGATCAAGTCAGCCGGATTTCGAAGGAAGCGCGACGCGCATTGGCGGCGTACGCCGCCGGCGTCAATAGCTTCATCGACAACGATGGCGGCATGCTGACGCCGGAGTTCAGCGTTCTCGGCTATCGACCGGAACCATGGACGCCGGCGGATTCCCTGGTCTGGGGGAAGATCATGGCGATGCGCCTCGGCGGTAATTGGCGTGATGAATTGTTGCGCGCGCGGCTCGCCAAGCGGCTCGGTATCGAGCGGGTCGAGGAACTGTGGCCAGCTGTTCCCGGGAGCGAAGCCGCGCCGGCTCCAGTGCGGGCCGCGGCATTGCAGGATCTGACGAATGCTGCCCGAGTCGCGGCCGGCGCCTTGTCCACCCCCGCTCCCGTGGCCGAGAGCGGGGCTTCCAACGTCTGGGCGCTCGCGCCATCTCGCACGCCGACCGGTGGCGCCCTGTTGGCCAACGACCCGCATCTCGGCTTCTCGGCACCGATCATGTGGTATCTGGCGGCGATCGAAACGCCGGATGGCCAGTTGGTGGGCGCCACCGTGCCCGGCGTGCCGTTTACCATTCTTGGCCACAACGGGCATCTGGCCTGGGGGTTCACCACGACGCAGGCCGATTTTAAGGATCTGGTGGTCGAGCGGCTGGCGCCGGGCAGCGCCGATCGCTATGAAACACCGAATGGCCCGAGGCCGTTCCAGGTCCGCTCGGAAACCATCGCCGTCAGGGGTGCGTCGCCGATCGCCCTTGACGTGCGTTGGAGCCGTCACGGCCCGGTCATATCGGATCTAAGCCCCGCTACTCTCGATGCCGTCGAAAGCGCCGATCGTCATGTTCTGGTACTCCAGGCGACGTTCCTGCGTGACGATGATCGCACGCCGGAAGCCCTCTATCGCCTCAACCGCGCCGAGGACAGCGCAGCGTTCAGGGCTGCGTTGGAGGATTTTCATAGCCCGCAACAGAATGTGTTGTTCGCCGACACGCTTGGCGGGATCACCCTGTTCGCGCCTGGCCGGGTACCGATACGCCCGATTGGAAACGGGCGCTGGCCGATCTCCGGCTGGGACGGCCGTGGCACGTGGCAGGGATTCGCGTCTTACGGCCTGCTGCCCCGGATTGCCAATCCGGGGTCCGGCGTCATCATCAATGCCAACGACCGATTGCCGCTCGACGCCCCCGCCCCGTTCATCACCGAGGATTGGGCACCGCCCTTCCGGGCGCGGCGAATCGCCGAGCGTCTGCGCGTCGGCGATGGTTCGCTCAGTGAATCGGTGGCATTGCAACACGATACCGCTTCGCTGATGGCGCGCGCGGTGCTGCCGCTGATGACCGGCATCGCGGCCAGAACCGATGACGAGACCTGGGCGCTGAGCAAACTGCGGACGTGGAACCACACCATGGTTGCCGGGCGTGTCGAGCCATTGCTGTTCGCGGCCTGGCTGCGGGAGCTCAACCGCAACCTCTATGCGGATGAATTGGGGCCCCTGTTTAGCGCCTATTTTGGCTACCGCCCGCTGTTCGTGAAATCCGTGCTGAGCGGTCGCGATCACTGGTGCGACGACGTCACGACGGCGCCGATGGAAACCTGTGTCGATGCACTGCGAACGTCACTCGCACGCGCTCTTGTCTGGCTGGGCGAGCGTTATGGCGAGGATCGCGCCGCCTGGCGTTGGGGCGCGGCCCACCGGGCGCGATTTGCGCATCCCCTGTTCATGCATGTGCCGGTGCTCGGCGAGCTGACGACGCTTGAAGTCACCGTCGGCGGCGGCAATGCCACATTGGCCCGGGCCACGTCGCGCATCGCCGACGACGCGGCGCCGTTTGTCGCCGTGCATGGCGCCGGTTACCGCGCCGTCTACGATCTGGCGGACCTGGCGCGGTCGCGGTTCGTCATTGCCACGGGGCAGTCTGGCAACCCGCTGTCGGCCCATTATCGGGATTTCGTGGGATTATGGCGGGATGGCCACACGGTGACCATCGACGCGGCCGACACGGGAACGCCGCGCTTGCTTCTTTCCCCGCCGGACGGCTCCTGATAACCCCTTCTCGATCGCCGATTAGCCGGTCGGAGGAGTGTACGATGAGCGTCACCCTGCAGGATATCGAGGCCGCCGCGCGGCGCATCGAGGGCGCCGTCATCCGCACGCCGTTTAAGCACTCGTTGACCCTGTCGGCCATCACCGGCGCCGAAATCTTCAACAAATTCGAGAACCTTCAGTTCACCGCGTCGTTCAAGGAACGCGGCGCGCTGAACAAGCTGTTGAGTCTGAGCGACGAGCAGCGGGCTCGCGGCGTCATCGCCGTGTCCGCCGGCAACCACGCGCAAGGGGTCGCCTATCACGCGCAGCGGCTTGGTGTGCCGGCAACGATCGTCATGCCGGAACACACGCCGTTCGTGAAGGTCCGCCACACCCGCTCGCACGGCGCGGAGGTTGTTCTGGTCGGCGAGACCATCGCCGAATGCCGGCCCGAGGCCGATCGGCTGGCGGCGGCGAATGGCTTGACCTTTCTCCATCCCTTCGATGACGAGGCGATCATCGCCGGCCAGGGAACGATTGCGCTGGAAATGCTGGCCGATCAGCCGGATCTTGATGTCATGGTCGTCGCCATTGGCGGCGGCGGCCTGATTTCCGGCATCGCCACGGCGGCGAAGGCGCTGAAACCGGACATCGAAATCATCGGCGTCGAGGCCGCGTTGTATTCATCGACCCACGACGCGCTTGCCGACGTCGCCGGACGCTATGGCGGCCATACGGTCGCCGAGGGCATCGCCGTCAAACATCCAGGTACGCTGACGCTGCCAATCGTGCGTGCGCTCGTGTCCGAGGTCCTGGTCGTCGACGAGGCGGCCATCGAAAGCGCCATTAATCTGTACTTCAACGTGGAAAAGACCGTCGCCGAGGGCGCCGGCGCGGCAGCCTTGGCCGCCGTGCTGGCCAATCCGGACCGGTTCAAGGGACGTCGGGTCGGCATCGTGCTGTGCGGCGGTAACATCGATTCCCGGCTGATGGCGACTGTGATCATGCGCGGCCTGGTCAACGAAGGGCGGCTTGCCCGCATCCGCATCGCCACCGCCGACGTACCCGGTCAACTGGCCCGCGTGGCCGGCATCATCGCTGACTCCGGCGCCAATATCGTCGAGGTCGAACACCAGCGGCTGATGGCCGACGTGGCCCTGAAATCGGCGGATATGGATATCACCGTGGAGACCCGCGACCGCGCGCACCTGGAAGAGCTCATTCAGTGCCTCGTCGCGGAAGGCTACGATGCCGACGAACTGAGGTTCCTTTCCGACGCAAGAGGGTGACGCGGCGCGTCGATTAAAGGCGCCAAATCAATAGCCGCGTGCGGCGGCGGTCATCGACCGTCACCACCTGGTCCGGCGGGTCACCCGGGACATCGAACGAATTGCTGATGAACAGGCTGCCGGGCTTCATCTCGATGCGCGCCTTGGCCATCAATCTTTGCATCGGCGCCGGCGATAGGAAGCAGTAAACCACGTCATAGGGTTCGAGATCGTAGTTCCAGATACTGCCGAAGACGATCTTCACGTTGGGCCAGGCGGGGAAGTGCAGCCGCAACCAAGACAGCGCGAAGGGGATCGGCGCCGATTCGATACCGATGAATTGCCCGTCGGGTCGCGCCGCCGCCAGATGGCCTACGGTGCCGCCGAGCCCCGATCCGAGATCGGCGAACACCAGATTGGCCCGGTCCTTCAGCAATCCGTCGAGAGCCCGCCAAGTGGTGCGGTTGGTCAGGTAGAGTGGGACTCGTTCGAAGATCGCGTTCCAGTAGACCAACACGAGTAAGGCGAATCCGAGCAGGTAGACCCACGGCCGAATGGGCAACAGCAGGCTCAACCCCAGCGCTGGCGGGGCCAGCAGCTGCGGCCAGAACCACACACATGCGCGGCAGGCCGAGCTTGGTGCCCAGCAACGCCGCCATCAGCCCCTGCACCGCCAGAACGAGCCACACCGGCAGCACCAATTCCTGCGATGACCCCGTTGCCAAGGCGCCTCCGAACGCCGTCGAGGCGCCGATGAGCTGGCAACCGAGAACGATGACCAGCGGATGGAAACGCCCGTTGTCTCGGGAGTCGTGGTCTTCGCCGTCACTCATCGGATAGTAACCATGTTGCCGTTGGCGTCCGCTAGTTTATGGATATTGTGTTGGCGAGCGGTCTCGGAGAACGAACCGTTGAAATTATTTGACGATTTGCTGTCGAAAAACCCCGCGACATGGGTTAAACAGCAGGTAGAATAGATTTCCGTCTTAAGCGGAAACGGTCGGGGTGTGCGCAATCCGTCGGTGAGCGAGTACGAGGGAATTAAGTAATGTTCTTCATCATCGGGTTGCTGGTTGTTTTTGGCTCTGTGCTCGGCGGTTATTCGGTGCATGGCGATCTCGCCATTCTCTGGCAGCCGATCGAATTCGTCATCATTATCGGTGCCGGCCTCGGCGCCTACCTCATCGCCAATCCCATGTCCGTGGTCAAGGGCGCGGCCGGCTCGATCGGCACGCTGCTGAAGGGACCGAGTTACAAGCGAGAAGCCTATATCGAGCTCCTGAGCGTCCTGTATTCTATTTTCAAGCTGGCAAAATCGAAAGGCGATCTGGCGCTGGAAAGCCATGTGGAAAAACCGTCCGAGAGCCCGCTGTTCGCCAACTATCCGACATTTCAAGCCGACCATCACGCCACCGATTTCCTGTGCGATTACTTGCGGCTCCTGACGTTGGGCGCCAGCAATCCGCATGAGCTTGAAGGCATCATGGATCAGGAGTTGGATACCCTCCACAACGAAAAGCATGCAATTTCCACCTCAATTCAGGTTTGTGCCGACGCGGTACCGGCGCTCGGCATTGTCGCCGCCGTGTTGGGCGTCATCGTGACCATGAGTTCGATCACTGAACCCCCTGAAATTCTCGGCGGCCTGATCGCGGCGGCGCTGGTCGGAACGTTCAGTGGAATTTTTCTGTCCTACGGCGTCCTGGCGCCGATGGCCAGTAGCCTAGAGAAAACCTATAACGCGGATCATCAATATTTCCTCTGCATGAAAGCCGGCTTGATGGGGCATATGCAGGGGTATGCGCCGCAGGTTTCCGTCGAATTTGCCCGCAAGGCGCTGGCGAGCGAAATGCAACCGAGCTTCGCGGAGTTAGAAGAGATCATCAACAACCTGCCTGCAGTGGGCTGATCGCGCCGCGGCGCTGATCCGGCTCGACCCGGTATTAAGGCTGAGGCGAACACATGGCGGAAGGCGAAGGTGGCGGCTCTCTAGGCCAGTCCATCATCATCAAGAAGGTCGTCAAGGGTGGCCACGGCGGCCACCATGGTGTCGCGTGGAAGATCGCCTACGCCGACTTCGTGACCGCCATGATGGCGTTTTTCCTGTTGTTGTGGCTGTTGAACTCGGTCACCCAGGAACAGCTTGAAGGAATTTCAAACTATTTCGCGCCGGTCACCGCGTCGAGCAGCCAATCGGGTTTGGGCGACATCCTCGGTGGCAAGACCATTACCGAGGAAGGCGCGGCGCAGAATTCGACGTCACGCGATTCCGTCACCGTCGATCTGCCGCCACCAAAAGCCGGTAGCGGCGGTGATGGTTCCGAGGAGGCGCAATCGGACAATGCATCCGACGAAGCCGTCGAGGAGGCGGCCAAGCGGAAGGAGCAGGAGCAGCTCGACCAGGCACAATTGGAATTGGAGGAAGCGCTGGCGGCGATCCCGCAGTTGAAAAACCTCGCGGAAAGCCTGCTGATCGACAATACGCCGGAAGGTCTGCGCATTCAGCTCGTTGACAAGGAAGGCCTTGCCATGTTCCCGAGCGGCGGCTCGGAGATGTACTTGCACACCAAGAAAATTCTTGAGCTCGTCGCCAAGATCATCAACACGTTGCCGCAGGACGTTTCCATTTCCGGGCACACGGACGCATCCAAATTCCGCACCAACAACGGGTACGGAAACTGGGAATTGTCTGCCGAGCGCGCCAACGCCGCGCGGCGTTATCTTGAGCACCTGAAGGTCGCGGAAAAGCGCATAGCCCGCGTCGTCGGCATGGCGGCGACGGAACCGTTATTGGTGGATGATCCGACCAATCCGCGCAACAGGCGGCTCAGCATCGTCATGTTGCGTGGCACCGGCGAAGGGAACCCCGCAGCCAATCCTGGTGCCGGCGACGGTCGTCGGAAAAAGAATCAGCCGGAATCGCTGCCCGGACTCGACGCCATCAAGAGGAAGCAATTACAAGATCAACGGGGCGCGCCGCAACCTGTGCCGCAAGCCGTCCCGCCGTCCGGTCAAGAGGGCGGAGCGCTGCCGCGACTGCAGTTGCAAATTCAAACGCAGTAAGTCTGGAAATTTCGCCGGCCGTGAATTGCGGCTTTGGATTATCGTCCGATCTTTGTATGGTTTGGGGGATGGATCCACGCGGCTGCACGGAGCCCGCCTTAAACGGCCCCTATGGCATGAAGCACGACATCTTCCACGACTCGCGGTTTTTCTTCGCCACCGCGCCCCTGCCCTGCCCGTATCTTCCAGGCCGTATCGAGCGGCGCGTGGTGACGGAGCTTTCCGGGCGTGAGGCGATGAGTTTGAATGACCGATTGTCGCTCGCCGGTTTTCGGCGTTCGCACGGGATTTGCTACGCTCCGGCGTGTCCAGATTGCAATGCCTGCGTCCCCGTGCGCATCGTCGCGCCGGAATTCCACATGACCCGTTCCCATCGCCGAATTTGGCGCATGAACGCGGACATTGACGCCGACGTGCGCGACCCAGTTGCCACCAACGAACAGTTCGCGCTGTTCGCCGATTATCAGGCCGTGCGGCATGGCGACGGCGATATGGCGAAGATGGATTTCCTCGACTACCAGGCGTTGGTCGAGGATACACCGGTTGAAACAGAACTGGTGGAATTCCGTGGCGCCGATGGCCTGCTGGCGGCCGTCTGTGTCGTCGATCGGGTCGATAACGGGCTATCCGCGGTTTACAGCTTCTTCGATCCGGAAGATCGCAAACGCGGATTGGGAAGCTACATCATCCTGTGGCTGGTCGATCGGGCGCGGGCCGCCGGGCTCGATTACGTCTATCTCGGCTTCTGGATCGATGGCTGCGACAAGATGGCCTACAAGGCGCGTTTCCAGCCGCTCGAGCTGCTCGGCGCCGACGGCTGGCAGTTACAGGACGACCTATCGCCGCCGATGTTCACTGAGTCCTGAATACTGGGCCGTCGTCGAGGCGTCAGGTATTAAGCGGCTCGAACCCGGTCTCGCGGACGATGTCGAGGATGCGCGCCTCGTCGATCACCGCTTCGTCGTATTGCACCTCGGCCGAGTTCTCTGCCAGGGAAATATTGGCCAGCTTGATGCCGGGTTCGCTCATCAGCCGGCCCTGCAGGCTGCCGACGCAGCCCATGCAGGTCATGCCTTCAACGCCGAATGATTTGCTCGCCATTTCAGGTACCTTTTCGTCCGATGGCTCGCCACGCCAGCGGCATCAGGCAGGCCGCTAAGGCAATCTTGAACACCTCGGCGAGTAAGAACGGCGTCAGGCCCCACGCCAGGATCGGCTTGTCCCATCCGAACAGGATACCGAGCCACAGTAGTCCGGGTGCGAAGATCAGCACGTTACCGACGAACATGGCCGCCACGGTGGTGAATATGCTGCGGTCCCAGCCGCGTTCGGCCAGCCAGCCGATGGCGATGACGGCCAGCAAATAGCCAAACAGATAGCCGCCGGTGCCACCCATCATGTAGACGAGGCCGATGCCCTTTTCCGGCGTGCCGGTGAAGACCGGCAGGCCGACGGCGCCTTCCGCCAGATAAAGCAGGACCGTCGCGGCGCCGAGTCGCCAGCCATAAGCCATGCCGATGCCGAGGATGACCAAGGTCTGCATGGTCATGGGCACGGGATAGAACGGCACCTTGATCTTCGACGCAAGCGCGATCAACAGCGTGCCGACGAAGGCCAGGACCACCAGCCTGAGCCAGTTGGTTCGCTCAGTGGTCGGCCAGGCGATGGACATCAGCGTTGGGTGCAGGGTTTGCATGCCGGGGGTCTCCTCGGGCGGTTATGATGATCGCAGTTTCGCCAACACTGGCGGCAGGTCAAGAAAAACGACGGGTCACGAGAACCGATTGCTGGTCGGAAAGCCCTTCGGCCTCACCAAGCCGGCACCGGCGCGCTTACCGAGCCAAGCCTTGAGATTGGTTTCGGTGCGCGTGCCGGCGGCGGTTCTCCAGCTGATGCCTTCTTTCAGATCGAAGGCCTGCACGTCGGAAAGCCCGCCGTCCTTGTAGCGTTGCATGATGACACCGCGGCCTCGGCTCAATTCCGGTAGTTCGGCGAGCGGGAATATCACCAGCTTGCGATTGCTGCCGATGACCGCCACATGGTTGGCGCCTTCCGGGACATTGACGCAGACGTGCGCCTCCTCGTCACCCGAAAGATTGAGGATTTGCTTGCCGTTCTTCGTCTGCGCCACCACGTCGTCTTCGGCCACCACGAAGCCGCGACCGGTATCCGAGGCGACCAGTAACTTGCGCCCGGGCACATGAACGAACATGCCGACCACGTCGTGTCCGTTGGGAATTTCCAACATCAGACGGATCGGCTCACCATGGCCGCGTCCGCCCGGTAGCTTGTCGCACGATACCGTATAGAATCGACCATTGGTGGCGAACAGGACCAATTTGTCCGTGGTTTCCGCGTGAAAGGCGAATTTCAGCCGGTCGTTTTCCTTGAACTTCATAGCGCCAAGGTCCTCGACGTGACCCTTGGCGGCGCGGATCCAACCCTTCTCCGAATAAACGACGGTAATCGGTTCCTTCTCGATCATGGCTTCCAGCGGCACGATGATGGCGCTCGGCGGTTCGCCGATTTCGGTACGGCGGCGTCCGAGTTCGGTCTTCTTGGAAAACGCGGCGCGGATATCCTTGATCTCTGTCTCGATTTCGGCCCAGCGTTTGGTTTCGGTCTTTAGCAATTCGTTGAGTGACTTACGCTCTTCTTTTAAGCTTTTGTCTTCGGCGCGGATTTCGATTTCCTCAAGCTTGCGCAACTGCCGCAGTCGCATATTGAGGATGGCGTCGGCCTGCACCTCGGTCAGATCAAAAGTCGACATCAACGTCGCCTTGGCATCGTCCTCCTCGCGGATGATGCGGATGACCTCGTCCAGGTTGAGATAGGCGATCAGCATGCCGCCAAGGATTTCCAGCCGCCGCTCGATCTTTTCCACCCGGTGCCCGGTGCGGCGGACCAGGACATCTTCGCGATGTTCCAGAAACGCCACCAGGCAATCGCGCAGATTCATCACCCGCGGCGTGTTGTTACGGTCAAGCAGGTTCATGTTGAGTCCGACGCGGCTTTCGAGATCGGTTTCGCGGAACAGATGCTCCATCAGCATTTCCGGTTCGACCGTACGGTTGCGCGGTTCCAGCACCAGACGCACCTCGTCGGTCGATTCATCACGAATATCGGCCAGCAGCGGCAGTTTTCTTGCCAGGAGAAGTTCGGCGATCCGCTCGATCAGCCGCGCTTTCGGTACCTGGTAGGGAATGTCCGTGACGATGATCTGATATTGCCCGTGGCCG
Organism: Rhodospirillales bacterium; assembly: GCA_038117225.1. Classification (GTDB taxonomy): domain Bacteria; phylum Pseudomonadota; class Alphaproteobacteria; order Rhodospirillales; family Casp-alpha2; genus JAYOFM01. Next base: position 13,030 of record JAYOFM010000014.1, read on the forward strand.
AGTTTTTCGACGCTCCAGCGCGCGCGCAATCTGTAACTGCCACGACCGGTCCGATAAGCCTCGATAATATTGGCGACCGGCTCCACAAGCACACCGCCGGTTGGAAAATCCGGGCCTGGCATCAATTCCGCGAGCTTCTCGAACGTCACGCGACTGCCCGTGATGCCCTCGGTGGTGCGCTTCGCCGTCTTGATGATGTGCAAAAGCGCGGCGCAGATTTCGTCGGCGTTGTGCGGCGGAATATTGGTCGCCATGCCGACGGCGATGCCGGCCGCGCCGTTGGCCAGCAGGTTGGGGAACGCCGCCGGCAACACAACGGGCTCCGATTCCTCGCCGTCGTAGGTGTCGCGGAAATCCACCGCATCCTCGTCGATGCCGCGCAGAAACGTCCAGGCGACGTCGGTCAGCCGCGCTTCCGTGTAACGCATGGCGGCGGCGTTATCGCCGTCGATATTGCCGAAATTGCCCTGCCCATCGACCAGCGGATAACGCACGGCGAAATCCTGCGCCAGGCGCACCATGGCGTCATAAATCGACTGGTCGCCATGCGGGTGGTATTTGCCCATGACGTCGCCGACGACCCGCGCGCATTTCTTGAAACCGGAGTCGGGGTTCAGCTTCAACTGCCGCATGGCGTACAGCAGCCTGCGGTGCACCGGCTTCAGGCCGTCGCGCACGTCGGGCAGTGACCGCGACATGATGGTCGACAGCGCGTAGGAGAGATAGCGTTCGCCCAGGGCCTCGGCGAGGCGGGTTTCGCGAATTTCCTCTGCGGGGGCGGTCGGATGGGCGGTCATGGCGCGTCCTCGGGGCTTTGTATCCGGTTAGCCGGTCGACTCTAAGATGCTAGATATAGTATGAGAAGCCCCCATGTCGTCAAACATCCTGTATTGTCTGGGCGCTCTTTTCCGCTCGGCTCAGCCGTTCGACGAGCCGCCGACGGGCGTCCGGCACCCGCTCGCCGGCGTGCGCATAGACGTGCTTGGCGAGGAAATGCCCGGACAGCGCCAGCGCCTCGACGATCTCCGCCGCCGTGCCGGCGACCCTATCGGCGGCGAGAAATGTCGGTAGCTTCAACAGGCGATCGCGATAAGGCGCGCCGGCGTCGCGCGATACGGCGCGTCCAGAGCGCGGCGATACGTAGATGAGATCGTCGGTGCGTCCGGTCGACGCACACTGGCCGAGATCGAGCCCAAAGCCCAGTTCTCCTAGCAATCCCAGTTCCCAGCGCACGTAGACATTGGCCCAGTCATCGCTGCCGAGATGTTCGAGCAGCACTTGAAATGCATCGAACAGCGCCGGATGCGGTTCCCGTTCAGGGATCGTGCCCTGTACCAGCGCGCAGGCTGACGCCAGTGCCGCCAGCCGCGTCGCGTCGTCCAGCACCTGCGCCGCGTAGGGTCGCACCAGCTCGCAGGTCATGGTGCCCAGGTGTTCGGCCAGTCGCGCGCGCCATGCCGCAGCCACCAGATTGCCTGGCTGCAACACACCGCGTGCCCGGCGTCCGCTGCCGCCGCGCACCAGCCCGGCATGACGGCCGCGCGTCGCGGTCAGCAGGCTGACCACGGCGGACGATTCGCCGTGCTTGCGCACGTCCAGAATGATGCCGTCGTCGCGCCAATCCATGGGGGTTGAGTTTACTCTTCCATCGGCGGCAAGCTAACGCCAATCACGCTACGGCCCGGGAGGCGCAAGGATCATGGACGAACGCAACGTCACCATCACCACCGAGGACGGGGAAATACCCTGTTTCCTCGTTACCCCGGACGGCGATTCGCCGGCCTCCCCGGTCATCTTCTACATGGACGCCCCGGGCTTTCGCGAGGAACTCTGCGATATGGCGCGGCGTATCGCCGGCCAAGGCTATGTCTGTCTGCTGCCCGATCTCTACTACCGCATCGGCACCATCCGCCTGGAAATGGGCTACCTGCGCCGCGAACCAACGGCGATGACGGTGATGAAGGCATGCCGCAATACGTTGACCAACGCCATGCTGATGACCGACACGGCGGCGATGTTGAAATACCTGGACGCCGACCCGGCGGTCGCCACGGGCGGTCCCGTCGGCGCCATCGGCCACTGCATGAGCGGCCGCTTCGTGGTCTCCGCCGCCGGCACCTTCCCCGAGCGCATCGCGGCGGTCGGCTCGCTCTATGGCGTGCAGATCGTCACCGACGAGCCCGATTCCCCTCACCTGCTCGCCCCCGACATCCAGGGCGAACTCTATCTCGCCTTCGCCGAGACCGACGAACACGTGCCCGACAACGTGGTGCCGACCCTGCAACGGGTACTGCCCGAGGCCGGCGTCGATCACACCATCATCACCTTCCCCGGCACCGAACACGGTTTCTGCTTCCCCGGCCGCGCCGTCTACGCCGAGGAGGCGGCGGAGCAGACGTGGCGCGACATGTTCGCCATGTTCGAGCGGCGCCTGACGAAGGCGGGATAGTTTAAATTCACAAGACGCAGGAATATTGCGCGAAATTTGGGACAAGTGCTCGCGGGTCGCTTCAACGCGCCGCTCTCGAATTATTCCGTGGGACGCCCTGAGGCGGCAAGCTTATTCACCGCGGCAATAAAAATGTCGTCCGAGATCGGCTTGGCAAATACCTCATCGGCACCGAGTTCACTCGCCGCATTCAAATATATCGAATTCTGGTCTCTGCCACCGCCGGATATCACGATGATGGGGAGGTCGGCATGGTTGGCACGAACTTTAATGAGTGTTTCCATCCCCTCCTGTTCGGGCATGATGATATCCGTGACGAGGATATCAACGGTCTCCCGCTCCAATATGGCCTCCGCCTGAATGCCGTTGTTCGCTTCCAGGACGGTGTGGCCTTCTGATTCCATTAATCTGACCAGGGCATAGCGGACCAACTCATCGTCGTCCGCGAGTACAACTGTCGCCATCCTCGTTATCTCCTGTGGAGTAAGCGCGCTGGAATGTACACTCTTATCAGTCCGTGTCCGGCCCGTCACGGAGCGGGAGGTAGACGCGTACGACGGTGCCGCTGCCCACATCGCTTTCGATGTCGATGCCGCCGCCGGCAGAGGTAACGATTCCATGTGCCATCGACAAGCCAAGCCCCGTTCCCTGGCCGACTTCCTTGGTCGTGAAAAATGGTTCGATGGCGCGACGAAGCGTTTCGCCATCCATCCCGGCGCCAGAATCACTGACCGATAGAACCGCGTAATTGCCGGGTTTCAATTCCATCACCCCGAGGGTTAGGGCCGATGTTAATATCTCGGTTCTTAGCCCGACGATAATTTCCCCAACATTGGCGCCAATCGCCGCCGTCCCATTTGACGTGAAGTTCAGGACGATGGTCTGCAGATCGGTGAAACTGACATCGACGGTGCCGGGCGTCGGATCGATATTGTCTCGCACATGCACGGTTGACGGTGCCGCAACGCGGGCCAGCGGCAATGTTGAGCGCAATGCGTCCTCGATTTGGCAACTTTTCTCATCGTTCTCTGCCCAGCGGGTGAATACGAGGACGTCGCGCAGCACCGCCGACGCGCCCTCCACCGCTTGCACGACCTTGTCCATGTCGCGGTATAGCACGCTGTCCGTATCGGCCGACTTTCGGGTCAACTTACTGAGCGTAAGGATCGGCACGAGGAAATTGTTTACCGAGTGAGCGACACCGGCGATCAGCGTGCCGACGGCCTCCAGCTTGCGACCATGGGCAAGTTGCCGTTCCAATTCCATGGAATTGTGGACCTCGGTGATCAATCGTCTCATGACCACGAACGCGGCGATGGAAGTGACCACGACGAATGCCAGCAGCGTGGCGGCCATGGCCATGGCAATTTCATCGAGTTCCCAATCTTCGTGATCACGCGTGTAGGCGTAAAATCGCTCGAACGCGTCAAACTCGATCAGAGCGCCGGATAGGATGGCGGCGAGCAAGACGAACGATATGCTCAAAAGAATCCAAAACCGCGGTTCAAGTCGGTTCCGCAGTTGCGGCGTTCGTCCGTCCATTGCAGTCCCCAAATCTTTCGAAACAACCATCAGCCGATATGTCCCAGATTGCCATCCATCAGGTGCAAAGGATAGGCGAAGGCTGGCGCCGGTGGTAAAACGATTGTTCCGCGGTCATCCGACAGTCCCGATTTGATGATTTTCCGATAATCGAAAGTGCCTTTGAGCATATTTTTCCTAATCGGGGTACATCTGCCCCGCCATGCCGCTTCATTCGTACTCGCCGTTACGGCTGTTGCGAAACGTATTCCCACGTGGTGCCGACGCTGCGGAAACCACGCGGCGGAATATGTTCGAAATGTTCAAGCGTCGCCTGACGAAGTCGGAATAGGGTCTATCCGCTAGCGCAGGGTACGGGCGAAGGCGCGGATGTCGGCGAGCATGAGATCCGGTTCCTCCATGGCGGCGAAATGACCGCCGCGCGGCATCACGGTCCAGCGTTGCACGTTGTACAAGCGCTCAACGTAGGAGCGCGGCGGCCAGGCCAGCAGTTCGGCCGGGAACAGGGCGCACGCCGTCGGTACCTCGACCCGCTTGCCCTCGGGCGACAGCACCCGCCCGCCCTCCTCGCGCCGGCCATAGTAGATCCACGACGCCGAGTTGAAGGTGCGGGTGACGATGTAGACCATGATATTGGTCAGCAGTTCGTCCTTGGTATGGGCGCTTTCGATGTCATCGCCCTCGGTGTCCGACCAGGAATTGAATTTCTCGACCAGCCAGGCGGCGATGCCGACGGGGCTGTCCATCATGGCGTAGCTCAGGCTCTGCGGCCGGGTCGCCTGCAGCACGCGGTAGCCGTTCTCCATCTCCTGCTCGCGCTCGAAACGCTCCGCCCAGGCGATTTCCTCCGCCGTTTGCGGAGCGTCCGGAGTGCGCATGGTCAGAATGTTGATGTGGATGGCCTGGCACGCCGGCGCGTGGTCGAAGCCGAGCCAACTGGAGATGGCGCCACCCCAGTCGCCGCCCTGGGCAAGGTAGCTGTCATAACCCAGCGCGTCGGTCATCAGTGAGTTGAACACGCGAGCCATGGCGCGCGGCCCCCAGGGACGTGGCGGGCGGCCGGAAAACCCGAAGCCCGGCAGCGACGGCGCGATCACGTCGAACGCATCCTCGATGTTGCCGCCGAAGCGTTCCGGATGCGCCAGCGGCTCGATGAAATTCATGAACTCGACCACCGACCCGGGCCAGCCGTGGCTGATGATCAACGGCATGGGCGCCGGGCCGCCGTCCGCCCGCGAGCCCTTCTCGTGGATGAAATGAATGTCGATGCCGTCGATCGGCGCGATGAAATGGGAGAACCGGTTGAGCGCCGCCTCCTGCTGGCGCCAGTCGAATTCTTCGACCCAATAAGCGCAGAGCTCCTTCATGTAATCCAGATTGGCGCCGTAGTCCCAGCCGCCGTCGTCCGGCATCTCGTGCCAGGGAAAGCCGGCGACCCGCTGGCGAATGTGTTCGAGGGTATCGTCGGCAACGGCGACGTGGAACGGTCGGATGGAGGTCATGGGTGGTTGCCAATGCGCTTGTGAATCCAATGCTCGTCGGCGCGATTATGCCGAATACCCGACGAATCGTCGATGAAGGCCGCACGGCCGCCGATCCCGCTTCCCTGTAATCGGTGCTGGCAATAGAATGGGCGCAATGATCATCCATCGCGTCAGGAGGCAGGAATGCTGAGTGGTCCGTTGCTGTTGGGCTTTGTCGTCGCCTCGCTGGTGGTACTGGTGATTCCCGGACCCGGCGTTCTGTACGTGGTGGCGCGCAGTGTCGCGCAGGGGCGCCGCGCCGGTCTGGTTTCGGTGCTCGGCCTCTCGGTCGGCGCGCTGGTGCACGTGGCGGCGGCGGCGGGCGGCCTGTCGGCCATTCTGCTGACCTCGGCGACGGCGTTCGGCATCGTCAAGGCGCTCGGCGCCGGTTATCTGATTTATCTCGGTCTCAGCACCCTGTTGGCCAAGCGCCACGGCGTCGGCGTCGCGGCGCCGCCGCCGCACGCCATGACACGCCTGTTCACCGACGGCGTCGTGGTCAGCGTCTTCAATCCCAAGATCGCCGTGTTCTTCCTCGCCTTCCTGCCGCAGTTCGTCGATGCGAGTCTCGATCCCGGCGTGGCGCCGTTGGCCGGGCAGGTGCTGTTGCTCGGCCTCATCTACGTCGGTCTCGCCTTGATCACCGACGGCGCCTACGCCCTGCTCGCCGGCAGCCTGCGCCACTGGCTCGGCGGAACCGTGCTGCGGGGGCCGCTGCCGCGCTACGTGACCGGGTTTCTTTACATCGGTCTCGGCGTCAACGCGGCGCTCGCCGGCCGCCGCGGGTAACATCATCCGGCCAAGCCTGACGGTCGTGAAACACCGCGAGTATCTCCACCTCGTCGCTGTCTTCGAGAACCACGTACGCGACGACGTACGGCGATCACGTCATCATCAGTTCCCGCATGCCTTCGGCGCGGCCGATCCGCCCTGAATAGGGAAACGTCGTCAATGTCGCGACGGCATCGCGAATGCGGGCGATCAGTGTTCGCGACGCCCGGGCGTCACGTTCGGCAATGTAGGTGGCGATGTTTTCAAGGTCTTGAAGCGCGCGGCGTTTCCAGACAACCCGCATTCACGAACGTTTCTCGAATACGGCCTCGACTTCGGCGTCGCTGGCCCGGTCACCGGGCTTCATCCGCTCGCGCAGGCCCCGTCGTTGGCTCTCCAGGATATCGTCCGGGACGTCTGCGTAATCCGGCACCGGTTCGACCGTCACTCGGACCTTTTGCGCCGGGTCGGGCTTGTCGTCCAACGCCGCCGTCAGGTCGTGGCCCGGTTGGGCGGCGGGGATATCAACGGTCTGGCGGCTCATGGCGCCCTCGGTTGTTGCACGGATAAGGGTACGCGATTTCAAGGGTTTTGCAAAATGTCGCGCCACCACACCCGAAAGCAAAATCAGCCGCTCCGCACCACGAATTTGATCTGGCTGGGTTTGAAATCGTTGAGCGGGGTCTGGTCCTGCGGGCAGGCCGAACCGACGGCGATGACGTCCATCAACGCGCGCAGCACCGATGTGTCGCCCGGCTTGGCCGGCGAGGTGCCGGTGCCGTAGGTGCCGTCGGCGTTGACCGGCGTCGGCTGGAAGAAGTTGAACGGATCGGGCAGGAACTCGTAGGGAATGCCCTCGCCGCTCATCACCTCTTCCAGGTTCTTGCGGCAGCTGCGGTGCGCGTCGACGCCGAAGTCCATCTTGTAGCGCTCCGGGTCGCAGGCCGGGATGGAGAAGTCGTGCGTGCCCACGTCGTCGGATATCAGCTCGAACATGGGCCGGCGCAGCACGCTGTACAGCTTGTCGCCCGGCTTCAGCCACAGCCGCCGGATCACCGAGCGCTGATGGCTCGGCGACAGATACTCGCGGATGTTGGCGCGGGAAAAGGCGAAGAAATCGCAGACCTGCTTGCCGTCGATGTTGACGATCTCCAGCAGCTGGCCGGCGTCCACGTCGATGCGGCCGCCGTGCGCGCCCTCGATCATGGTTTCGCGAATGATGTCGCCTGTCATGTCGTCTCCTTGAATGCTGATTGGCGTTTGCCCCGGATTGGCCAAGCCCGTTGGCGTTTCCCCGGGTCTCCGCTAACGTGCACCCGCAGTCTAGCCCCATCGCGCACCGGAGGGTGATCAAAAATGTCCGACGCCAACGAATTTCAGCCGCCCGACCATACCGTGGCGCCCCGCTTCATGGGCATTCCGACGTTCATGCGCCTTCCGTACGCGCCGGACCCGACGGCGCTCGACATCGCCCTGATCGGCGTGCCGTTCGATGGCGGCACCTCCAACCGGCCGGGGGCCCGCCACGGGCCGCGCCAGGTGCGTGACCTGTCGAGCCAGATCCGTCGCGTCCACCATGTCACCAACGTCAACCCGTTCGATCTCTGCCGCGTCGGCGATGCCGGCGACACGCCGGTCAACCCGATCAACGTGATGAAGTCGCTGGAGCTGATCGAGGGGTTCTATAAACCGCTCGCCGAGGCCGGCGTCACCCCGCTGTCGTGCGGTGGTGACCACCTGGTGACGCTGCCGATCATGCGCGCCATGGTCACGGACGGCCCGGTCGGCCTGGTTCACTTCGACGCCCACACGGATACCGCCGACGAAAGCTACGGCGGTGAGAAGTACCACCACGGCACGCCGTTCCGCCGCGCCGTCGAGGAAGGCCTGCTCGACCCCAAGCGGACCATCCAGATCGGCATCCGCGGCGCCCGCTCGTCGAATGACTACTCGCAGTACTCCCACGACAGCGGCATGCGGGTGGTCTATATCGAGGAATTCTACGACCTCGGCGTTCAGGGCGTCATCGCCGAGGCGCGCCGCGTCATCGGCGACGGCCCGACCTACATCAGCTTCGACGTCGACGGCCTCGACCCGGTCTACGCCCCCGGCACCGGCACCCCGGAAGTCGGCGGCTACACCACCCATGAGGCGCAGCGCATGCTACGCGGCCTGAGCGGCGCCAACATTGTCGGCGGCGACCTCGTCGAGGTCTCCCCACCCTTCGACCCCAGCGGCAACACGGCCCTGGTCGGGGCGACGATGATGTACGAGATTCTCTGCCTGCTGGCGGAGGCGCGGGTGGCGCGGGGGTAGGACACTCCCCTGCTCCGC
>JAYOFM010000014.1:21748-30155 GCA_038117225.1 Rhodospirillales bacterium
CCTGCTCCGCATCCGCCTCGCCGCCTTGGTTGATCGGCAGTTTCGCCACGTGGTCGCGGCGGTGCAGGCGGTGGGCGAAATCGGCGGGCATGAGGTCGTAGGCGGTGTCGATGTCGAGTTGTTGGGCGGCGTGGACCGGCCAGTTGGGATTCCAAATCAGTTCGCGGGCGAGCGCGATGAGGTCGGCCTGGCCGTCGCGGAGGATGGACTCGGCCTGATGGGCGTCGGTGATCAGGCCGACGGCCATGGTCATGATATGGGCCTCGGCGCGCACGCGGGCGGCGAAGGGCACTTGGTAGCCGGCCACGCGCTTGACGATGGGCATGTCCGTATCACCGGTGATGCCGCCCGATGAGCAGTCGATGACGTCGATGCCGCGCGCCGCGAGTTCTTGCGACAGCGCCACGGTGTCGTCCATGAACCAGGCGCCACCTAGGCCGTCGACCGCGGAAACCCGGTAGAACAGCGGCTTGTCCGCCGGCCAGGCGGCGCGCACGGCCTCGGCGACGTCGAGTGGAAAGCGCATGCGGCCGGCTCGGTCGCCGCCGTAGGCATCGGTGCGATGGTTGGTCAGTGGTGACAGGAACTGGTGCAGCAGGTAGCCGTGGGCGCCGTGTATCTCCAATATGTCGTATCCCGCCTGCTCCGCCCGCCGCGCCGCCCTGGCCCAGTTTTTGGTGACGACGCGGATGTCGTCCAAATCCATTTCCCGCGGCAGGTGGTGATCGGGGCTGACGGGGATGGCGCGAGGCCCTGCCAGGGCGGATGGCCGGGTTCCGCGTTGGCCTCGGTCAGCGGCGCCCAATCCTTGATCGCGGCGTGCACCGAGGCCTTGCGCCCGGCATGGCCGATCTGCATCGCCGGCATGGCGCCGTGGGCGCGGATGAAATCGGTCAGGCGGCGGTACTGGGGAATATGGCTGTCATCCCAGATGCCGGCGCAGTGATGGGTCTTGCGGCCGCGCGCCTCGACGGCGGTTTCCTCGCCGAAGACGATGCCGGCGCCGCCCAGCGCATAGCGGCCGAGCTGCGCCATGTGCCAGTCCGTCGGGCCGCCCTCGATCGAGGCGCACTGGCACATGGGCGAGACGACGACGCGATTGCGCGCGGTCACCCCGCGCAAGGTGATGGGCGAGAACAAGCCATTCTCAGTGGCGGGCGGTGGCGCGTCGGTCATGGGGAACACTCTACAACGGATAAGGGAACGCGGCTAAAATCTTTGATGTCTGCTACGGGAAAACAGCTTCCCGGAGGTGAATATCGATCACGATCGCCACGAACCCTTCCGTGATCCCCTCGATCGTCGCCCCGAGGTTTTCTTCGCTTTCAAGAATCAGGGTATCGCCCGCCGAAAGACCAACCGTAGAGTCGCCGGCCACAACCGTGATGCCGCCCTCGAAAACGTGGAGCAGCCGCGTCGAACCGCGCGGGCGTCCGGGCGGGAGTGAATAATTCTCGTTCCGCAGGATCCGGCATTGGGTCTCGGCGTGGCCCGTCGCGGCGATCAGGTTGAAATCCTTGATCGGGCCGTCGATCAGCGTGCATGTGGTCGGCCAGTCGCCCTGGAAGACCGCGCTGTCGTAGGGGTGGGCAATGGTCGCCCGGCCGTGGTCGCCAAAATCCAGGTGCATGCCGTTGCCCTGGGCCAGCATGATGGTCCGTTGATAGCCGGAGAAATCGGAAAACGGACCCGAGGCATCGACATCGGCGATGCTGACCCGCCAGATGAATTCCGGCTCGCCAACGTCGCCGGATCGCGGGTTGAGCCGCTTGGCGATTTCCGTCGTGAAGCCCTGATTGTTGCGCCACGGGATGCGGGCGTAGTCGTTTGGCGTCAACAACGTCGGGTTGAGCATGCTTGGTTTCCAGGGTCGGATTGAAGGTGACGTGGCGCGAGGCGCCATAATGCAGCGTTCCATGCGCTCCGTGGATTTATTTCTTGTTTGCCCTTGAAGATTGCACAATGGCTGCCTATCTCATGCCAAGGTTTCGCTGGCGGCGGCGTTTGGGTCGTGCCGGCAGGTGCTGTTTTCATTGTGAATAAGTTTTTGGAAGTGTCGGCGGCGGGTGGATTTGGCCGCCAAGCGATGATCCGTCGGCGCGTGTCGGAACGGCAAAATGCTGACAAATGCTGACATATGCTGACATTTTTTGACCCTAAAGACCGGTATTGTTTATTTTCAATGGGTTGACCTGCTGACATCCGCATTTACTGGACTAAAGACCCGATCGAAGGTGGGGCGTAACGCGGTTTGTTCGACTTGCGATGTCATTGGCCCTGCGTATGGCGGCTCGTCTTTACGTCCGGTCGGCCCGAGGCGTTCCCCGACCGGGCTGTGGCTCAGGCGTTAAAGTCCAGACCCCAGTCGCGGTAGCGTTCCGGGTCGTCGCCCCATTTCTCGCGCACCTTGACGAACAGGAACAGGTGAATGCGGGTTTCCAGCAGGTGTTCCAGTTCGGCGCGGGCGGTGGCGCCGATGCTCTTGATGCGTTCGCCCTTGTGGCCGAGGACGATGGCCTTCTGTGACGGCCGTTCGACGTAGATGATCTGCTCGATCTTGATTGAGCCGTCCTGCCAGTTCTCCCACGTCTCGGTTTCCACGGTCGCCGCGTAGGGCAATTCCTGGCGCAGTTGCAGGTAGATCTTCTCGCGCGTGATCTCGGCGGCCAGCAGGCGACCCGGCATGTCGCTGATCTGGTCTTCCGGGAACATCCAGGGGCCCAGCGGCGCCATCGCCGCCAGGCGGGCTTCCAGATCGGCGACGCCGTTGCCATCAAGCGCCGATATCATGAATATCTCGTCGAACAGGCCGCGCGCGTCGAGTTTCGCCGCCAATTCCAGCAGGGTGTTCTTCGGCACCGCGTCGATCTTGTTGATGGCCAGCAGCATGGGCTTATTGGCGACCGCGGCGTTGTCGTCGGTGCCGGCGCGGGCGTTCGCCAGATTGTCGAGGATGGCGGCGGTGTTCTTGTCGATGCCGCGCTCCGCGTCGACCAGCAGCAGCACCATGTCGCCGTCCTTGGCGCCGCCCCAGGCGGCGGCGACCATGGCCCGATCGAGCCGGCGCTTCGGCTGGAAGATGCCCGGCGTGTCGATGAACACCAGTTGCGCCGCCTCGCGGATGCAGATGCCGAGGACGCGGCTGCGGGTCGTCTGCACCTTCGGCGACACGATGGAGACCTTGGTGCCGACCAGCGTATTGAGCAGGGTCGATTTGCCGACGTTGGGCGCGCCGAGAATGGCGACGAAGCCGCAGCGCGAGCCGCTCGCCGGGCCGAAGCCGGCCATGCTGTTTGTCGGCTCGCTCATGGCGCGACGTCCAACAGTTCAAGCACCGCTTCCGCCGCCGCCTGTTCCGCCGCGCGTTTCGACGCCCCCTGCCCGGTCGCCGGCGGATATCCGTCGATGGCGGCCTCGATGGTGAAGACCGGCGCGTGATCGGGGCCGTCGCGGAAGGTGATGGTATAGACCGGCAAGGCCAGACCGCGTGCCTGCGCCCATTCCTGCAGGATGGTCTTGGCGTCCTTCGGCGGTTCCAGTTCCTCGGCCATCAGCGGCGTCCAGAAGCGCTGCACGAAGGCTTCCGCCGGCGCCGGACCGCCGTCGAGATAGATGGCGGCGATGACGGCTTCCAGCGTATCGGCGAGGATGCCCGGATTGTCACGCCCGCCGCTGTCGGCCTCGCCCGTTGACATGACGATGTGCGGCGCCAGATCAACCTCGGCGGCGACGCGCGCCAGCGCGGCGCGCTGCGCCAACGCCGTGAAACGATAGCCCAGCTGGCCTTCCGCCTCGTCTTCGAAGCCGTCGTACAACATGCGCGCCAAGGCCAGGCCGAGCATCCGGTCACCGAGAAATTCCATGCGTTGGTTGGATTTTCGCGTTCTGCTGGCGGCGCTCGGATGGGTCAGCGCGCGTTCAAGAAGGGCCGGGTCCTGGAAGTCGTAGCCCAGGCGAACAACGAGTTCGGACAGCGGCGCCGTCATTCGATGGTCGTGAAGATGCGTTCGGTGCGTAACGAGTCACCCCAGCGCCAGATCTGCCACGGCTTGCCGTCGATCGAGAAGAACAGGAAATCGGCGCGGCCGACCAGGTTCTGCTTGGGCACGTAGCCGACTTGATCGAGGAAACGGGAATCCCGTGAATGGTCCCTGTTGTCGCCCATGGCGAAGTAATGGCCGGCCGGCACCTTGTAGAGCGGCGTGGTGTCGTAGGGACTGTTTTCCGAGGCTTCCAGGATGTAGTGCTCGCGGCCGTTGGGCAGGGTCTCGATGTAGCGGGTGAGACGGCTGAAACGGCCCTGGCCCTCGTTGTTGATGAAGTCCTCGACCTTGCGCCGCTGCACCGCCTTGCCGTTGATGTGCAGGATGCTGTCGATCAACTGGATGGTATCGCCGGGCAGGCCGACCAGACGCTTGATGTAATCTGTGGCGTTATCGGTCGGCAATTTGAATACCGCCACGTCGCCGCGTTCCGGTTCCGAAAACAGGATGCGGCCGGGGATGATCGGCAGACCGAACGGCAGCGAATAGCGGCTGTAACCGAAGGAGAATTTTGAAACGAACAGATAGTCGCCGATCAGCAACGTCGGCAGCATGGACCCGGACGGGATGTTGAACGGCTCGTAGGCGACGCTGCGGATGCCGACGGCGATGAGGATGGCATAGACGACGGTCTTCAGGGTTTCCTTCCAGCCGCCGCTTTCTTTTGGCGCGGCGACGGCCGCCGGCGCCGTGCTCGAGGGCACGCCCTTGGCCGTCTGCTCGCACGCGGCGTCGCCTGGAAGGTCGTCATTCATCGTCATGCGGTCTCTGAATTAAGGTGGGCGGATTGAAGCGCCGGGATCAAGCCAGCGGCGCCGGCCCGAGTCAAGCGACCTCACCCGCCGATGAGGTCGGGATGGCGGTAATGATCACCATGGCGTGGGCCATCGGGTATTCGTCAGTCTGCGAGACATCGACCTGGGCGGTCATGCCGGCGGGGGTTAGTTCACGCAGGCGGATCTCGGCGCCACCGCTGAGCACCATATAGGGCTGGCCCGAGGGATGATTGCGCACCACCATGTCGCGCCAGAACACGCCGCGCCGAAAACCGGTGCCGAGCGCCTTGGCGCAGGCTTCCTTGGCGGCGAAGCTCTGGGCGTAGGAATTGGCCGGCTGGCCGCGGCGTTCCGCCTTGGCCCGTTCGCCGTCGTCGAACAGCCGGTCCTTGAAGCGCTCGCCGAAGCGATCGAGGGTCTGTTCAATGCGCCGAATGTCGCATAGATCGGTGCCGATGCCGATGATCATGCGGAGCGTTCGCCGCCGGCCTCCGAACGGGCCTTGTCCATCAGTGCCCGCATGCGCTTGATGGCACTCTCCAGCCCGCCGTAGATCGCCTCGCCGATGAGAAAATGGCCGATGTTCAACTCGACGATGGTCGGGATGGCCGCCACCGGCCCGACGGTGCCGAAGGTCATGCCATGGCCGGCGTGGCACTCTAGGCCGATGTCCTCGGCGTGGCGGGCGGCGTCGCGGATACGCTGTAGTTGTTGATCACCGCCGGCGCCGGCGGCGGCGTGGCAGTAGGCGCCGGTATGCAGTTCGACGATATGGGCGCCGAGCGACAGCGCCGCATCGAGTTGTGCCCGCTCGGGCTCGACGAACAGCGATACGCGAATACCGGCGTCGGCGAGCTGATCGACAAAGGGTTTCAGCTGATTGTGCCCGCCGACGGCGTCGAGACCACCCTCGGTGGTGCGTTCCTCTCGCCGTTCGGGAACGATGCAGGCGGCGTGTGGCTTATGACGTAGCGCGATCTCCAGCATCTCGTCGGTCGCCGCCATTTCCAGGTTCAGCGGCACGTCGATTTCGCGCATCAAGCGGGTGATGTCGTCATCGGAAATGTGGCGACGGTCCTCGCGCAGGTGCGCGGTGATGCCGTCGGCGCCGGCCGCCGAGGCGGCGATGGCAGCGCGTACGGGGTCCGGATGGACGCCGCCCCGCGCGTTACGGATGGTGGCTACGTGATCAATATTCACACCGAGACGGAGATAGCGTTTCATTCCTCAGGTCTCCTCGTGCGCAAGGCGTTTTGCATCGGCGATATCAACCAATTGTCGCACCCGTCGCTGGCGAGCGCGCAGGCGCCTCTCCCTGTAGCGCGAAACCAGCGGTTTGAGCAACGCATAGCACACCAGCCCGACCGTCGCCGCCGTTGGCACGCTCGACACCAGCATCGGCATGAAAACCGGGCCCGCGACCTCGATCAGGTGGTGGAAATCCATCATCAACGTGGCTTCCAGCATACCGGTGAAGGTCTCGGTGAAATTGACCTCGGCCGCATCCTTGCCGCCGACTCCGATGCCCATGCGGCGACCGGATTCATACAGCCACACCCAAATCAACGGGAATGTCCACGGATTGCCGACCAAGGTGCCCACCGCCGACGCGATCAGATTTGCGCGGATCAGCCACGACAGCACGGCCGATATCAAAATGTGAAAGCCGACGAATGGCGTGAATGACAGCGCTGCGCCACAGGCAAACCCCGCGGCGATTGAGTACGGCGTTCCTGGCAGCCGCCCCAGGCGGTGCATCACATAGCGCCCGGCTCGGCGCCAGCCGGTGCGCGGCCACAGCGTATTCCGGGTCCGCAGCCAGAGCGGTGTCGGTTGGCGGCGTTTGAACATGTCGGTTGGTTGAGCGTTCCCTATTGATGGAATTGATTATGTGGCGGCGAAGCGGCGCCGTGCCCGTTATCCGCGCGCCCGATCAACCGTATTGATGGACGGCATCGTTCGCAAGGCCGAGACGATGTCGGCCAGATGCTTGACGTCGCGGACCTCGATATCCAGTAGCATGTCGAAAAAATCCTGCGATCGGTTGGTGATCTTCAGGTTGGAAATGTTACCGCCGTTCTGGGCAATCACGGTCGACAGATCGCCGAGACTACCGGGCGTATTATACACCGTGACAGTGATGCGGGCGACGTGGAATTCCGGCGTGTTCTCGTCGACGTCCCAGCCCACATCGAGCCAGCGATCAGGCTCATCCGCGTACTGTTCCAACGTGTCGCAGTCGATGGTGTGAATATTGACGCCGCGCCCCGTGGTAACGATGCCCACGATGCGATCGCCTGGCAATGGGTGACAGCAGCCGGAATAATGCACCGCCATGCCAGGGATCAGCCCCTTGATCGGGATGGCCAGGCCTTTCTTGTCATCGCCGCGCATCTTGCGGGCCTTTGCCGAGGCTATGGATATGACCTTGTTGTAGACCCGTGACCGGGTCGTCGGATGGACCGCGCGCAACACTTCCTTGCCGGTCAGATGGCCGGCGCCGACTTGGGCGCAAAGGTCGGACGCCGACAGTTGATTGAACAGTTTTACCGCCGTTTCCAAAGCTTCATCGGTGAGGTCGTGGGTCGCCTCGCGAAACGCCCGCACCAAAATCGAACGACCGAGTTCCTCGTACTGGGTGCGTTCCTGCATGCGGATGAACCGGCGAATACGCGAGCGCGCCTTGCCGGTGACCACGAAGCGTTCCCAGGTCGGGGACGGAGTCTGCGCACGCGATGTGACGATTTCCACCTGATCACCGTTTCGCAGCACCGTTTTAAGCGGCATCAGACGGCCGTTGATCTTGGAGCCGACACAGTGATCGCCGACTTCCGAATGAACCGCATAGGCGAAATCGACCGAGGTGGCACCGCGTGGCAGATTGATCAGATCACCGCGGGGCGTGAAGCAGAAGACCTGATCCTTGAACATCTCAAGCTTGGTGTGTTCGAGAAATTCCTCCGGGCCAGAGGCGTGCTCAAGAATGTCTAGCAGTTCGCGCAGCCAGCGGTATTGCGGTCCTTCCTTGGTCGCCTTCTCCGGGGCGTCTCCTGCCTTGTAGCTCCAATGGGCGGCAACGCCATGCTCGGCTATTTCGTGCATTTCGCGGGTGCGGATTTGAATTTCGATACGCTGTTGTTCCGGCCCGAAAACCGCCGTGTGCAGCGACCGATAGCCGTTGGGTTTCGGTGTTGAGATGTAATCCTTGAAGCGACCCGGGACCACCGGGTAGGTGCCGTGAACGACGCCAAGGGCGCGGTAGCAATCGTCGATTGTCGGTACCACGAAGCGAAAGGCGACGATGTCCGACAGTTGCTCGAAGGAAACGTCCTTGGTTTCCATCTTGCGCCACACCGAGAACGGAGTCTTCTCGCGGCCGATCACCTCGGCCTCGACGCCCTGCTCCGCGAGTACGCGACGAAGCTCCATAAGGACCCGGTGGATGATGTTTTCATCTTGCTGGCGCAGAAAATCGAGACGCTTGATGACCGAATTTCGAGCCGCCGGATTGAGTTCGGCGAACGCTAGATCCTCGAGCTCGGTCTTCATTTCATCCATGCCGATGCGCTCGGCCAGCGGCGCGTAGAT
>JAYOFM010000014.1:30171-35026 GCA_038117225.1 Rhodospirillales bacterium
ACGAATTTACGGAAATTCTCTGCCTGTTTGGCTTGGTCTGATTGGAACTCGATGCGTGTCAACTTGGTGACACCATCGACCAATCGCGCCACCTCTGGTCCGAAGTGTTGTTCAAGATCCTCGAGGGTCGCTTCCGTGTCCTCGATGGTGTCGTGCAGCAGGGCCGTAATGACCGTCGCGGTATCGACCTTGAAGTTGGTCAGAATACCGGCGACTTCCAGAGGGTGTGAGAAATAAGGGTCGCCCGAGGCGCGGGTCTGAGAGCCGTGCACACGCATCGCATAAACGTAGGCGCGATTAAGCGCATCCTCGTCGGCGGTGGGGTCGTAGGCGCGGACACGCTCGACCAACTCGAATTGGCGCATCATGGCGACAAGCTTAACACGTCACCGGGCGACGGCATCGAATAAGATTGAGCGGAACCGGTGTCCTGTAGAAACTCTTCAGGCGGACAACAAGGTTCCGGCATCGTTAACTTGTTTCGGTTTTTTCGACTGCTTCCTCGGCATCCTCGAACAGGATTTCGCCGGTTGGCGCGGAACCGATTTCCATGTCCGAACCGGAGGCGAATGCATTGGCAAGCGCGTCGGGCTTGGTATGGTCACCCTCGACCAGAATATCACGTTGGATTGCCATCAAGTCGAGTTCATCGTCGGCGGGCTCGTCTGTCTCGACGAATTTTTGCAATCCCTTGACCAGCGAGTCCTCAAGTTCGGCTAAATCGACAGTCCCCTCGGCGATTTCACGCAGCGCGATCACCGGAACCTTGTCGTCGTCCCGATCCACCGTCAACGCGGCTCCTGACGAGACGTCCCGCGCGCGTTGAGCGGCAAGCATCACCAGTTCAAACCGATTGGGCACCTTGGTAACGCAATCCTCGACCGTTACTCGGGCCATAGGGCCACCTCCAATGAAAAAACAACAACGAATGGGACGGATTTGCGCCTTATATATGGTGCCCGCACCGGCAAGGCAAGGTGATTGAAAGGCGAATATCCTGGTTCTGTGTGGTGGTACCGGTATGTGAGATTGGGAGACAAAGGCGGAAGGCTACGCGTTCTGCGTCGGGCGGCCGTAATCTAGTGGCCATGCCATTCCGTGCCATGAAGACCATCCGCGTCGGCCATTGCCTCGGCGGTTTGACCCACGGGTAACCGGGCAATCAGATCATTGACGGGTTCGCCAGTAATGGGGTGCCGCCAATCCGGCGCGACTTCAGCCAACGGCATTAATACGAAGGCCCGTTCAGACATGCGCGGATGCGGTATTCGCGCCGCGTGCGGACCGGCGTCCTCGAGCACGTGATCGCCGTGTGCCAGCAAATCAAGATCGATGGTTCGCGGTGCGTTACGTTCGCCACGTCGCCGGCCGAACATCTGCTCAATCGTCAACAAACGCTCCAGCAACTGTTCGGCTCCCAAACCGGTGGCCACCCGAACGACGCCGTTAACATACCAGGGCTGATCGGAAATCGGGACAGGCGCGGTTCGATACCATCGGGCCCGCGCGACAATCGAAATGCCATCGTCGGCAAGTCGTTCCAGTGCCGCGCCGCAAGTGGCGCGAGGCGGGCCGTAAGTTTCGCTCTCGAGATTGGCGCCTAGCCCGATCAGGATCATCCGCCGCGTTCCCTTTTTTCTTGTTGCCTCGCGCGCCCGGCCCTACCCTTAAACACAGTCCTCGCCATTATGCGCGGACCCCGTGCTTTCTTATTTTCCGTCGATCGGTCCCGACCTTGTGTCGGCCGCCTCGAGAAAAATTTTTCTAGAAAGGATTTCAGGCATGACGATTTATCCGCAAGAGCGTTTGGCGTTATTCATCGATGGTTCGAACCTATATGCGGCGGCCCGCGCCCTCGGTTTCGACATCGACTACAAGCGCCTGCTGGATTTGTTCAAGGACCAGGGGCGGCTGGTTCGCGCCTTCTACTACACTGCACTTATCGAGGACCAGGAATATTCGCCGATCCGGCCATTGGTCGATTGGCTGGATTACAACGGTTACACCATGGTCACCAAGCCGACCAAGGAATTCACGGATTCCGCGGGGCGACGTAAAATCAAGGGCAACATGGACATCGAGTTGGCCATCGACGTGATGGAAATGGCCGAGCGGTTGGACCATATCGTCTTGTTCTCCGGCGACGGTGATTTTCGCAGGCTGGTCGAGGCGGTGCAGCGCAAGGGTGTGCGTGTCACCGTCGTCAGCACTGTTCGTTCGCAGCCGCCCATGGTCGCGGACGAACTACGACGTCAGTCGGATACGTTCCTCGAGCTCGCGGATCTGCAGTCAAAGATCGCCCGTGCGGGGCAGCGCCCACGCCCGTTGCCCGCGGATGACGGCATTGACGGCGATGATGTCGACGATCTTGATATTGATGACGTGGATTACGATGACGACGAGGCCGAGGTCGTCTGAGCGTGCCTGTTACGCCGACCGAGCCGTCAGCGGATTGTGGGCTCTGTCCTCGTCTGGCCGATTTTCGGGCCGACAACCGCGCCGCCCATCCTGATTGGCATAATGCGCCCGTGGCGTCGTTCGGCGGGTGGGACGCAGCGGTGCTCATCGTCGGCTTGGCGCCTGGCATGCGCGGCGCCAATCGGACGGGGCGGCCCTTCACCGGCGATTACGCGGGCGACCTCTTGTACCCGACGCTGCTAAAATTTGGATTCGCCACGGGCCCCTACGGTGCCGAGTCCGGTGACGACCTGACTCTGGTGAATTGTCGTATTACCAACGCCGTGCGCTGTGTGCCACCGGCCAACAAACCCACGGGAGCAGAGGTTCGCGCCTGTCGCGATTTTCTGGCCGCCGAGATCACTGCCATGGACTCTTTGCGGGTGATCGTGGCATTGGGCGGTGTCGCTCACCGCGCGTTGTTGTCGACTCTCGGGCTGCGCCAAGCCGACTGGCCATTCGGTCACGGCACGCTGCATGCCTTGCCAGCGGGGCCGCTGCTAGCATCGAGCTATCACTGCTCACGCTACAACACCAACACCGGACGATTGACCGAGGCCATGTTCCATGACGTATTCCAAACGGTGCAGGCACAATTGAGCCAATAAGGCGTGTATGGGCCCTATGCAACGCGCAAAGGATTGATTATCTTTTCAACATCGGACAAACGAAAAGCAGGCCCGCGATTTCAATGAGCGCCGAAATCATCAGCCTCAAGGAATTCCGTAAGCAGAAGCGGAAACGTAACAAGGAAACCGTGGCAACCCAGAACCGCGTGAGTTTCGGGCGTACCAAGGCACAGCGGCGCGAGGAAAAGATTGAAAATCAGCGCCAAGAGCGGGCGCTCGATGGTAAACAGCGGGACGAGCCGGGCGACGAGCCCGCCTAAACGCAACCTGATTGCCCGGCGAATACCCTACCCGTCTCCCGCTTCGTCCGGTTCCAACATTCGATGTAAATGCACGATCACGTATTTGCGGTGAGCGTCGTCCACGTGCGCCTGACTGGCGCCGCGTCACGCCGTCGGGGCGCTAGCGAAGTCAGGAAAGATTCCGACGATATCGAGACCATCGGCATCGGCGAATTCCGTCGTCGCGGTGTCCTCCACATGGCCACCAAAAACAACGTGAAGCAACGGTTTGTCCATGATTGCGCGCATCCTTTTCTTGCCGTTCACAGGTGTTATGTCAGCGGGCCATACAGATTGACGGACGCAGCACAATCCGCTCAAGTGCGCGTCAGCTATCAAGGAAGGAACGCCCCCCATGATCGACGTTTACACTTGGCCGACGCCGAATGGTCACAAGGTACACATAATGCTCGAAGAGACCGGTCTCGAGCATAAGATCATTCCCGTCAACATCGGCAGGGGCGATCAGTTTGATCCGGAATTCCTGAAAATCAGCCCCAACAACAAGATGCCGGCCATCGTCGACCACGACGGACCGTCGGGCAAGCCGTTCGCACTGTTCGAATCCGGTGCCATCCTTATCTACATGGCTGAAAAAACAGGTAAGTTTCTGCCGACGGATGCGGAAGCTCGCTACACGGCGTTGCAGTGGCTGATGTTTCAGATGGGCGGTGTCGGGCCGATGTTCGGTCAAGCCAACCATTTCCGCCAATACGCCGAGGCGGAGCACGAATACGCCACGAATCGCTATACCCGCGAAGCCGGACGCCTTTATGGTGTCCTTGATCGACGTTTGAGCGAAACCCAATATCTCGCCGGCGATGAATACAGTATCGCTGATATCGCGACCTTCCCGTGGACGCGTGAACCGGACCGACGCGGCCAGGATATCGCCGATTTTCCCAACGTGGGCCGTTGGCTCGAAGAATTAAAGCAACGCCCGGCCGTGCAGAAAGGCGTCGAGGTGCTCGCCGAGTATCGCCGCACCGGCCAGATTACCCCGGAAGAACGCGAGATCATGTTCGGCGACGCGCAATACCAGCGTCGCTAAAAACCTAAACGTCGCTCGTCTAGAGGGTCGGGCCGCCAGAGATAATAGTGCGCCACAACGTGCGGTGCTTGGCGGCGTCGAGAGTCTTCGTGGTGGCTGCGTGCATGACAGCGGCATTGTCCCAAACCACCACGTCGCCGGCGCGCCAACTGTAACGCATGCGAAAGCGATCCTGCAGGCAATGATCGAAGATTTCCTGCTTCAGGGTGTCGCTCTCGTTCTCGCCGATACCCTCGATGCGGGCCGTATAAGTTGGATTGATATAGATTGCCGGCCGTCCGGTTTCAGGATGTCGGCGGACGACCGGATGGCGGCATTCGGGTGGTGAGGTGACGGCGCCGCTTTCGAAGATGTCGCGCTTCAAATATGCGTAATAGTGAATCGCCGTAAGGCCTTCCAGCCGTTGCTTCATCTCATCCGGCAGCGCCGCGTAGGCC
>JAYOFM010000014.1:35036-38596 GCA_038117225.1 Rhodospirillales bacterium
CAACGTGTCTCCCTCGCCTTCTCCTGGCACTTCCAAAGAATAAAGCAACGTGGCGGCTGCCGGTTCGGGCTTGTAGGAAACGTCGGAATGCCAAAAAGAGCCGGCGTCGCGCAGCCCGAGCGGGTTATCGTCGGCGTCGCGCCGGTTAGACAACACGATGATCAGCGGCGTCTCGGGGTGATGGTATTGCTCGAACGTATGCGCCTCGAGTTCTTCACCG
This sequence comes from Rhodospirillales bacterium, assembly GCA_038117225.1. Classification (GTDB taxonomy): domain Bacteria; phylum Pseudomonadota; class Alphaproteobacteria; order Rhodospirillales; family Casp-alpha2; genus JAYOFM01. The sequence continues at coordinate 35,257 of JAYOFM010000014.1, forward strand.
AACAGCCGGCTGATCGCCAATACGTCGTCGGGGGCGAGACCATCGTGGCCCCGGAAGGACAGCACGTGATGCCGTAGATAGGCTTCGTGTATGGTTGCCGCATCCGACGGCGATAACGGGCGTGTCAGGTCGACACCGGCGATTTCGGCACCAAAACCTTCGACGAATGGGATGACGTTCGCCGGCATCTAGTTCGGCAGTGCCCGCTCGATAGCGGATGTGATCTTTTCCGCCCGCGGTTTGGTGACCGTGGAGAACCAATCGACCAACCGGCCGTCGGGCGCGATCAGATATTTGTGGAAATTCCACTTAGGCGCGGCCAGGGCGCCCAGTTCGGCACGCGCCCAACGGTAGAACGGATGGGCGCCGTCTCCTTTGACAATCTGTTTGGAAGTCATCGGAAAATCGATGCCGAAGGTGGTTTCGCAAAACGTCTTGATCTCGGCCTCTGCGCCCGGTTCCTGACCACCGAAATCATTGGACGGCACGCCGAGAACGACGAAGCCACGATCGCGGTATCTCTCCCAAAGCGCCTGCAAGCCCTCGTAATGGTGAGTAAACCCGCACTGTGATGCTGTGTTGACCACGAGAACCGCCTTGCCTTTGTAGGCGTCCATCGGCATCGCCGCGCCGTCAATGGACGTAAATCTGAAATTGTGAAAACGATCGGCGGCCGCGTCCGCCGCTGTGCCGGAGATCGCGACGGCCATGACGATCAGAATCCCTATCCACCGAGTGCGTGACATGAACCTAATTTGGGCACTCGGCAGCGCGCTGTCCAGTTATCCGTAGCGCTCTTCTCTCCACGGATCACCGTTGTCGTGGTAACCCCGCGTTTCCCAAAATCCGGAAACCGGTTTTTCGAGAATGGCGATGTGGCGAACCCACTTCGCGCTTTTCCAGAAATACAGCGCCGGGATAACCGGTCGCATGGGGCCGCCGTGTTCGCGCGAGATGGGCTCACCTTGCCATGAGTGTGCCAGGATGACGTCTTCCGCCGCGAATTGTTCCAGTCGCACATTTGTGGTGTAGCCGTCGTGGCCATGAAAGACCACGTGACGCGCCGTATCGCGGGGTTGTGCCATGGCCAGCAGATGGCGCGCCGCGACACCGGTCCAGCGATTGTCGTAGCGCGACCACTGGGTCACGCAGTGGATATCGCTGACGCTCTCGGTCTGCGGCTGTGACATGAACACGTTCCAATCCCATTTCAGGGGATTGGCGACCGCCCCGCCAACGGTCAGCTGCCACTGATCGAGTGGAACCGCGGGTCGAGTGCCGAGATCAAGAACCGGCCAGTCATTCGTCAACTGCTGGCCAGGCGGTAGCCGACGCGACTTCTCAATGTCCGGCTCGCCGGTGATCAACCTTGCCTCGGACGCCCAGCGCTTTTTGGCGTAGACCAGCTTTTCCCGTTCCGCGCCAAGCACCGAACCGGCTTCACCGGCGAATAGCTTGCCAAATCGATCATCTTCGTCGCTCGTCACGGTGTCAGCCCTTGTCGCGGATCAGGCGCGCTTTCTGCCGGTTCCAGTCGCGTGTCTTGACGGTCTGGCGTTTGTCGTAGGTGTGTTTGCCTTCGCCCAGCGCCAGTTCAAGTTTGGCGAAGCCGCGTCGGTTGAAATAGATGCCGAGCGGCACGATGGTCATACCCTTGCGCTGCGACGCGCCAAGCAGCTCGGCAATTTCCTTCCTTTTCATCAGCAGCTTTCGCGCTCGTGACGGCTCATGATTGAATTGATTGGCGGCGCCTGGGTATTCCGGGATGTGGGCACCAAACAGCCATAATTCACCATGCCGTTCGCCGGCGAAGGCGTCTGTGATTGTGGCGCGGCCGAGGCGCAACGATTTGACCTCGGTGCCGGTCAATTGCATGCCGGCCTCGTAGGTCTCCGAGATTGTGTAATCGCGGCGGGCGCGGCGGTTCTGCGCGACCATGTGCCCGCGTGGCCGGCTTTTCTTCTTGGCCATCGGGGTTCCCTCGAAATGTTCCCGGGCGACGGTGCCCTAGTTCAGCAGCCCGGTTTTTACCAGTGCATCGCGAACCGTCTGCTTGCTGGCGTCCGAAATCTCGCAGAGCGGTAGACGCGTTTCGGCCAGGCATTTATCGAGCAAATTGGCGGCATACTTGGCGGGACCGGGACTGGCTTCGCAGAACATGGCGATATGGAGTGGCATCAGCCGGTCCTGCAATGCCATCGCCGCGTCAATGTTGCGCTCACGCCAGGCGCGATGCATTTCGGCACACGCGCGCGGGGCGACATTGGCGGAAACGGAAATACAGCCGACCCCACCACCGGCCAGATGCGCCAACGCCGTCGCGTCCTCGCCGGATAACTGGCAGAAATCCTTGTCGATGGCCATCGATGTGCGCATCGGTCGCGTCAGGTCACCGGTCGCGTCCTTAACACCAACTATGTTCGGTAATTCGGCCAGCCGCGCCATGGTTTCCACCGACATGTCGATGACGCTGCGCGGCGGAATGTTGTAGATGATGATCGGCAGTTGGGCGGCATCGTGAACCGCCTTGAAATGCTGGTACAACCCCTCCTGCGTCGGCTTGTTGTAATAGGGCGTGACGACCAGTGCCGCGTCGGCGCCCGCCGTCTTGGCGTGTTGGGCGAGCGCGACCGCTTCGGCGGTTGAGTTGGAACCGGCGCCGGCGATGACGGGTACTCTGCCATTGGCCACTTCAATACAGGCCTCGGTGACCGCCATGTGTTCTTCGTGGCTGAGAGTCGGCGATTCGCCCGTCGTGCCGCATGGTACGACAGCCTCCGTGCCTTCCTCGATCTGCCAATCGACGAAGGATTTGAACGCGTCCATGTCCACCTTGCCGTTCTTGAACGGGGTGATCAGTGCACACATGGATCCTTCGAACATGGCGTCCTCCCTCGGTTTTGGGGGTTTTGAGGCGGCGACCATACTGCCAACCGCGTGGACCGGCAAGCGCGAGTCACATGCGGCGAATTGGTGCGGGCGTATCGCGGTAATGGGCGTCGGTTGCCGCTCGGTTCACTCGCCACTACCATGACCCATCTTGACGCGCGAGTGGAGGTCGTTTCTTGCGATCGTGTATTAACCTCGCGGCCATGGCCGGCCTGGTTTTGGGTTTGCTTTTCGGGTCTCTGCCCGGCGCACTGTCGCCGGCCTGCGCCATGGTCACGGACTCAACTTCGGAATTGGATCCCGCGGCGCTGAATCCGGCGACGGCGCGCAATCTGCGGCTCGCCTTGCAAGCGGCGGATCGTCATAGCTGGAAAATGTTTCATCGCTATCAGTCCCGCATCAAGCATCCGCTGGCGGCGAAGACCGTACTTTGGCGTGGCATCGTCAAAGG
>JAYOFM010000014.1:38606-40771 GCA_038117225.1 Rhodospirillales bacterium
TGAGAGACAACCCGGAGTGGCCGTCACGGAATACCATATTGCGTCGCGCCGAGGAGCTGCTCGATGAAAAAACCACAAGCCCAGCCGACATCGTCGCCTGGTTCGGTGATCGGCAACCGAGAAGCGCCGCTGGGCGGGGTATGTTGGGACGTGCGCTGATCGCGACCGGACAGGTCGCTGAAGGTGTTGCAATTATTCGTACGGCGTGGATCGAGGGCAACTTCAATCGCAAGCAGGAAAAGGCCTTTCTTTCCAGAAACCGTAAACATCTGCGCAAGGCAGACCATCTTAGCCGGCTGGATCGGCTGCTGTGGGATGGTAAGTACTGGCCGTCACGTCGCATGATCCCGCGTGTTGATAAGGATCAGCGGTTGCTTGGCGAGGCACGGCTGATTCTCCGTCGTGACCTTGGTAACCCGGATCGCGCTGTTGCCCGCGTGCCAACGCATTTAAGGGATCATCCAGGTCTGATATATGAGCGATTGAGGTGGCGGCGGCGAAAGAACCTCGATAGCGCCGCGGAATTGTTGAAGGACCTGCCCGCTGGGGTGCCCCATGCTGAGAAGTGGTGGGCTGAACGCGCGACACTTTCGCGCCGTCTTCTGCGCAAGGGGCATGTCAGCGAAGCCTACCGGATCGTTGCCGATCATGGCCTCGTGAAAAGCCAGGCGGAGGATTTCGCCGAGGCCGAGTGGACTGCCGGCTGGATCGCCTTTCGTTCCTCAATGAATTAGACGACGCACGTCGCCATTTTGCCGCCATGCACGACGCGGTACGTTATCCGGTTAGCGTTTCGCGCGGCGCCTATTGGCTTGGTCGTGTCGCCGAGGCGGCCGGCAATGTTGACGCCCAAAAATCCTGGTATACAGCGGCGGCCCATCATGCCCGATCTTATTACGGGCAACTCGCGGCGGCGCGTCTCAACCCCGGTGCCAGTTTACCGATCGGCCAGGAACCCGAACCAACGGCGGACGAGCGCCAGGCCTTTGCCCAGCACGAAATGGTGATGGTCGTGCGCATGCTAGGCGACAACGACGCGGCCGACTATATCCGGCCCTTCGTTTCCGCGCTCTCCACCGCCAATCATACGCCTGAATGGAAATCTCTGGTCGCACGGTTGGCGCGCCAATCCGGCCGGCCAGATCTGTCCGTCCGCGTTGCCAAACGCGCGGCGCGTATCGGTATCGATTTGCCGGGATCTGGCTACCCCAGTTTGACGCCGCCGCCGACGCCGAAACGGCTCAAAACACCGCGGCCGGAAATCCCCTTCGTGCTGGCCGTTATCCGCCAGGAAAGCGCCTTTTGGGTGAAAGCGAGGAGCCATGCCAACGCGCAAGGATTGATGCAGATAATTCCGCCGACGGCCGAACGCGTCGCAAAGGCGATGGGGATGTCCTACTCGCGCCATCGACTGACGTCCGATCCGGATTACAATATGACGCTCGGCCAAGCCTATCTTTCAACGGTCCTCGCCGAATTCGACGGATCCTACCTGCTTGCGCTATCCGCTTATAATGCCGGGCCAGCGCGGGCGCGTCGCTGGATCAAGGAAAATGGCGACCCTCGCTCGAAGGAGGTGGATGCCATCGATTGGATCGAGATGATTCCGTTTGATGAGACGCGCAATTATGTCCAGCGGGTACTCGAAAATCTGCAGGTCTATCGCTCTCGCCTTGCCGATACTGAAGTGGCGTTGGCATTGGAAAACGACCTGCATCAATGATCCGCGCGGCCGATAATCGGCAGTATTCAAAAATTATTATCGAGGGGTGAACGAGCAATGGCCAAGATAGAAAATATCGATGCGTGTGTGTTTGACGCATACGGCACCTTGTTCGACGTAACCGCGGCGGCGGCCCAGTGCCAGGACGCATTGGGCGATCAATGGGCACCCCTGTCGCAAATCTGGCGCGACAAGCAACTGCAATACACCTGGCTGCGTAGTCTGATGGGTGAGTATGTCGAATTCTGGCAGATCACCCAGGATGGCCTAGACTACGCCATGGAGACGCTCGGCATAAATAACGCCGACCTGCGCCAGCGATTGCTCGACATTTATTTTCAACTCGATGCTTATCCGGAAGTTCCGACGATGCTGGAAACGCTCAAAAAAGCGGGATTGAAGACGGCGATCCTGTCGAATGGTTCTCCGGATATGCTGGCGG
>JAYOFM010000015.1:0-40667 GCA_038117225.1 Rhodospirillales bacterium
CACATTCTAGGCAAAATTAGGGCGCTTGCCCATGTCGACCGAAGCCGCGCGAGCAGTACCTGTTTGCCTTCAATATGCTGCGGCAGGCTAAATACGTGCAGGCCGAGCGCGCCCTGATGGCGTTTCTGGAACAACACCCGCAGGACCGCTTGGCGGCTAATGCCCGTTACTGGCTGGGTGAGACTTACTATGTACGCGGCGATTTCGTCTCCGCCGCGGAAGTCTTCCTCGAAGGCTACCAGAGCGCGCCGGACGGTCCCAAGGCAGCCGACGCGTTGCTGAAACTCGGCATGTCGCTGGCCTCCATCGACAAGAAGGTCGAAGCCTGCGCCGCCTTCGACAAGGTGCGTAAGGATTTCCCGACGGCCCCGGCCGGGCTCAAGAGCACCCTCAATCGGCAAATTCAGAAGAACGGCTGTCTGTAATCTCGGCTGATCCGGCCATGAGCATTGTGACCGACGATGACTTCGCCCGCCGCATGGCGGCGCTGGGGCCGTTCGAGATGGCGCCGATGCTGGCGGTCGCGCTGTCCGGTGGGCGCGACAGCATGGCGCTGGCGTTGCTCGCCGACGGCTGGGCGCGGTCGCGCGGCGGCAAAGTCGTCGCGATCACCGTCGATCATGGCCTGCGCCCTGAATCCGCTGACGAGGCGGTGCGCGTCGGCCGCTGGATGGCGGCGCGCGGCATCGACCATCGTATCCTGGTTTGGTCCGGGCAAAAGCCGGCAACCGGCATTCAGGCGGCGGCCCGGCGAGCCCGCTATCGATTGCTGGAGGATTGGTGTCGCGATGCCGGCGCGCTGCATCTGCTGCTCGGCCACCACCGCGATGATCAGGTGGAAACTTTCTTGCTGCGCGCCGCCGCCGGCAGTGGCGAGGACGGCCTCGCCGCCATGACGGCGGTACGCGAAACTGCGGCGGTGCGCCTGTTGCGGCCATTGCTTGATGTACCAAGAACGTCGCTTGGCGCCACATTACAACAGGCGGGCCAGGACTGGATCGACGATCCCAGCAATCAGGACCCGGCGTATGCGCGGACCCGCATTCGGGCGCAGCTGGCAAATGGACCCGTTGATGGTCTCGTGGAAACGGCGCGGCGCCTGGGCAGGGCACGCGGCGCCATTGAGGCGGCGACGGCGCGAATGTTGGCTGAAACGGCGCACCTGCATCCGGCCGGCTTCGCCACGTTGGACATCGATCAGTTGCGTTCGGCGCCGGACGAACCGGCCATCCGCGCACTTGGCGCGGTGGTGACCGCTGTCGGCGGACGCCGCCATCCGCCGTCGCTGGACCGGTTGGAACGCCTGCATCGCCGCGTCACCGACGGAAAGTCGGCGACCCTGGCGCGATGTCGTTTGGCGCCGGCCAGCAACGGTCAAATCGTAGTGATGCGTGAACTGCGCAATCTGCCGGCGCCCATGCGCCTACAACCCGGGCAACGGGTATTCTGGGATGGCCGGTTTATCGTCGAGGATGTGGCGGAACGGTGGCTGGCGCCGCTTGGCGATTTCGTTCCCCCCGGCGGCAGTGATCTGCCGGTCGAGGTTCGTCGAGCACTGCCTGCGATTTGGCGCGCCGATCGGCCGGTCGTTCTTCCGGTCGGGTGCGGTTTTCGGCGAAATTCGGGGACAACCGGCATCCTGTTTCAGTTCCGGCCGGCAATTGCCCTTTCCGGCGCCGGGTTTTATGTTGCGTGAACCGGTTCGGCTGCCTATCTCTGTGTTGTGCCCCGACCGGGTCGATTGACAAATTTCCTGGGACCCGGGAGCCCGTTTCCCGGACATGACCTGGATAACAAGGAAGATACGCCGTGAATTTCAGCCGTAACCTGGCGCTTTGGATCATCATCGGCCTGCTGCTGGTGGCGCTGTTCAACCTGTTCCAGGGTTCGACCCAACGCACCATGCGCAACCATCTGGCGTTTTCCGATTTCATCGCCTCGGTGGAACGCGGCGAAGTTCGCGAGGTCACGATTCAGGGCCAATCCATCAACGGTCGCTTGCGCGAAGGCGAGGCGTTCACCAGCTACGCCCCCAATGACGCCAATCTGGTACAGACCCTGCGCGCGCAGGGCGTCAAGATTTCGGCGGTGCCGTCGGAGGAAGAGTCGCCGACCCTGTGGGGCATCATCATTTCGTGGTTCCCCATGCTGTTGCTTATTGGGGTGTGGATATTCTTCATGCGCCAGATGCAATCGGGCGGCGGCAAGGCGATGGGCTTCGGCAAGTCGCGGGCGCGTCTGCTGACCGAGAAGACCGGGCGCGTTACCTTCGAGGACGTTGCCGGCATCGACGAGGCCAAGCAGGAACTGGAGGAAATCGTCGAGTTTTTGAAGGACCCGCAGAAGTTCCAGCGCCTCGGTGGTAAGATTCCCAAGGGCTGCCTGTTGGTCGGCCCGCCGGGCACTGGTAAGACGCTGCTGGCCCGCGCCATCGCCGGCGAGGCCAATGTGCCGTTCTTCACCATATCCGGTTCCGATTTCGTCGAAATGTTCGTTGGCGTCGGCGCATCGCGCGTGCGTGACATGTTCGAGCAGGGCAAGAAGAACGCGCCGTGCATCATCTTCATCGACGAAATCGACGCCGTCGGCCGCCATCGTGGCGCCGGCCTGGGCGGCGGCAATGACGAGCGGGAACAGACGCTCAACCAGTTGCTGGTGGAAATGGATGGTTTCGAGTCCAACGAAGGCGTCATCCTGATCGCCGCCACCAACCGGCCGGATGTGCTCGACCCGGCGCTGCTGCGTCCCGGCCGCTTCGACCGTCAGGTGGTGGTGCCGAACCCGGACATCCTTGGGCGCGACCTGATCCTCAAGGTGCACATGCGTAAGGTGCCGCTGGCGCCGGACGTGGATGCCAAGGTCATCGCCCGTGGCACGCCTGGTTTCTCCGGCGCCGATCTGGCAAATCTGGTCAACGAAGCCGCCCTGCTGGCGGCGCGCCGCAACAAGCGTGTCGTCACCATGGCGGAATTCGAGGAGGCCAAGGATAAGGTCATGATGGGCGCCGAGCGACGCTCCATGGTGATGACCCAGGAAGAGAAAACGTTGACCGCCTTCCACGAAGCCGGCCATGCCCTGGTCAGCATCGCCATGCCGGAAACCGACCCGCTGCATAAGGTCACCATCATCCCGCGCGGCCGCGCGCTCGGCGTCACCATGAGCCTGCCCGAACGTGACCAGCTGAGCCAGTCGGAAATTCAGCTCAAGTCGCGTCTCGCCGTCATGTATGGCGGCCGCGTCGCCGAGGAACTGGTGTTTGGCAAGGACCATATCACCACCGGCGCCGGTAATGACATTCAACAGGCGACCAATATTGCGCGTCGCATGGTCACCGAGTTCGGCTTTTCCGACAAGCTGGGGCCGTTGCGCTATTCGGACAACGAGGAAGAGGTCTTCCTCGGCCATTCGGTGGCCCGTCAGAAGCACATCTCCGATGCCACGGCGGCGCTCATCGACGAGGAAGTGCGCGACCTCATCGAAGCGGCTGATGGACACGCGCGTCGTATACTGACCGAGCGCCGCGACGATCTCGACACCATCGCCCACGGCCTGCTTGAGTTCGAGACCCTGTCCGGTGAAGAGGTCCACATGCTGCTGCGCGGGGAAACCATCGTTCGCCCCGATCCAGACGATGTTCAGACGGGCGGCCCGCGCCGTTCGTCGGTACCTACCGCTGGCAAGCCGAAACCGAAACCCGGCGGCGAAGGCACCGGTGGGCTCGACCCCGAGCCGCAGCCGGAAACCTGACCCCTCTGACGCCCCTGTTCAAACGGTTCGCGACGTAAATGGCCACGCCGTCCTCCTTCGCCGGCCTGACGCTCGATCGCCCGCGCATCATGGGCGTTGTCAACGTAACTCCCGACAGTTTTTCCGATGGCGGCGATTTTTTCGTCGCCGAAGCGGCTATTGAGCATGGCTTGGCCTTGGTCTCCGATGGCGCCGATCTTGTCGATGTGGGGGGCGAATCGACCCGCCCCGGTTCGGACCCGGTCGATGCGGACGCGGAACTCGCCCGCGTGATCCCGGTGGTCCGTGGCCTGGCCAGACAGGGGGTTGTGGTCTCCATCGACAGCCGCCGCGCCGCCGTCATGCGCGCCGCCCTCGATGTCGGCGCCGCCGTCGTCAATGATGTCACGGCGCTGACCGCCGACGTGGAGGCGATGGGCGTCGTTGCCGCCGCTGGCGTCCCGGTGGTGCTGATGCACATGCGCGGCGAGCCGAAGACCATGCAGGTCGATCCGCACTATGACGACGCGCCGATTGAGGTGCATGACTATCTTGCCGACCGTGTAGCCGCCTGCGAAGCCGCCGGCATCACGCGCGACCGTATTGCGCTTGATCCGGGCATCGGCTTCGGCAAGACCGTCACCCACAACCTGCAAATCCTTAATCGGCTCGATATCTATAATGAGATCGGCTGCCCGGTGGTATTGGGCATTTCCCGCAAAAGCATGATCGCCAAACTCGACCGGGATGTGCCGCCGAAAGACCGGGTCGCCGGCTCCCTCGCCGCCGCCTTGCAGGGCGTTGCCCGTGGCGCCCACATCCTGCGCGTCCACGACGTCGCCGAAACCCGTCAGGCATTGGCGCTGTGGCGCGCCATCCAAGACGCGTGAACCGTTGCGGAAATACTTATTTTTTCGTTTTCACGGGGGCTTTGGACTTTGCCGGACTTAGGGCCGGTTTCGACTTTAATCCCGTGGACAATTGCCGCTGTTTCTTGACGCACGTGGCACGGTTGTTCTTATCCTTAATGGTGGTGCAGGGAGATGCGGTTTTTTGCTGCGCGAGCGCCGGCGAGACCTCCGCCGATAGACCGATTCCACCGCCGGCTAAAGCGACGGCGAGAATTCCTAAAAACAGTTTTTTCATCGCTGAACACTCTATTCTCGGCGGCACACGGCGCGGTAAGGACAGACCAGACCTATCGGAGGATGCCGCCACGCGATTCTAAATGGTGAGCCAAGCGCGGATTTTCAACGACAAGGGCCGCCACGATGGCTCGTGGCGGCCCTTGGTTTAGCGCGTTACGGGGCGCGCCTTTACGATTTCTTCTTGGCTGCCTTGGCCTTGGCCTTTTCCGCAGCGACGCAACTCTTATGAGCCTTCTTTTCTTTTATCTCGTCGCAAGGGGACGCCTTCTTTTTCCCGTCGGCCATGGCCGAAGACAAAGTCAACGGAGCCGCAAGCACACCGATAGCAACCGCGGAGATCAGCGCCGCAGAAAACAGCTTCTTCATTTCTAGGGAACTCCCTTTCAAAGGAGATGTTGACGATGGCGGAATCTATGTCTGTGCAGGGTCCGTGTAAATCGAAATTCACGCGCTTTCGTGGCGCCGCCGCCGCGTTCGGAAACACGCCGAAACCAATCGTGACTCCACTGGTTAAGGGAATTGAAATAAAACGATAATATTCCTACGTGTGGACACGGCTTCCCAAACCACCGGGACAACGATCGCATCATGGCCCACAAGCTTTTCGGCACCGACGGCATTCGCGGCCGCGCCAACACTGAACCGATGACGGCGGAAATCGCGCTCCGAGTCGGCATGGCGGCGGCCGCGCAGTTCAAATCGGCCGACACCCGGCCGGGGCATCGCCGCCGCGCGGTCATCGGCAAGGACACGCGGCTGTCCGGCTATATGATCGAACCGGCGCTGACCGCGGGTTTCATCGCCATGGGGCTCGACGTCATCCTGGTCGGCCCCATGCCGACGCCGGCGGTGGCCATGCTGACGCGATCCCTGCGCGCCGATCTGGGGGTCATGATCTCGGCCTCGCACAATCCCTATCAGGACAACGGCATCAAGCTGTTCGGCCCCGACGGCTACAAATTGTCGGACGAGGTCGAGCAGGCCATCGAGCTCAAGGTCGACAATGGTCTCGCGGATCATCTGGTGCCCGCCGAAAAACTCGGCCGCGCTCGCAGACTCGAAGATGCTCGCGGCCGCTACAATGAATACGTTAAGCGCACGTTCCCGCGCGGCGCTTCGCTCGACGGACTCAAGATCGCCGTCGATTGCGCCAATGGCGCCGCTTATAAGGTCGCCCCCGAGGTGTTGTGGGAACTGGGCGCCGATATCGTGCCCGTCGCCGTCGAGCCGGACGGCACCAACATCAACAAGGGCTGCGGCTCGACCTCGCCCGACGCCCTGCAATCGGCGACCCTGGCGCACGGCTGTGACATCGGCATCGCCCTTGATGGCGACGCCGACCGCATGCTGGTTTGTGACGAAAAGGGCCACCTGATCGACGGCGATCAGATCATGGCGTTGATTGGCGCCGGCTGGCAGCGCCACGGCTGGCTGGCTGGCGGCGGCGTTGTCGCGACGGTGATGTCGAACCTGGGCCTGGAACGCTATCTGGACGGCCTCGGCCTCGGCCTCGTGCGCACGCCGGTGGGCGACCGCAACGTGGTCGAACACATGCGAAACCATGGCTACAATTTTGGTGGCGAACAATCGGGGCACCTGATCTTCGGCGACTTCGCGACCACCGGCGACGGCCTCATCGCCGCGCTGCAGGTGCTGGCGCTGCTGATCGAAAACGATACATCGGCGAGTGAACTGTGCCGCGTCTTTGAGCCGCTGCCGCAGGTACTCAAGAACGTGCGCTTCGCCGCCGGCGCTAAGCCGCTCGATACGGCATCGGTCAAGGCTGCCATTGCCGACGCCGAACTGACTCTCAACGGCAACGGCCGCCTGCTCGTCCGTGCCTCCGGCACTGAGCCCTTGATTCGTGTCATGGCGGAAGGTGAGGATGCCGGCCATATTGATGGCATCGTCGATGATCTGGTGCGGGTGATCGAAACCAGCGCCGGTTGATTGATATTCACAACCGTTAGGTTGCCATGACTCCCACTCCTCAAGGCCGCGTGCTTATTGTCGCCGGGTCCGATTCCGGCGGCGGCGCGGGCATCCAAGCCGACATCAAGACGGTGACCGCGCTCGGCGGTTATGCCATGACCGCGATCACCGCGCTGACCGCGCAGAACACCCACGGCGTCGAGGCCATCCACGAGGTGCCGCCCGAATTCATCCAACACCAGATGCGCCTGGTGCTCGACGACATCGGCGCCGACTGCATCAAGCTCGGCATGCTGCATAGCGCCGCGGTGATTGAGGCGGTGGCTGAAACCCTCGATAACCACGCCGCGGGCATCCCCGTCGTCGCCGACCCCGTGATGGTCGCCAAGGGGGGCGCGGCCCTGCTGCAAGGCGATGCCGTGCAGGCGCTGCGCCACCACATCGTCCCCCGTGCCAGTATCCTCACGCCCAATACCCACGAGGCGGCGGCGCTCGCCGGCATGGAGGTGACGACACGGGATCAGGCCGCCCACGCCGCCCGCGCCCTCGCCACGCTCGGCCCCGAGGCCATTCTGCTGACCGGCGGCCATCTCGAGGCCGACGACGCGGTGATCGATCTTTTCCTGCACGGCGAGAACACGCTCGACGTCTTCCAGCATCCGCGCATCGACACGCCGCATACCCACGGCACCGGCTGCACCCTGGCGTCTGCGGTCGCCACCGGCATCGCCCAGGGCCTCGACATGCGCGCCGCCGTCATCCGCGCTCGTCACTATGTCTACGAGGCCATTAAGGCCGCCCCCGGGCTCGGTGGCGGCCACGGTCCGCTCGGCCATGGCCACACGGTGGCGCCGTTTAACTAGTAATCTCGCGACACCGGCATTCCCACGGCACCGATAAACCCCTATGGTCGATGAAGATTGGGGGGGGAGCGTTCGCGGCATCTCATGGAGCAAGCCCGCCCCGCCTACCGGAGGTGGCCCGTGCAATCCAGGCTTTTCAAGGCATATCCCATGGTCGCCCTGGCGAGTGTCCTCTGCTTCGCCCCGGTGGTAAGTCAGGCCGCCGAATGGACGACGTCATCCTTCAAACAAGTGATGAACGGCAGGGACACGCAAAAGCTCACCGGTATCCACGGCAAGTACGGTTATGCCACCAGCATCACGTTCTCGCTGTCGAATGAAAATGCCATCTACGAACTCTCGCAAAAAACCATCACCTCGAAGCTTGAGGAGCGGGGCAGCGGCTACTGCATCCACATCAAGGGATCGAAATACCGCGACAACGGCCGCATCGGCTGGCGCTGCGTCGATTTGATCGAAAAATCCAATACCAGCAGCGGCACCGTCTTTCGCTTCAAACGCCGCAACAAGACCCTCTACCATGATATGAGTTGGGGGAATTGAGGGTGGGCGAGAGCGTTCAGCCAGCCCGTTAAACGTAACTTGGTTCGCTGTACCGCTCCTCCAGAATCGCTTCCCTTGGGTCTCCACGCGCCGGGCGGATTGATGCATCTCGCCCCCATGCTCAGACCACGTAGCCACCACCCGGCGGCGAGGTGAGAACCTCGGCGACGGCGGCGAAGGCGCGGTCGGTGTCTTCCAGTCGGCGCGGCGCGCCGACGCAGAGCCGGGCCGCGTGCGGCACGTCGTGGCGGCCGATGGCGAAGCTTTCGCCGGTGAGGACGCGGATGCCGCGGGCTTCCATTTCCGCCTTGAAGTCGACGTTGCGCCACGGCTGCGGCAGATGCATCCACATGAAGTGGGCGGTGTCGTGGCCGGTCAGGCCATAGCCGTCCATGCCGTCGAGGGCGCTCAGATGGCGCCGCGCCTGGGCGATGCGTTCGCCGGCGCGCTCGCGCTGCCAGCGGGTCAGATGGGCGCCGGTGCCGTCGGTGATCCAGCGGGTCGCCACCTCGGCCATCAGCGGCGGCGTCATCCAGGTGGTCATGCGCACGGTGGCGCGCAGTTTCTCGCCCAGGTGTTCGGGCGCCGCGATATAACCGACACGCAGGCCGCCGGCCATGCACTTGGACAGTCCGGTGACGTGATAGACCAGATCCGGCGCCATCGCCGCCATCGGCGGTTCGCGGTCTTCCAGCAATGGCCCCCAGACATCGTCCTCGATGATAAAGGCGCCGTGGCGGCGCGCCACCTCGATCAGGTCGCGGCGGCGCTGTGATCCCATGATGGCGGCGGTTGGGTTCTGTAATGACGGCGTGAGGTAGAGCACCTTGGAGCCGGTACGCCGGCAGGCCTCGTCGTAGGCATCGGGCAGGGCGCCCTGATCGTCGATCGCGATGCCTTCAAGCCGGAAGCCGAGGCGCCGCGCCAGATGAATGAAGCCGGGGTAGGTGAGTTCTTCCGCCAGCAGAATGTCGCCGGAGCGCGCCGCCGTCAGCAGCGCCACCATCATGCCGTGCTGCACGCCGTTGGTCAGCGCCATGCGCTCCATCGGCACCTGGAGACCGAGTTCCGACATCCACAAGCGGCCGGCTTCGAGATGGCGGGCGAGGCCGCCTTCGAACTGATAGCCGGTCAGGGCGTCGATGTCCGGCTCGCTGGCAATGTCGGCGAGGGTGCGGGCGAGTTCGCGGCCGGCCTCGCCGAGCACCGGAATGGCGTGCACCAGATCGAGGCCGTCGGCCAGCGGCATGCCGGGGGCGATGAAGCGTTCATTCGACAGCAGTCGCTCCGCGCCAAGCACGTAGGTGCCGCGCCCGACCTCGCCGCCGACCAGGCCGCGTCGTCCGGCTTCGCGGTAGGCACGGGTGACGGTGCCGAGGGTGACGCCCAGGTCATAGGCGAGGTTGCGCTGCGGCGGCAGCTTGGCGCCGGCGTCGAGAGCGCCGCCATTGACCGCCTCGCCGATGGCATCGGCGATGGCCAGATACTTGGGGCCGCTGCGTCCGGCGATCTCGGGTAGCCACATTGTCATGATTACAATGTATACATTGACCGATACAATATGGCAAGCGTATCAATTTTGTAACGATTGATACAGGAGATGTAGCCATGACGAACTCACATTACACCGAGACAATAAGGCCGCCCACACCGCCTTCCTCCTCAGAAAGCCGCGGTTTTCTGCGGCGGGCGTTGCACGCGTTCTGGTTCACGCCTGATCTTGCGGCCATTGCCGCCGTGCGGGCCTTGATCCTGTGGCACAAGCGTTCACGCGATCGGGCACGGCTGGCGGCCATGGAGCCCTACCTGCTGCGTGACATCGGCCTGACCCGCGAACAGGCCGACAGCGAAGCGGCCAAGCCGTTCTGGCGCGCTTGAGCCTTGATCAATCCGCCGCCGCTCGAAACACTCGCCGGTCCGCCAGCCGGCATGACGGGTGGTAAGTGGGGGGACGGTGTCGCCGCGTTTCCGGCGCCGTCCCTCCCTTGCCATCGATGGCTTCACGGCTAGAACGTGGGCATGACGACAATCGCCGCCACCTTGACGACGACAGCGCGCGTGTGGCCGGCGTTGCTTGCCGGCGGTTTCGCAGTGGTCATCTGGGGCGCCACGCCGGCGGCGACCGAATTCGCCGTCGCCGAGATCGATCCCATCGCGGCGGGCGTTCTGCGCACGGTCTTTGCCGCCACCGTGACCCTGCCGCTGGTTCTGATTCTGCGGCTGCCATTGCCGCGCGACATCGCCGGCTGGGGTTTGCTGGCGGCGGCGGCGTTCGGCGGCTTCGCCAGTTTCACGCTTTTGTTCACGCACGGCCTGTCGCTCACCTCGACGGCGCACGCGGCGCTGATTCTCGCCGGGCTGCCCCTGATCACCGGATTGTTCGGCGCCGCCTTCGATCGCCGGTGGCCGGCGCGAATCTGGTTCGTCGGCATGGCGGTGGCATTGGCTGGCGAGGTCATCCTGGTCGGCGTGCGCGATGCGTCTGGCGAAGCCAGCTTGGAAGGTGATCTGTATTGCGCGGCGGCATCGGTTTTTTCCGGCCTTGGGTACGTGACGGGTAGCCGTCTGGCGCCGCGACTGGGGCCGATGGGATCGTGGAGTGTCACCTTTTGGGCGATTTCCCTGGCCGGGCTCGCACAATTGACGCTGGTCTGGTGGCTTCGCAACTCGACCGACTGGGCGGCGGTGTCCGCCATCGGCTGGTCGGCGGTCGGTTATCTTGCTCTGTTTTCCGCGATCATCGGTTACGTCTGCTGGTACCGCGCGCTGTCGGAAGGCGGTGTGCAGCGTATCGCCCCCTTGCAGTTCGCGCAGCCGCTGGTCAGCCTGATCCTGGCGGTCGCGTTATTCAGCGAACCGCTGACCACGCCGCTGATCGCCGCTGCGGTGCTGATCCTCGTCGGCATCGCCATCACCAGAAGGGCCTAGACCATGCCGACCATCCCGTTACGCGAGATCGAAACCGCCAGTGCCGTCGTCCACGGCCACATGATGCCGACGCCAGCCATCCAGTGGCCGCTGTTGAGCGCCCGGGCCGGGACGGAAGTCTGGGTCAAGCACGAGAACCACACGCCCATCGGCGCCTTCAAGGTGCGTGGCGGGCTCAATTACATGACCAACCTGAAGCGCGATGAGCCCGATTGCCCCGGCGTCATCACCGCGACCCGGGGCAACCACGGTCAATCGGTCGCGCGCGCGGCGACGGCGCTGGGCCTGGCCTCGACGGTGCTGGTGCCGCGTGGCAACAACCCGGAGAAGAACGACGCCATGCGTGCCTTCGGCGCCGAGGTGGTGGAATACGGCGAGGATTTCCAGGAAGCCCGCGAGGAAGCCGGTCGCCGTGCTCAAGCGCAGGGCCTGCACATGATTCCGCCCTATCATGCGTGGCTGGTCGCCGGCGTCGCAAGCTATGCGTTGGAATTCTTCCGGGCCCATGACGATCTGGACACGGTTTATGTGCCGATCGGCATGGGGTCCGGCATTTGCGGTCTGATTTCCGCGCGCGACGGACTGGGGCTGAAGACCGCCATCGTTGGCATCGTCGCCGAGCGGGCGCCGGCCTATGCCCTGTCGCTGGACGCCGGTGAACCGGTCAGCACCAACAGCGCCGACACCATCGCCGACGGCGTCGCCTGCCGGGTGCCGGACGCCGACGCCTTCGCCGTCATCCAGGCCGGCGCCGAGCGCATCGTGCGCATCGCCGAGGATGAATTCCGCGCCTCCATGCGCCACCTGTACCGCGATACCCACAACCTCGCCGAACCGACGGGGGCCGGTCCGCTTGCCGCCTTGCTGCGGGAACGGGACACCATGGCCGGCAAGAAGGTCGGCCTGATCCTCACCGGCGGTAATGCCGATGCGGCGACGTTCATCGATGTGATGCGCGAAGGGGCCTAGGACCTAGGACGCGATGTCGAGCAGCCGGTTGGAGTCCTCGAACACGCGCCGCGTCTTTTCCATGTCGTAGGGGCTTTCGGTCAGCGCTTCCGGGTCCCATTCACTGCGCGCCATCTCGAAGAAATCGCCGCCATAGACATGGATGGCGCCGGTCAGGCGCGGGATCGGATTGGTCACAGAATGAATGATGTCGGCGCCGAGCGGCGCCGCGTCGCCGACCCGGAGTTCCTTCGCCCCCGCCGCTTCGATGCCGCCCGTCGGGTCATCCGGCCGGCGGCGCCAGAAGATGTTGTCCTCGCGCCCGCTGTAGATGCCGATGACCGCCCACATGGCGTGGTTATGCGGATGAATGGTCATGCGCGGACCCCAGATGACATTGATGATGGTCAGGTCCGACGCGTGATGCAGGGTCTCGATGCTGCCGCGCGCGGGCTCGCCGAGGCCCTTCAAAACGCCGGCCGGATCGGCCACGGCCCGCGCCACGACCTCGCGCGCCGCCTTGTGCGTCGGGTCGTCGGCGACGGCGGCCTGGCAGTCGGCGATGAACTGGTCGCGGTCGAACATGGGGCATCTCCCTAGGCGTGAATCTCCACGGGAGAATTATATCAGTACGGCGGCGAGTTCGATATCCCGGCCACCGGTGCGCGCTCACCCGACGGCGATACCCATGCCGATGGTTAGTATGACGTCAGAATCGCCGCGCGGCCTCGCACAGGTTGCGCATCTTGGCCACCGCAAGATCGCGCGGCAGCAGGCCGAGGCCGCAATCGGGCGCCGCGATCAGGCGGTCGGCGTCGATGTGTTCAAGCGCGGCGCCGAGTCGTTCGGCGATTTCGTCGACGCTCTCGATGCGGCTCATGGAGATATCGAAGCAGCCGAGGATAACCGTCGTCGTCTTGAAGCGCTCCAGCACCGCCAGGTCGATGTGGCGGTGCGCGTCTTCCAGCGAATAGTGCTGGATGCGCGAGGCTTCGACCAGATCGGCGAGTTGGCTGTATATGTTGTTGTCGGCCTTCGGATAATCGGGATTGTCGAGGGTGTTGGGATAGCCGCAACACATGTGCACGGTCCGCGTCACGCTGTCGGGTATGCCGTGCCAGCAGCGATCCAGATTCTCGAAACCGAAATCCAAGGCGTCTTCCGCGCTGCGCGCGAAGCCCGGTTCATCGATCTGCACGTAGCGGCAGCCGGCTTCGGCCAGCGCCTTGATTTCGGCGTTCAACGCATCGGCGATGTCGGCACCGCGTTTCATGCGGCCGTCGCGGCTGTCGTCGTAGTGGTTGTCGTGGCAGGCGTTGCCGATGGTTACCGGACCCGGCATGGTGATCTTCACCGGCTTGTCGGTCATGCCCTGGGCCACAGACCAGTCATGCGGCAGGAAGTGATCGCGCGCCGCGATGGTTCCGGTGATGGTCGGCACGTGACCGAAATAGCCGGGCCTGAACTCGATCTCCGTGCGCTGCTTGAAATCGATGCCGTCGAGTTGGCGGCAGTGATAATGGATGTAATTCTCGCGCCGCATTTCGCCGTCGGTCAGAATATCTATGCCGGCGCCACTTTGGTCCTCAAGCACCTCGCGGGTCGCCCGCTGCACCACCTCTTCCAGGTCATCGCCCAGTTCCTCAACGGCCTTCTCGTAGGCGCCGACGTAATCGAACGTGTAGTACTTGCCCTCCCGAGAATCGCCCCACCAGTCCGGCAGTTTAAGATATTCGGGCTTCGGGTAGGCACCAATCGTCGTCGTCAGCAGCGGCATGTTCGATTTCCTTCATTCAGCGGGGCAACAAACGCTAGTACGCCAACCCTCATCGGAAAAGATAATAAACTCGATAGGCCAGATATGCCTTCCATATTCCTAATCGTGTGTGAGAAAAGCCGCAGCGAATGTCAAAAGGTCTTGCACGATGCCGGACGTTTCGAGCATCGGCTCAAGCGGGCACCGGGCGTTCGGCCCCGCTCATAGTTCGGCCGCCTGCAGATAGTCGGGAACGACCGTGTCCCAGCCGAAGCGCTCCTCGATTTTCGTTTTAAGGGAAGATGCCGCCTCCGGTTCGCCGTGGGTGACAAAGACGCGGCGCGGGGCCTGTTGGAAATGGCCCAGCCAATCGAGGATTTCGCCATAATCGGCGTGGGCTGAGATATTGTGCAACACGTCGATTTGCGCGCGCACCGGCCACATGCGGCCGTGGATGCGAATTTCGGTCTCACCTTGCAGCAACCGCGCGCCACGCGTTCCGGCGGCCTGAAATCCGGTAAAGAGGATGGTGTTGCGCGGATCGCCGATGAAGTGCTTCAGGTGGTGCAATACCCGGCCGCCGGTGGCCATGCCGCTGGCCGATATGATGACGACGGGGACGCCGTTGGTGCTGCCCAGCGCCCTCGATTCGTCCGCCGTATGAACATACTCGGCGACGCCGCACACCTCGGCACACAATCTTTTCGTCAGGCGATGGTCATTGGCGTGATCGTGCAGAAGTTGCGTGGCATTGATGGCCATCGGGCTATCAAGAAAGATGGGCATGGAGGCCGGAATCGCCTTCGCCTTCTTGAGTTGGTAAATGTAATAAAGAATGCTTTGTGACCGCCCAACGGCGAATGCTGGAATGACCACGGATCCGCCACGCGCCGTCGTGTCTCGAATGATCTCCCCAATCCTTTCCTGCGGATCGCTGTCCCCGTGCAAACGGTCGCCGTATGTCGATTCCAGCACCAGATAATCCGCGTTTTGGATTTGCGCCGGCGATTGCATCACCGGATCAGCGGCGCGGCCGATGTCGCCGGAAAACACGATCGTCGTGTGTCCGTCCGTGATCTGGATAAAGGTCGAGCCGAGAATATGGCCGGACCGGCTCAAGGTGAATGTCTGGCCGCCGCCGAGATCGTATGGCTTTCCGATGTCGACGGCCTTGAACTGTTTAAGTGACGTTTCCGCGTCCCGCCGCAAATAAAGCGGCAACGCCGGTTTGTGCTTGGTGTAGCGGTGACGATTGGCCCGTTCGGCGTCCGCTTCCTGAAGATAGCCACTGTCCGTCAGTAGGATCGAACAAAGATCAAGTGTCGCCGCGGAACAAAGCACTCGTCCGTTGAACCCATGTTTGACCAGCCGCGGGATATAGCCGCTGTGGTCGATATGCGCGTGGGTCAACAAAACGGTATCGATCGATGCGGGGTCGATGGGCAGTTTTGCCCAGTTCCGCAAGCGCAGTTCCTTTAGTCCCTGAAACAGGCCGCAGTCGATGAGTGTCCGCGTGCCGGCATGTTCGAGCAAATACTTCGAGCCGGTAACGGTTCCCGTGGCGCCGAGGAACGTCAGTTTCATCAAGGAATCCCCACTGTTGTCCAACAAGAACCGCTTACCCAACGACGGTGATTTTGTCACCGTGACATTGTTGCCCCTTTGGTACACCTGAAATTGTGTTATCAGGGAGCGTTGCATTGGCGGATTTCTGGGCCATATCAATAGGAACAGGGGGGTCGGGATGGTCGCCTCAGGCTGGCGCCGTGATGGTAAAATGACCACAATTGTCCACATTTCTCGGTGAATCGGGGATGTTTCCATATATTTCAATGAGATGAGCTGTTTCGACCGCATGAAAAATGGATAAAAAGGCTTCTAGATGCGCCAAAGTGTGATTTCGGAGTGATTTGATGACCGAGGAACTTTTCCGCGAGGACAGCTATCTGAAGACCGGCGAGGCCACCGTTACGGTGGTCGATGAGCGGGGAATCCAACTCGACCAGACGATTTTTTACGCCACTGGTGGTGGTCAGCCGGGCGATAGCGGAATGCTACGCGCCGCCGATGGGCGCGAGGTGGTGATCGCGGATACGGTGAAGGATCGCTTCGGCGGCGACCATTTGCATGTGCCCGCGGACGGCGCGCCGACGCTGGCGGTTGGTGACGCGGTAACCATGGAAATCGACTGGGCGAGGCGTCACAAACTGATGCGCATGCATTCGGCGTTGCATCTGTTGTGTTCGGTGGTCGAGGGCGGGGTCACTGGCGGGCAGATCGGCGAGGCGAAGAGCCGGCTCGATTTCGATCTGCCGGACACGGCGTTGGACAAAGAGCAGATCGAGGCCGATCTCAACCGGCTGGTCGATGAGAATCATCCCATGGGCCACCGCTGGATCACCGACGCGGAAATGGCGGCCAACCCGGACATGGTGCGCACCATGTCGGTGGCGCCGCCGTCCGGCCACGGGCGGGTGCGGCTGATGGAAATCGAGGGTGTCGACCTGCAGCCCTGCGGCGGTACCCACGTGGCGCGCACCGGCGAGATCGGTAGGCTGCGCGTCGGCAAGATCGAGAACAAGGGGCGCCACAACCGGCGCATCAACATTCACCTGATTGAGGACTGAAACCATCATGGCGACAAAAGACGCAAGCAACAAAATGAACATCGCCGTTATCGCCGGTGATGGCATCGGCAACGAGGTCATGCCCGAAGCCTTGTTGGTTCTTGAAGCCGTGGCGCGCAAGTATGACCTGGGGTTCACCTTCGACGAGAAGGATTGGAGCTGCGAGCGCTTTCATAAGAAGGGCGCGTTGATGCCCGACGACGGGCTTGATCAGATCAGCGGCCACGATTCCATTCTGTTGGGGGCGTGTGGCTTTCCCGGCGTCCCGGATCACATCTCGCTATGGGGGCTGCTCGTGCCGATCCGCCGCGCCTTCGCGCAGTACGTCAATCTGCGGCCGGTGCGGCTGTTCGATGGCATGCCGTGCCCGCTCGCCGGTCGCACCTCCGAGGATATCGATTTCTGGATCGTGCGTGAAAACAACGAGGGTGAGTATTCCGAGGTCGGCGGCCGTCAGTTCCAGGGCACGCCGGAGGAAATGGCGGTGCAGCAGTCGATCTTCACCCGCAAGGGCACCGACCGCATCATGCGCTATGCGTTCGAGCTGGCGCGCTCCGTCGACATGAAGCACGTCACCTCGGCGACCAAATCCAACGGCATCATCCATTCCATGCCGTTTTGGGATGAACGCTTCGAAGTTGTCGCCGCCGATTACCCGGACGTGCGCTCCGACAAGTACCACATCGATATTCTGACCGCGAACTTCGTGCTGCATCCGGATTGGTTCGACGTGGTTGTCGGCTCGAACCTGTTCGGCGACATCCTGTCCGATCTTGGCCCGGCCATCGCCGGCACCATCGCCATCGCGCCGTCGGCCAACATCAACCCGGAGCGTGATCATCCATCCATGTTCGAGCCGGTGCATGGTTCCGCCCCCGACATCGCCGGGCAGGGCATCGCAAACCCGATCGGCCAGATCTGGTCGGCGTCGATGATGCTCGACCATCTCGGCCATCCCAAAGCGGCCGCCGCCGTCGTCAAAGCCATCGAGACGGTGATCGCCAGCGACGGCCCGAAGACGCGCGACATGGGCGGCACCGCCGACACCAAGGAATTGGGCCGCGCCATCGTCGAGGCGCTTTAACGGCACGATTTCGAGAGACTGAAACAATGAGCCAGCGCATTCCCATGTACCAAATCGATGCCTTCGCCGCCGCTGCCTTCAAGGGCAATCCAGCGGCAGTCTGTCCGTTGGGCGGTTGGCTCGGCGATGAGGTCATGCAGTCCATTGCCTTCGAGAATAATCTGTCGGAAACCGCCTATCTGGTGGAACGCGGGGACGGCGATTATGACCTGCGCTGGTTCACGCCGGCGATCGAGGTCGATCTCTGCGGTCACGCGACATTGGCCACCGGTTGGCTGGTGCTCAATCGGCTGCGCCCGGATGCCGAGGCCGTCCGGTTCCATACCCGGTCGGGCATGCTGACGGTGGTGCGCGACAACGGCCATCTGGTGATGGACTTTCCGGCCCTGGTGGCGGCGCCGGTCGATCCACCGGCCGGCTTCGAGGACGCCATGGGATTCCATCCCGAAGCCTTCCTGCGGGCGGTCAAGAACATGGCGGTGCTGGGCTCCGAAGCCGAGGTGCTGGCGGTTGAGCCCAACCTGGAATTCATCAAGGGCATGGCCGGCATGGGGCTGATCGTCACAGCGCCCGGCGATGGTAGCGATTGCGCATCGCGTTACTTCGCGCCGCAGGCCGGTATCGATGAAGACCCGGTGACCGGATCGGCGCATTGCACTATCGTGCCCTATTGGGCCGATCGCCTGGGCAAAGCCGAGATCCACGCGCGGCAGGTTTCAGCTCGCGGCGGCGATCTCTATTGCCGGCTGGATGGCGAGCGCGTGGTCATCGGCGGTAAGGCGGTGTTGTTTATGGAGGGGGAAATCGTGCTGCCATGAACTCCCCCGACGCTACCGAGGTGCGCATCGACGCGGCCGCCGGCGACGCCGATATGGCCATCGTACGTGAGCTTTTTCGCGAGTACGAGGCGTCCATTGGCACATGTCTCTGTTTCCAGGATTTCGATGCCGAACTGGCCAACTTGCCCGGTAAATACGTACCGCCGGAGGGCGATCTCCTGCTGGCCCGCGATGGCGACGCCGTGGCGGCGTGCGTCGGTTTTTGGAAACGGGCCGACGGGGTCGCCGAAATGAAGCGTCTCTACGTGCGTCCGCGGTGGCAGGGCAGCGGCCTCGGTCGTCGGCTCGCCGAACAAGTGGTGGCGGCGGCGCGAGGACGCGGATACGCGGCGCTGTGCCTGGATACGCTTCCGTCGATGGCGGCGGCGCAGGGGCTGTATCGCTCCATGGGATTCCGTGAAACCAGTCCCTATTACAGGACGCCGATCGACGGCACGCTGTTTATGGAATTGCCGCTCAGTGGCGAGGTTCAGGCGTAATAGGCACGAGTTTTCCACATGTGTTTCACCCCGGGGCATTGTCAGGCGGGACCGCCACGTGCAAGTTTATGGTCAATAAATCGCCGTATTTCTTCGATGGAATTACCAGCTCCTCCGGGGGGAGGAGGAAATTGCGGCCCGCACCGAGACCCCAGGGGACTGTGCCATGAGACTTTCCGCTACCGTTATCGCCGCGTCGCTGGCCGTCGCCGTGATGGCGGGCGGCTTTGTCGCCACGCCGGCCGACGCCGCCTCGGACGACAACAAGGCTCAGGAACTACAGAAGAAGCGTACGTTCGGTTGGCGCAAGAAGGGCGAGGCCCACGTACAGATGAAATCCGTGCTGGCGCCAGTCAAGCCGAAGAAAAACTCGAAGCGGCCGGTGTCGACGCCGGTGACGGTGGTGCTGACGATCGAGGATAATTCCAAGGTCGGCAAGGTGTGCGGCCTCGGCCCGCGTATCAGTGATGCCCTGCTGCAGGCCTGGTATACCAAGCCGATTGAGCGGTCTTACCTCTACGATGCCAGGAAGAATAAGGGCAAGACCGTCAAGAGTGACTACCGCACGCCGGAACAGCGGACCGAGGATGTCCGTCTTCTCGCGGCCGTCAACAAGGCTGTCGGCGATCCGAAGGCCAAGGTGTCGGAAATTCTGATTCTCGCCGGCACCCGGCGCATGGGCGGTGGCGCCATCACCAAGCTGCCGTTTTCCTCGGTCCTCGGCTGTGTCGAGCTGGAACAGAAGAAAAAGGCGGAAGACGCGAAGAAAAAGAAGGAGAAATGATCTCCTGCTCCATCCGTAATCAAGCATTGGTATTTATGGGTTTGATGCGGTACTATGCCTTGTAGATAACACAATATCTACCGATCCAATATGGATCGGAGGGCTTATGTGGGAGCGTGAAGCGGTGGCAAGTGTACGGCCTACCCGCCGTCGAGGCCGGGGATTACTGAGGAATATCATCACCCGTTTCGCCGTCGTCGCCGTGGCGGCGACGGTTGTTAGCGGTTGTGCGATCTTCGAGGGCGAGGTGTTCTCGACCGATTTCTGGTCGAGCAGCCCGCTGATGAAGAATGACGCCGCCGAGATGGGCATCGCCGAACTGGCCAAGGGCAACTACGCCGAGGCGGAGAGTCATCTGAAGCGCGCGCTCGGTGCCAACGACAAGGACGTGCACGCGCTGCTGGCGCTGGCCATGCTGTATCAAAGCACCGGCCAGACCGAGAAGGCGCGCCAGCTTTATCAGTCGGTGCTCGCCATCCGCCCGGATGCGTCGCAGCAGTTCGTCGTCTGGAATTCCGTTGAAACGAAACCAGCGACGGAAATTGCTAGCGTCAATTTGGCGATGATGGATTCCGGCGGCGCCCCCAAGGCCATGGCCGCCGCCAGTGGCGGTGCCGGCGCGGCCCCGGTGGGCGGCGCGCCGACATCCAACGTCATGCTCGGCCGCGCCGCCGCGCCGTCGCCGGTCGAAGTATCCAGTCTCGGCACCAACCGCATGACGCCGCCGGCCGGGGCGTCGGTGATGACGCCGGACGTGACGGGGGGCGTCGGATCGTTTGCTGGTGGCGATGCCAATGTCATCTCGCGCTTTACCACCCTGCGCGCGTTGCGCGACCAGGGCCTCGTCACCGAAGATGAATTCCAGCGCCGCCGCCGCGCCAGCATGGGCGCGCTGCTGCCGCTGACCTCACCGCCGCCGGCGGCTGGGCTCGATCGGCCGGTGCCGACGACGGATCAGATTTCCGGCCGCTTGCAGGCCATCGGCCGGGCGCTGGAAATGCGCGCCATTTCGGTCGCCCAGCATGGTGCCGAGCGAACCATGATCCTTGATGCGTTGCTGCCCGCAGCGCCGGTCGTCATTGCCAATCCCAAGCCGGCGCCGGGCGGTCTGATGGAAGCGGCGGACATGGTGCGGCGTTTGGAACAACTGCGTGCCAGCGGCTATATCACCGCCGATGAGTATTCGCGTGAGCGCACGGCCATCGAACTGGCCATGCGGCCGCAGACGCCACAGCCCACGGCGGCGGAGCCGGCGAAAATGGCCAAGGAAAAACCTGCCATGGCCATGGCCAAGGGCAAGGCCTCGGGGCCAGCGGTGCATCTGGCATCCTACCGGTCGATCAAGCAGGCAGAGCGAGGCTGGGCGCAAATTCGCAGGGCCCATGCCAAGTTGCTCGGCGGCATGCAGCACGAGGTGTCGAAGGTGACGCTTGGTAAAAAGAGAACCTACTTCCGCCTCAAAGTTGGCCCGCTCGCCGACAACGCAAAGGCCAAGGCGCTATGTCAGTCCCTGAAGACAAGGCGCCAGTTCTGTGAACCCTCGACGATGGGCGGCTAAGGCTTTACTCCGCATCCAATCCGACGACACCACCCTCGGCCATCGCCGAGACCTCGTCGGCGGTAAACGCGAGCGACCCTTCAAGAATTTCCCGCGTGTGCTGACCAAGCCGTGGTGCCGCTTGCTTGGGCAAATCGGCATTGGCTGACAAGTGCGGCGTGGTGCGGGTGAACTTGTAGGTTCCGACGTCCGGATCGTCGATATCCATCAACATGCCGCGTGCCGCCACGTGGGGGTCGGCGAAAATATCCTCGGCCGTGTTGACCGGCCCGCACGGCACGCCGCCGGCATTGAGGGTCGTCACCGCTTCATCCCGCGTCATGCCGCCGAGGTATCCATTGAGGATGGGATCGAGAAAGTCGGTGTTGGCACAACGGTCGGGCGCGGTCGCCGCGCGGGCATCTTCCTTTAGATCGGCCCTGCCCATGACATCGCAGAGTCGCTGCCACAGGATATTGTCCGGGCAATGCAGCGCAACCCATCCGTCCGAGGCCTGGAAGGCGCCACGTGGATAGTAGTTAGCAAGCCGCCCCCGCTCGCCCATCTGGCCGGCGACGCTGTACAGGGTCACCATCTGCTCGTTTAGCGCCAGCATGTTGTCGAACATGGATGAATCGACTAACTGCCCCTCGCCGGTGCGCTCGCGCATGAAGAGTGCCTGCATGATTCCGTAGGACGTCATGCAGCCGGAAAAGATGTCGGCGAGGCCATAGAGCGTCCAACTCGGCGGTTTGTCGGCGAAACCGACCAAATTCATCATCCCGCTCATGGCTTCGGCGACGATGTCGAAGGCCGGGCGGTCGGAATAGGGACCGCGATATCCCTCAAGCCGCCCGAAGCCGGAAATGATGGCCCAGACCAAACGCGGATTGAGCGCGCGCATTTCCTTCTGACCGAGGCCTTGCTTGGACATGGAACCGGGGCGCAGATTTTCCAACACCACGTCGGCGGTACCGCAAAGGCGGCGGAAGACTTCCTGGCCCGCCGGTTCACGCAGGTTGAGGGCAAGGCTCTTCTTGTTGCGGTTATAGCCCATGAAGCCGGCGGCTTTCCTGTTGCCGTTCTGCTCCGCGAAGGGCGGCATCAGGCGGCGCGGGTCGCCGGTACCGGGGCGCTCGATCTTGATGACCTCGGCGCCCGCGTCGGCCAGCAGCATGGTGCAGTAGGGACCGGCCATGTACTGCTCCAGCCCGACGACGCGAATGCCGGAAAGCGGGCGGTCCTTGGTTGATGCGCCGGCCATCAGTCGCCGATCCATTCGACCAACGTCGACACGCCCATGCCGACACCGACGCACAGCGTGGCGACGCCATAGAACGGCCGTTTGGCGACGGGGGCTCTGCGCTTCATTTCATGCATCAGGGTGACCAGAATGCGGGCCCCGGAACACCCAGTCGGATGGCCGAGGGCAATGGCGCCGCCGTTGACGTTGGTCTTGGCGTGGTCGAGGCCGAGCCGGCGCATGCAGCCGATGGCCTGCGCGGCGAAGGCCTCGTTCAATTCGACCAAGGTGACGTCGTCGATGGAAAGGCCGTGCCGCGCCAACAGTTTTTCCGTCGCCGGCACCGGACCATAACCCATGACGCCCGGGTCGACTCCGGCGACCGCCGAGCCAACCCAGCGGAGTTGCGGTTTCAGCCCTTCCATTTCAGCGCGCGCGGCGTCCATCACCAGCAGTGCGGCGGCGCCGTCATTGATGCCCGACGAGTTGCCGGCTGTCACAGTGCCGTCCTTGGCGAAGGAGGGGCGGAGCTTCGCCATGTCGGCTTCGGAGGTGGCGAGCACGAAACCGCCGTTCTCGCGCTTGGCCCGCACGTGCTCATCCGTGTCGATGACCAGGGCATCACCCTTGCGCTGTGGTAAGGCGATGGGGTGGATTTCCTCGGCAAAGCGGCCGTCGGACATGGCGGCGGTGGCGCGGCGATGACTCTCGACGGCGAAGGCGTCCTGCTCCTCGCGGGTGATCTGCATTTCCTTGGCGATGTTTTCCGCCGTCTCGCCGAGGCTGATGATGGGATAGAGAGCGTCCATTTTCGAATTATTGAAACGCCAGCCAACCGTGGTGTCCCACATCTGCGGATGGCCGAAGGATGGCGTGCGGTCCGGCTTGGGCATGGCCCAGGGCGCGCGGCTCATGGATTCCACGCCGGAACCGATGAATACGTCGCCTTCCCCGGCCAGCACCGCCTTGGCCGCCTGGTTGACCGCTTCCAGCGCCGATGCGCAGTTACGATTGACGGTGACGCCCGGCACTTCCTTGGGCATTCCGGCCAGCAACGACGACATGCGCGCCACGTCACGATTGTCCTCGCCGGCCTGATTGCCGCATCCCGCATAGACGTCCTCGATCAAGGCCGGATCGATGCCGGTCCGCGCGATCAGGCCCTTGTAGACCTCGGCCAGCAGGTCGTCCGGTCGCACCGTCGACAGCCCGCCGCCATATTTACCGATGGCACTTCGCACACCGTCTATGATGACGACTTCGCGCATGGACTGATCCTCTGTCTCAGTTGGATTTTGTCAAAGGTGGCAATGGTTGCACCGGTTGTGCAAGCGGGTCACCGGACGCGGCGGGTGGCGCCACGGCGGGCGGTTGCAATACCTGTCCGGCACCGGCGCCGCCACGGGGCGCGACGCTGATCGTCAGTTCCGATCCGCCGAGAGAGTTGCCGGTGATCTGCAGGGCCAAGACGCGAACACCGCGATCGTAGGTCAGTACGCTGGTCGGTGCGCGCACAGCGGAAATCTCTCCCCAGCCATATTTGGGTAGTTGATTACGATAGAATTCGAACATTACGTGCGCGCCGTGGGAGGCGGCGATGCTGAGTTGACCGAACCACTCTTCGCCGCCCAAAACCACAGTTTTATTGACGTTCATTCGCGAACCCGAGGCGACGGGAATATCGGGAAATGAAGGGAAGGTTTCGCCCGGTTCGGCGGTGCGCCCGGCCCCTTCCTTGCTTGGCGTCATGCGGGCCGTCGCCGAGGCAAATTGGGCGGCGGGATCGCACGCCGTGATGATAAGCGCCGCGCCGATCAGCAATGAGCAAACCCGTGTCTTTTGAGGTCGCCGCATCTTCGTCATGGTTCTTCCGAGGCCCCCGTTGGCACGCCCTCAGGCGCGCCGATCGCGCGAATCGTCCACGCGCGTCATCCTAAACCATGATGGGGAACGAGGCCACAACCGCTCACGCACCGTCGCGCGCCGGCGGGCCGATCAAACGGGCCACTTCGGCCGTCACGTGGGCGACGTCGAGTCGGGCGACACAGGGGAACATGGCATTCTCGGCCGGTAGTGAACAGTTCCCCAGACAGCCCTGGCACGGCATCGGCGTATAAATCGCATGGGCGTTAGTGGGGCGGACCACGTCATCATAGGGCACGATTTCGCCGACATAGGCCGCGCTGGCGAGACAAAGGGTTGGCGTGCCGGCGGCCACGGCGAGGTGCATCAACGCCGTATCGACCGATATTACCAGCCGCGCCGCCATCAGGCGCGGCAGTAATTCGGCGAATGGGGCGCCATCAAACTGGATGCGTGGCGGCGCCAACAGTTCCTGATATTCCGGCTGGCGGCGCAGGTCGTCTGGCGTACCGGTGAGGACAATGCGCCATTCATCCGGGATAACTTTGAAGATGCGCCGATAAAGCTCGACCGGACTCTGCTTCAGGGCGACGGCGGAAAACGGTTGCACGAACGCCGTCGGCGCCTCGAGTTCCGCCTTTTGCGGTAGTACCGAAACTGGTAGGGCGACTCGCGACGGCGTGGATTGTTCGCCGAGCAACCAGTCGGCGAAACGGCTCCAGCGGACCAACTTGTCGGTATGTGCGGGGCCGCCGTCGAACACATCATCGAAGCGCCGCGCGTTGGCCGCGAGACGGTTCGCATACTTCGGCCAGTCGCGAGCCATCATGGCCAGCGTCCGCGGTGCCGCGGTGGCGAAAGCCAATGCTTCGTCCAGCCACGGATGGCGCAGATGATCAGTGGAGACGACCATTCGGTAGTTGGCGCGATAGAGCCGCGCCATGATGCCGGCGCGATAACGCAGATCGCGCAACAAGCGGGGGAAGTCCACAGTCTCGACGGTTACGTCCGCCGGGAAAAGAAACGTCATCTTGGCCGCGTCGCTTCTGACCAGGACCGTAACGGTTTCCCCTTCGACGGCCAATCCGAGCAGGCGGGGCAGAATGACCGAGAACAGGACTGTGTCGCCGAGACCTCCTGCGGAAATCAGCAGCACCCCCGATGGCGCGTCGCGTCGCCGCACCCGACGGCCCAGTAGGCCGGTGATCCGATCAATCAGGGGCAGAAAAGTCGCCATCAGTAGGCCGCGTAGGATTTCTCCTCCACGAGGCGCGAGCCGAGGAGCTCGTTGATGGCACGTTTCAGATTGGCCCGTTCGTCGTTGTTGATGTAGACCGCGCGTGCCAGCTGGATAAAGGTGTCGCTGAAATCCTTTTGCCGCTCACAGTCGCGAATATCATCCTCTATTTCCCACAGCTGGCC
The DNA here is from genome assembly GCA_038117225.1 of Rhodospirillales bacterium. GTDB lineage: Bacteria > Pseudomonadota > Alphaproteobacteria > Rhodospirillales > Casp-alpha2 > JAYOFM01. Next base: position 25,723 of record JAYOFM010000015.1, read on the forward strand.
GTTGACCCGTTTCAAATCTTGAACCAGGGCATCCAGCTCGTCGGAAGCGGGAAGTGTCTCAGCGCGCGTGGCATTCAGGGTTTCATGTTCGATACGCACGTTGGCCAGCTTCGCGGCGTCGCTGATGCGTTCTAGCTTCAGCTCAAGAATGGTGATCTTGTCGAGCAGTTCACCGGGGGCGATCTCGACCATGATGGCGCTTGCCATGAAACGTCCCTTCAATACTAGTCGCGGGCGAAATCATCGTCGATGCGGACTATATCGTCCTCACCGAGATAGTCGCCGGATTGAACCTCGACCACGTAAAGCGGTTCGGAGCCGGGGTTTTCCAGCCGATGCCGCGTGCCGGCCGAGATATAAGTCGACTGATTCGTTGTCAAGGTCACCACCTCGTCGTCGCGCGTGACCCTCGCCGTGCCGGCGACCACGACCCAGTGCTCGGCCCTTCGATGATGGTATTGAAGGGACAGGCGCGCGCCGGGTTTGACGAACAGCCGTTTGACCTGAAATCCGGCGCCGGTATCGACGCTTTGATACCACCCCCAAGGCCGATGGACGCGAACGTGTGATTCGTGCTCGTCGCGGCCGCTCTGTTCGATGCTATCGACCAGTCCCTTGACGGCCTCAGCATCGTCGCGATTGACCACCAGCACCGCGTCGGCGGTGGCGACCACGATCATGTCGCGTAGGCCATGCGCGGCGATCAAGGGGCCCTCGCTGCGCAGATAGCTTCCGGTCGTTTGGTCCGCGATAATTTCACCAATCGCGACGTTGCCATTGGCGTCCGCGTTTGCGGCATCATGGCGCCACAGGGATGCCCATGATCCGATGTCACTCCAATCCATATCTGCGGGGACGACCGCGGCGCGGTCGGTTTTTTCCATCACCGCATAGTCTATGGAATCACTCGGGCTAGCGGAAAAGGCATCGCCATCGGGGCGGAAGAAATCCAGGTCCGTATCGCCGCCATCGATGGCCTTACGAACGGCACTGACAATCTCAGGCGCCAGTTCCTCAAGCGCCTCGACATAGGCCTGGGCGCCGAACAGAAACATGCCGCTGTTCCATAGGTAACCGCCATCGTCGAGGAACTGAGTCGCGGTCGCGAGATCCGGCTTCTCGATGAAACGTTCGACCGGGTGGCAGCCAACGAGATTACTTAAAACCGCTCCCGGCCTGATATAGCCGTAACCAGTTTCAGGTCCCGTTGGGGTAATGCCGAAGGTCACCAGATGCCCGGCCTGGGCAGCCGCCGCCGCGTGGGTGACTGCCCGCAGAAATCGGTCCGGCGCGCCGATGGCATGGTCGGACGGTAGCACCAGGATGCGTGCCGCCGGGTCTTCGTCGAGCGCCAGCAGGGCGCCAAGCGCGGCGGCCGGCGCGGTGTTCCGACCGACCGGTTCAAGCACGATCCGCGCAGCCTCTATCCCGGCTTCGCGCAGTTGTTCGGCGATAATGAAGCGATGGTCTTGATTGCAGACGACAATTGGCGGTGCGAAGTCCGGACCCGTAAGCCGCAACGCGGTTTCGACGATCAACGGCTTCGCGGAAGCGAGTGGCAGTAACTGCTTCGGAAACAACCGCCGTGACAGCGGCCATAGACGCGTGCCGGCGCCGCCGGAAAGGATGACGGGGCGGATGCTCATTGCTGCTGCTTGCGGGTTTGGCTCATGGGCTGCGGTATCTCATGCGGTGGCTCGGAAATCGAGGCCGAATTGCAGGCCGGCCATCATTTGGCGCCGCTCATTGACCACGAAAGACCGGTTTGCGTTTCTCATTGAAGGCGCGGATACCCTCGACGCGGTCTTCGGTCGGAATCAACTGGTTGTAGACACCAATTTCGAAGTCGTAGCCGGTGCCAAGGTCTGTCTGTGTCGCAACGTCCAAAGATTTCTTGGCCAGACGAACGGCGAGGGGGGCGTTGACGGCGATGGCGTTGGCCGTCTCAAGGGCCGTATCCATCAAAGCCGGCGCGTCGACGACGCGATTGACGACGCCCCACGCCAAGGCGTCTTCGGCGCCGAAGGGTTTGCCGGCAAGAATGATTTCCTTGGCCCGCCGAACACCGACCGCGCGCGGCAGAGTCTGCGTGCCGGCGGCGCCCGGCATCAGGCCGATAGCGACCTCGGTGAAGGCGAAACGCGCCGTCGGCACGGCGTAGGCGAAGTCCGATGCTAGCACCAGTTCCAGGCCGCCAGCGTAGGCGGCGCCGTTGACGGCGGCGATGATGGGGACCGGGCAAGCCAGCATGGCGCGCACCATCTGCTCGATCAGTGCGTGCTGTCGTTTCCAGTCCTCGACGGTCATGCCGTCCCGTTCCTTCAGATCGGCGCCGGCGCAGAACGCCCTCTCACCGGCGCCGGTCAGCACGACGACCCGGGTGTCCGCCGGGTCGTGATAAAGGTCCGTCCATAACTGGCGCAGATCGGCGGCCAACTGTGTATTGAAGGCGTTGGCCCGCTGTGGACGATCCAGGGTTGCCGCCAGCACATGCGGTTCGCTCAACGTCAGGGAGAGAGTCTCAAAATTCCAGCGCATATTCGGTGAAGTTCCGCTTTTTCTTGGCGCCGTCGGAACCGACGGCCCACGTCAGGTCTTGTCAGGAGCGTGTCAGTTAGCACACTATAATACCCATAGCCGGGGTGCGATAATACCCGTAGCTAGAGCGTGGATCGAGGGGGTCGATCATGATGCTCATTCGGGGGGGGTATGAAAGGAAGAAGAAAAATGAGGAAACGTAGAAAGCCGGGTGTTCCGCACCCGGTAGACATCCATGTGGGTGGCCGCGTTCGGGCGCGGCGTTCATTCCTGGGATTGAGTCAGACCAAGCTTGGCGAGGCCGTCGGTCTGACATTTCAGCAGATTCAGAAGTACGAACGCGGTGCCAATCGCATCGGCTCCAGCCGGTTGTTTCAGTTTGCCGGCATTCTTGATGTGCCGGTGTCCTACTTTTTCGAAGGTGTCGAGGCCGCGGTGGCCGAGTCCGAACTGGCGCCGGGCATGAGCGACAGCGATCAGACGCCGCTTTCCGGTGATGCCATGATGCAGAAGGAAACTCGGGATCTGATCGAGGCCTACTATAAAATCACCGATGAGCGGGTTCGCAACCGGGTCTTCGAAGTCGCCAAGGCTGTGGCAAACTCCGCGTAGGACCGAAACATTCCGCGGTGGAAATTACGCGGCCGCCTTGAGTTCCAGTTTGTGCCAGACGGCCTTCAACGCCGTCACCAGTTCCGCCATTAAGGCATCATCGTGCAGCGGCGTCGGTGTGATGCGCAGCCGCTCGGTGCCCTTTGGCACGGTCGGGTAATTGATCGGCTGAATGTATATGCCGTGCTCTTCCAGCAGCAGGTCGGTGGCGCGTTTGCACAACACCGGGTCGGCGACCAGAATCGGCACGATGTGGGTGTCCGAAGGCATCAGCGGTAAACCGGCCTCGGTCACCAGGGTCTTCAAGCGTGCCGCCCGTTCCTGGTGGCGTTGGCGCAATTCATCATGGGCGCGCACGTGGCGCACGCTGGTCAGCGCCGCCGCCAATACCGATGGTGCCACCGTGGTGGTGAAAATAAAGCCAGCCGCCATACAGCGAACCGCGTCAATCAGCATCGCCGAGCCGGTGATATAACCACCCATTGTGCCGAACGCCTTGGCTAGCGTGCCCTCGATCACGTCGACCCTATGGGCGACACCGTCGCGCTCGGAAATGCCGCCGCCGCCGGTGCCGTATAGGCCGACGGCGTGAACTTCGTCGAGATAGGTCATCGCGCCGTATTTTTCGGCGAGATCACAAATTTCGGCGATCGGCGCCACGTCGCCATCCATGGAATACACGGACTCGAAGACGATCAGCTTCGCCCGCTCACGGGGCAGGTCGGCGAGCTGGCGTTCCAGGTCGGCCATGTCGTTGTGGGCGAAGATTCGTTTTTCGCAGCGGCTATTGCGCACGCCAGCGATCATCGACGCGTGGTTCAAGGCATCCGACAGGATGACGCAGTCGGGCAGCAAGCTAGCGATGGTGGAAATGCCGGCGTCATTGGAAACATAACCGGAGGTAAATAGCAGCGCCGCTTCCTTGCCATGAAGATCGGCGAGTTCCTGCTCCAGCAGGACGTGCAGATGCGTGGTGCCGGAGATATTGCGGGTGCCGCCCGATCCGGCGCCGTACCGCCCGGCGGCTTCCTGCGCCGCGGCAATGGACGGTGGATGCTGGCCCATGCCGAGATAATCGTTCGAACACCAGATGACCACTGGATGTTCGCCGCCGTCTCGCCGGTTGATGGCATGCGGAAAATTGCCGGCCTGGCGTTCGAGGTCGGCGAAGACGCGATAACGCCCTTCACGGTTGACCTTGCCGACGGCGTCGGCGAAGACGGCGTTGTAATCCATTGGTCGCGTGCTCCCATGATTCGTCATTCGGCCATTCTGCGGATTGCCAGCCGACGAACATTGACATCGATCAATTTTCGACATGCGCGGGATAAAACGCAATGGGCCTTTTGGCATGACCACATGGCGCCTAACATACGTGGAGATGGGGCAGGGGTGAAGACCGTGAATTCCCGTATGACAGAAAATCCGCTTCGGCTGGCTCGGGCGCTGTTCGCGCCGGACAGTGTCGCGCTGATCGGTGCCTCGGCCGACGCGGAAAAAAATACCGGCCGGCCGCAGCGCTATCTGGCCGATCACGGCTATCCCGGCCGCGTGGTGCCGATCAACCCGAACCGTGACCGGGTGCAGGGGGTCGAGGCTTTTAAAGCCGTCGCCGACGCACCGGGGCCGATCGATCACGCCTTCATCATGGTGCCGGCGACGGCGGTGCCGGCCGCCATCGAGGATTGCGTCCGCGCCGGCGTCACCATAGCGACCGTCTACACCGACGGCTTCGCGGAAACCGGTTGCGAAGGTCGGCGCCTGCAGGAACAACTGGTGGCGACGGCGCGCGCCGGTGGCCTGCGTCTGATCGGGCCAAATTGCATGGGTATCATCTGCCCGGCGTCGCGGCTGATGCTTTCGGTCAACGCCATCCTTGAATCCACGGATTTGCCGGTCGGTCGTCTCGGCATTATCTCCCAGTCGGGATCGATGCTGGGCGCCATGTTGTCGCGTGGCGCCGCGCGGGACTTCGGATTTTCCCGCATGATTTCCATCGGTAACGAAGCCGACCTGGGTGTTGGCGAGGTCATGGACCTGCTGGTCGACGACGATGCCACGGACAGCATTCTGTTGTTTTTGGAAAGCGTGCGTGACGGCGCCGCCATCGGCGCCGCCGCTCGCCGTGCCTTCGCCGCTGGCAAGCCGGTCATTGCCTATAAACTCGGCCGTTCCGCCGAAGGTCGTGAAATCGCCATCTCGCACTCTGGCGCACTCGCCGGCGAGGACGCCGCCGCCGACGCTTTCTTCCGCGCCAACGCCATCGCCCGGGTCGATGTGCTGGAGACCTTGATCGAGGCACCGCCATTGCTGGTGCATGGTGCGGCGAGCGGCCGCCGGGTTGCCGTCATCACCACCACCGGTGGCGGCGCCGCGACCATCGTTGACCGGTTGGGCGAAGCCGGATTGGAACTCGTCGGCGCACCGCCCGAACTGCGGGCCCTGCTGGCGCAATATGACATCGATGTGAGCGGCTCGCGGTTAATCGATCTGACCATGGCCGGGGCCCGCGAAGGGGTTTACGGCAAGGCCCTTCGTCTCATGTTGGACAGTGATGCCTGCGATGCCGTGGTCTGTGTCGTTGGTTCCTCTGGCCAGTTTCATCCGGAAGTCGCCGTCGCCCCCATCCGCGACGTTGCCGCCGGATGTTCCAAGCCCGTCGCGGTATACATCAACCCGCAGGCGGACGCATCGCTGAAACTTCTCGCCGACGCCGGCATTGCCGCCTTCCGCACGCCGGAAGCGTGCGCCGACGGCCTGCGCGCCGCCCTTCGACGCACGGCGCCGGCAGCGCCGCCCGCGTCCCCCACGGCATCGATTCCCAGTGGCGAGGATCTGGCTGTTGACCGTACGTTTGCGGAGGATGAATCGCTCGCCTTCATGGCGGCGCTCGGCATTCCAGTGGTACCGCATCGGGTGCTGTTGGCGCCCGGTGACGGTGCCGACCTCACCTTTCCGGTGGCGGCCAAGGTGTTGTCCGCGGATATCCCCCACAAGACCGATGCCGGCGGCGTGCGTCTCGGCATCGCCGACCCGGCGGCGCTGTCGGCGGCGCGGGCGGATATCCTGGCCACCGTCGGTCGCCACCACCCGGCGGCTCGCATCGATGGCCTGATGGTTCAGGAAATGCAATGCGGCCTGGGCGAGGTCCTCGTCGGATTCCGCCTTGATCCGCAGTTCGGCCCTCTGGTGATTCTGGCGGCCGGTGGCGTGCTCGCGGAAGTGTACGAGGATCGGGCAATCCGGCTGGCACCCATCGACCATGACACGGCCCGTGAGATGATCGACGACGTACGTGGTCTGGCGCCCCTGCGCGGGTATCGGGGATTGCCGTTGGGCGACTTGATGGCCTTGGCCGATGTCCTGGTCAGGCTGTCTGACTTGGCGCGAGTGCCCGGCATCGCCGAAGCCGAGATCAACCCGTTGGTCGTCATGCGTGCGGGGCAAGGGGTCGTCGCTGTCGATGGGCTTGTGGTATCCATGGCATCGGCGGACGGCGGGGATTCCACATGAAGCGAGCTGTAATTGTTATTTGCGATGGTCTGCGGGCCGACATGGTAACCCCGGCGTGGGCGCCCAATCTCTGCCGGCTGGCGGATCAAGGCCGCTTTTTTCGCAACCATCGGAGCGTCTATCCGTCGACCACGCGTACCGCGTCGGCCTCCATCGCCACCGGTTGTCTGCCCGGCCGACATGGCCTGGAGGGCAATTGCGTCGCCATCGATGAAGGCGATGGCTTGGTGGCGCTGAGCGCCGGTCCGCCTGATTTCCGTGACCGCTTGCGCCGCGCTACCGGCCAGACCCTTCGCGTGCCGACACTGGCCGAACGTCTCGTCAATCATGGCGGTGCGGTCATCTATTCCAATGTTTCGCCCGGCGCGGCCTTGTTCCAGGATCCGGATGACTTCGCCGAACTGCGCCATCGCACCTTGGCTCATGCGCCTGGAGGTACCGCCGCCGCACCGTTGGCGACCACTCACGATGCGGCGGGCGATACCGAAATGACGACGCGTTTTATCCGCGATGTCGTGCAGGGCGCGCGCCCGGCGCTGGCACTGCTGTGGCTTTGCGAGCCCGACCATACGCAACACGCATCGCCGCTCGGCTCGCCCGAGCACCTGGCCGTGTTGGCCGCCGCCGATGCCAATGTCGCGCGGGTCGCGGATGCCATCGGCGATGATGATGATGCTCTTTTGCTGGTGGGTTCCGACCATGGCCACGAGACCATCGGCGAGGTCGTTGATCTGGAAGCCATGCTGATCGAGGCCGGATTGAAGGCGTCGTCGAAATCGCAAGACGTTGTCGTCGCGTCCAACGTTTTTGGGGCGTCGCTCTATCTCTCCGATGATGCCCGCGATCGAATTCCCGCGATCATCGGCTTGTTGACTGCAGACGATCGCATTGCTCAGGTCTTTCATGGTGCTGGTTTGGCAGAGGTCGGTCACCGGCCCGACGGTCCGCTTGCCATCGCGATGACGGGGCGCCAGGAACCAACGCCAAGCGCTTTCGGCATCGCCGGGACCGCCGTCGCTTTTGCGTCACCATTCTCGAGTGAAATCAAGCCGGGTTGTGCGCAGCACGGGGGGCTTGGCGAAAATGAACAGAGCCCGTTCCTGATCGCGCGCGGCGCCGGCTTCGCCGCCGGCAGCCAATCGCACGCCCCGACATCGATCCTGGATATCGCGCCCACGGTGCTGCGGCATCTGGGCGTCGCCGCCAACGGCATGGATGGCCAACCGCTTGAATAACTATCGAACAGGGAATTGCTCACGTGAGCCGCATCAATATTAAGTTCACCCGTTTTTCCGCCTTTTATACTCCGCTGCTGGCAACCGCCGCCGCCGGGTTCCTTAAGGATGAGGGCCTGGAGCCGCATCTGGCCATCTGCGAGGAAGGGGAAAGCGCCATCGAAGCGTTGCTTGATGGCAGCGCTCACGTTGCGCAGTCGGCACCGGCGCAGGGTCTCGGATCGCTGGAAAAAGGGGCCGCGCCCGGAGCCGTGCATTTCGCGCAGATCAATAAGATGGATGGCTTCTTTCTCACCGGACGGACACCGGAACCGGATTTTTCGTGGGCCGGGCTTGCCGGCCGCACGGTCATCGTCACTCACGGTGCGCAGCCGCTTGCCATGTTCAAGTACGCCTGCAAGCGCCAGGGACTCGACTATGCGGCCATCGACGCCATCGATGCCGGCAAGGGGCCGGACATGGATGCCATGTTCCGTGCCGGCAAGGGCGATTACATTCATCAGCAGGGCCCGGCGCCGCAACAGCTGGCGGCGGATGGCGTCGGCTACGTTGTGGCGTCGGTCGGCCAGGCCATCGGGCCGTGCGCGTTTTCATCGTTGGCGGCGACGCGGGAATGGCTGGCCGGTGACATGGCGCTGGCGTTCATGCGCGCCTACCGTAAGACCCGGCTGTGGCTTAACGAGGCGCCGGCCGCGGAAATTGCCGCCGCTGAAAAAGAATGGTTCCCGTCCATCGACGCGGCTGTTCTCGCCAACTGCATCGGCTTTTACCAGACCCTCGGCTGCTGGGTGCCGGACGTGGAAATCACGCGGGAGGCGTTCGATGTGACACTGGATGTATTCCGCAACGTCGGGCGCGATCATCCGTCGAGCGCCTACGATTCCATTGTCGTCCCACCCCCGGGAAGCTGAGGCGGCGCCGCGGTGGAGCCGCCGATGAGCGGTGGCAATCCCTGGAAGACCCGGCTGCCGCTGCTGGTACTGACCCACACGGTGGGCACCACCAACGTGGTTTCGGTGATGGCCATGGCGCCGTTGATCACAGGAGATCTGGGGCTCAGTGCCATCGCCTTCGGCACCTTCGTGTCGGCCTATTACGGCGCCCAAGCCTGTGGCTCGCTGCCGGCCGGCGCGCTGACGGACCGCCTGGGCGTGGCGCGCACATTGCTTGTCTGCCACGCCTTGATGGTGGTGGCGGCACTGACGCTGGGGATCGCCTCGGGCTATGCCCAGTGTCTCGGCGCCATGTTCCTGATGGGATTCGGCTATTCCATGTCCAACCCGTCGACGGCGCGCGGGGTACTCGATTGGTTCCCCGAAGCGCGGCGCGGCACCGCAATGGGCATCAAGCAGGTCGGCGTGCCGATCGGCGGCATCATCGCCGCCGGTAGCGGCGCGTTGGCCGAATACGTGCATTGGCAAACCATCATGTTCGGTATCGCCGCCATGATCGCCATCAACGGCGTGCTGTGTCTCAGCCTGCTGGTCGCCGACCGGGACCGGGTGCGCCGCGACGGGCCAAGCCCGCTCGCTAATATTCGCGAGGTGCTGCGGGACTGGAATTTTTCACGCTTCGCCGTTCTTGGCGGATTATTGAACGCGGGGCAGACCAACTTCTTCGGCTTCCTAACGTTGTTTCTGACCGAGGCAGCGCGTGCCAGCCAGCCGATGGCGGCGTTCGCCGTTGGTCTGGCACAGGCGTCGAGCGCCATTGCACGGATCGTCTGGGGCGTCGCCAGTGATCGTTGGTACGTTGGCCGCCGCAAGGTTTTGAAGGCGTGGATCTGTGGCGCCGCGGCGGTCATGCTGGCGATGATGGTTTTGGTTGGCTCCGACGGACCGGGGTTGTGGATGGGCCTGGCGTTGACTCTAGGGCTCGGCGTCACCATTGCCTCTTTCGCGCCAGTCACTCAGGCCATCGCGGTCGAGGCCGTCGAGCCTCGACTGGCCGGCTCGGCGGTCGGTCTTAATATGGTCGGCCTGCACGTGGGCGGCATGTTGGGACCGATCCTGTTCGGCGCCGCCGTCGACGCCTTCGGCGGTTTCGATGCCGGCTGGTTGCTGACCGCGGCCCTGGTTGGCGTCGGCACGCTGATCCTGGTGTTCTGGTTCCGCGAGGGGCGCCCGGCCGCATGAGCGAAATCGCGCCGCACCGCCTGCTCGGCCCGCGCATCGCCATGCTGGCTGCGGCGCACCTGTTCGGCACCGCCGGTTATCTGGCGGTGATGGCGATGGGGCCGGTGATCCGTGACGACATGGGCATCACGGCGGCGCAGTTTGGCTTCTTCCTGTCGGCGTTCTTCGCCGCCCAGGGCATCGCGGCGATCCCATCGGGATTACTGTCCGACAGGCTTGGCATCGGATTGACACTGGTCATCGCCATGGCGCTATTGGCGTTCGGTTATGGGTTGTTTGCCATCGCCGAGAGTTTCGCCGCCGCCGTCGCCGCCATGTTCGTTGCCGGGCTTGGATATTCGCTGGTCAACCCGGCGACGGCGATGGGCGTGTTGACCTGGTTCGCCGTCGACCGGCGTGTCACCGCCATGGGACTGAAGCAGCTGGGCGTGCCGCTCGGCGGCCTGATCGGCGCCAGTGCCGGGGCCTTGGCCGCGTGGTTCGATTGGCGTCCAATTCTTGCAATCATCGTTGTCGGCGTGGTGGCGACAAGCCTCGCCTGGCTGTCCCTGGCGCGGCGGCCCAATTGGACGGGCGCCAGCATTCGCGGCATCGGGCTGGATCTGAAAAGCGTCTTCGCCCATCGTCAATTGCGTGCCATGGGGTGCGCCTGTGTCTGTTTCAACGCCGGCCAGTCGGCCATGTTTTCCTATCTGGCGTTGTTTCTGCGTGACGCCTGTGCCGCCAACCAGCCGTTCGCCGGGCTCGCCGTCGCCGTCGCCCAGGGCACCAGCGCGGTCGGTCGGATCGGTTGGAGCTATCTCACCGACACATTCTTCCGCGGCCGCCGCAAGACCGTTGTGGTACCGCTGACCGTCGCCGGCGCGGTGGCGTTCGCGGCAGCGGCCCTGGTTGGGCCGGGAACGGCCAGAGGGGTACTGTTGTTGTTGGTTCTCGCCATGGGCGGCAGCATCGCCGCCTACGTCGCCATCGTGCTGGCGATGACGGCCGAGGCGGTGCCGACCCGATTGACCGGCGCCGCCATCGGTTTCAATGGGGTAGCATTCTCCATCGGCGGCACCATTGGTCCACCGTTGTTCGGACTCGTGCTTGATCATGCCGGCAGCTACGGCATGGCATGGCTGACCCTGGGTGCCGTACTGTTGGCTGGCGCCGGCATCCTGGCGTTCGGATACCGCGAGCGACCGCCCCCTACTGCAGAACCGTAAGCGGCTGAATGGCGCGGTCGACCACCATGTCGGCGGTCAGCTCGCGGAATTTCTTGTAGTGGGGATATTCCCGGTGGGCATCAAGCGCCGCCGCGTTGGTGTAGACCTCGAAAAAGTGGAAGGTATCGGGATCGCCTTCCGTGTTCATGACACGGAACATGTGGCAATCGGGTTCCTCGCGGACCGCCGCGGTGGCGTTCTCCAGGATGATATCCTTGAACTGGGTACCCATGCCGGGCTTCACTTTGACGGTGACGAAGATGGCGAACTTGCTCAACGGTGGGATCCTCCTGTGGGCGTAAATCAAATACCGTGAAGTTGGTGACGCACCATAGCCGGCATGGACGGCCTTAAGAAGAGTGCTTATTGTGAGGCGCCGACCGGCCATGATCGTGAGAGGGACGCCCTGCCATGAATAACGAAACAGAGGACATCGTCCGCACCGCCGATGTCTGCGACGCACATCCGGAAGCCCGGGTCTGCGAAACCGAATTCACCGATTATGCCGGCCGGGACGATTTTCACGGCGAGGTCGTCACCTTCGCCACCTACGAGGACAACAAGGGCATTCGAGAAATTCTCGCGGGTGGCGGGCTCGGCAAGGTGTTGGTGGTCGATGGGCGTGGTTCCCGGCGCCGTGCCCTCTGCGGCGGCAACATAGCCGCCGAGGCCGCGCAGTTCGGTTGGGAGGGGCTGATCTTCAACGGTTGCATCCGCGACCAGCACGAATTCGAGGATCTGAACATCGGCGTCAAGGCGATCGGTACCACGCCCATGCGGCCGCGGACGGACGGCATCGGTCTTGAAGGCGTGACCGTGAATTTTGGCAACATCATCATAGAGCCCGGCGAATATGTTTACGCCGACGCCGACGGCGTCATCGTACTCGCGGAACCGGATCACGGCTGAACGAAGCGGGGAGGAGGGGACGATGGACGATCACGCGGCATCCGCTGACATGTCGGCGGACGAGGTGGCGGAGCGCTTCCAGTGCCTGCACGAATTCCATAAGGAAGCGAAGGCGACGCTGGGCCCCAACGAATGGGACTATCTGGCCGGCGCCGCTGAAACCGAAACCACGCACAAGCGCAACAGGCTGGCCATCGACACCATCGCCTTCCGGCCCCGGGTGCTACGCGATGTGCTGGACCTCGACACGCATACTGATTTTCTCGGCCGCGACCTGCGCCTGCCGGTCATCCTCGCCCCGATCGGATCGTTGCAGGATTTCCATCCCGGCGGCGGAGCAACGGCGGCGGCCGCCGCCGGCGATTTCGGCTGCGCTCACATGGTCAGCTCGGTATCCAAGCCGGGCCTGGAAAAGACCGCCGAGGCGGCACCCGACGCCGCCCGCATTTTTCAACTCTATGTGCGCGGTGACGCGGACTGGGTCGATGACCACGTCCGGCGGGCCATCGATCAGGGCTATGTCGCGTTCTGCTATACCGTTGATCTTGACCACTATTCCCGGCGCGAGCGGGATCTTGCCAAGCGCTACAAATCGACCGCCCGGCAGACCGTGGCGCAGGGCGAACAGTACCAGGCCAAGTTTACCTGGGACGATGTCTCCCGCCTGAAGGACAAGTTCGATATTCCGGTCATCCTGAAGGGCATCGCAACGGCCGAGGACGCGGCCATCGCCGTCGAGCGCGGTGTCGATGTGGTTTATGTGTCGAACCACGGCGGCCGGCAGTTGGACCATAGCCGTGGCAGCTTCGACGTTTTACCCGAAGTGGTCGAAGCCTGCGCCGGCAGGGCGAAGATCGTCGTCGATGGCTGCGTTCTGCGCGGGTCGGACATCGTCAAGGCAATGGCCATGGGTGCCGATGCCGTCGGCATCGGTCGCTTGCAGGCGCTCGCTCTGGCCGCCGCCGGGCGGCCGGGCATCGTGCGCATGCTGGAACTGCTGGAAATCGAGGTGCGGACGGCGCTGGCCTTGCTCGGTGTTACCCGCTTCGACCAACTCGACGTCTCGTACCTGCACCCGGCAGCAGCCGTGGTCGAACCGCGGGCCTTCAGCGCCTTCCCGTTGCTTGACGAGGGATACTGAGCGGCGATCAATCGGGAAGCGCCGCGTCGATGGCGCGGCCGACGACAACGAGCTGCGGGATCACCACCAGGAACGCGTCGAGGGTGCGCATCAGCGTATCGGCATCATCGACAGGCGCTGGCGCCGTCACGCGTCGCCCGGCACGGTCGGCGACGTCGCCGACCGCCGGCTGCAAGCGGGTGCGTAGGCGTTCCGTTGCAGGGTCGACCGCGCCGGAATCGAATTCGCGCTGCAACGGCGTGGCGATCGCCAGCATCAACGGTGGCCACAGCGCCAGATGGCGATACAGCGTCGGGACGACGCGGCTGCCGGTATCCGGCACGCCGCTGGCGAGACGCAACACGGCATCGCGCACATCCGGCGCCAGGGCATCCACGTCGGCCGGCGCGGGCATGGTGGCGACCGCCGGTGGCGGCGCCATCGTCGCCGACCGTTGATTCGGTGCGTCGCCGGTAATTGTCGACGGGTTTACGAGCAGCTCACGGATGGCGCCGATGAGGACGAAGTTGACCGTGTTCATGCTGTCGTAGCTTGCCAGCATACTGGCGACCAGCGCCCGATCCGCATCATTGATGCCGAGATCGTTCCATAAGCTCGCTGGCAACGATGCCATGATGAAGCCCGGTGTTGCGTCGACCGTCTTGAGCAACGCCGGTTGCAGCGATCGTTCTTCCAGTTCCGGGCCGACCGCCTGCCAGCACCAATCCAATAGCCGGGGGAATGTTGCCAGGTGTCGAAAGATAAGTGCTGGCGAGCCGCTGCCGCTCCATAGCATCAGCTTGGCATAGACATTGGCGACCGTGCCCTCGGCCTCGGCGAGCGGGACCTCGGGCAGACTGCTCCTCATTCGGGTTTGCCGACCTCGCCATCGCGAATGAATTCATAGACCCGGGTGAAATCGCCATCCGGGTCTATGTCGCAGAGGCCCTGCCAGATTTCGCCGACGGCGCCGGCCACCGAGGCGGGCGTGCCGGCGTCACGGGCGTTGGCGAGAAACAACTGCACGTCCTTGTTCAGCAACTTGGTATAGAAGCCGGCGTCATAGGTGCCGGTGAGGATGCGCTTCGGGAATTTATCACTGACAGCCGTATTTTGCCCCGACGATACGTGGACCACGTCGAGCATTGTCTTCATGTCGATACCCTGGGACACGCCGTAAAGAATGGCCTCGGTGGTCGCCGCCATGGCGGTCGCCGACAGGAAGTTATTGAGCAGTTTGACCGTCTGCCCCTGACCGGGTTCGGTGCCCACATGAAAGGGATTCTTGGCGAATGCCTTGAGCAGATCGAAATGGCGGTCGAACTGGTCCTTCGGTCCCGCCCACATGAGCGAGATGGTCGCCGCCTTGGCGCCGGCGGCGCCGCCGCTGACCGGTGCGTCGATATATAGCACACCGGCGGCCTGAAGGATCGCCGCCGCTTCGCGTGAAGCCGTCGGCCCGACGGTGGACAGGTCGACGACGACGCTGACATTTTTTTCCGGCGCCGCCGCGATTTCCTTGGCCACGGCGATGGACGCCGCGCCATCCGGCACTGACAGAAATACCGTTTCCGCCGCCGCAACCACGTTGGCGGTGGAGCCGGCGGCGGTGGCGCCACTGGGCATGCGTTCCTGCGTGCCGGCGGCGTCGAAGCAATGCATGGCGTAGCCGGCG